>DATAAM010000068.1:0-26305 GCA_036260075.1 Acidimicrobiales bacterium
ACAGCGCGCTGATCCCCCACCAGAACGGCAGCACCAGTCGGGCTCAGTCGGCGATGCGGAGGGCGACGGCGGGGCGGATGCGGGAGGCCTGCTGGGCGGGTGCCAGCGTGGCCAGCAGCGAGGCGGCGAACGTGCCCAGCACGAGCAGCAGGAGCTGTACCCACGGGACGGTGAACGCCAAGTCGCCCCCGAACGTGTCGTTGGCCACCAGCCGCCAGGCCGTGACGTTGGCCAGCACCGTCCCGATGGCGATGCCCTCCAGCGCCACGAAGCCCGACTCCAGGATGAACGCCCGCCGCACCGAGCGGGCCGGGAACCCGAGCGACCGCAGCACGCCCACCTGCCGCCGGCGCTCCCGCACGGCCCGGATCATCACCACGCCCAGCCCGGCGATCCCCACCACCAGCCCCAGCGCCAGGTAGCCCTGCATGAGCCGGAAGAACTGCTGCTGCTGGCCCAGGTTCTCCTCCACGATCTCCCGGAAGGCCTGGGCGTCGGCGCCGCTCGCCAGGAACCGCCCGTTCAGCGAGTCGGCCAGTGCCACCGGGTCGACGCCCGGCTCGGTGGCGACGAACAACAGGTTGGTGACGGCCGACGGCCCGAACAGCGACTCCAGCGAGGGCCGTGACACGTACGCCAACAGGTTGCCGAAGCCGGCCTCGGCCTGCGCCGCGATCGTCAGGGTCCGCGTCCGGCCCGACAGCGGGTCGCGCATGGTGATCGTCTCCCCCACCTCCATGGGCCGCTCGGGCGGGCCGCCACCCCCGTCCTGCAGGAAGAACTCGCTCACGATGGCGAGGTTGGGGTCGGCCAGCACGGCCCGGTAGGCCGCCTCGTCGTCGGGGTACTGCGGCGCCCGCTCGCTCAACGCCACCGGCCCCCGATCGACGAACGTCTCGTCGAAGCTCGCCGCGGGCCACGCCTCGAACCCGTCGGTGAGCCGAGCCTCGAACTCGGCGACCACCTCGGCCTGCTCGGCCACTCCGGTCACGCCCGGGATGCGGCGCACCTCCTCGGGCGGCACCGGGTTGGTGGAGTTGGAGTCGAGGCGGATGGCGAACCCGCCGCTGACATCCCGGGTGAAGTCGTCGATCTGCCCCTCGAACAGGTGGCTGAACGTGGTGATGAACGTGAGCGTGAACACCACCAGGGCGTACATGGTGAGGATCATCGCCGTGCGGAACCGGCGGGCCAGCGGGTAGGCGAGGCCGAGCCGCAGCGCCGTGGACCGCGACCCGCCGCCGAGGCGGCGCAGCGCCGCCCCCACCACGTCCTGGTTGCGCGACACCAACGCCACCGCGGCCGCGGTCGTGAGCACCCCTTGGAGCACGAAGACCGGGATGTCGGCGTCCTTGAAGGCGTCCGGCACGACCTCGAAGGCGAAGATCGCCCACAGCAGCACGCCCGTTGCGGCGACGGACACGAGCGGGCGCCGGGGCACCACGGGCGTGAGGAGCGGTACGAGCCCCGCCGCCACCATCGACGGGCCCACGAGGACGCCGAAGGGGTTGTCGCCGGAGACGCCCGCGCTCGCCACCACGCCACCCACCACGACCAGGAGGGAACCGCCCACCGCCGCCCCCACTCGCCGGCGCCGGTCGCCCTCGGGGTCGGGCAGGTCGCGGATGGCACGGATCACGTTGAGGCGAGCGATGCCGAGGGACGTGAGCAGCACCGTCAACAACGAGATGGCGAAGCCGAGCGTGAACCCGGCCTGGACGCTGGACAGCTCGGCGTCGTAGCGCAGCTCCAGGCTGAAGTCGCCTTGGCCGAAGATGCCCGCCGCCACCACCACGATCACGCGGCCCACCCCGAGTCCCGCCACCGTGCCCAGTGCCGCCGAGCCCAGCGCGTACAGCCAACCCTCCACCGAGAACGAGCCGACCAGGCCCGCCCGTCGGAGGCCGACGGCCCGCAGCATGCCCAGCTCCGTCTTCCGCTCCTGGGCCAGCATCACGAAGATGTTCACCAGGAGCACCACGCCCGCCAGCACGCTGAAGAAGCCGATCCCGCCGAACAGCTGCGTGAACTGGTCCCCCGACTCCTCGGCCACGTCGAGCACGTCCTGCTTGGCCTCGAGCACGTTGGTGCGGTCGTCGCCGAGCGCCTGCTCGATCGCTCGTGTCACCTCGGCGGTGCGGGTGGCGCCCTCCAGCACGCCCCCCTCGTTCGACACCGCCACGTAGAACCGGGGCGGGGCCGCCTTCACGGGCGCGGCGGCCGAGAGCCGTTGCAGCGTGCCCGGGGCCACGAAGAGGTTGGGCGACTCGCTGCCGAAGCCCACGTGCAGCCCGGCCACGCCGGTGCGTGGCAGCACGCCTGCCACCCGGAGGCGCAGCGACGTGCCGTACACGTGCACGTCGACCTCCTCGCCGGGGCGCACGCCGAGCGTGCGGGCCAGGTCGCGCCCCACCACTGCCTCCTGCAGCCCCGGCGTGGGGCCGGAGATGCCGGTGGCCCCGGGGTCGCCTCCGAACCGGCGAGCCCGCTCGAAGTCGACCTCGATGATCGCCGCCTCCGGCTCGGCCCGCGGGGCCGGGCCGGCCGTCGCCACCGCGGCGTCGAGCGTGGTGACCGGCAGCAGGCCGTCGACCAAGCCCGCGGGCAACGTGCCGAGCGCCTGCTCCACGGCGGCGGCTCGGGCCGGATCGGTGGCGGACACGAGCTCGTCGACCGGCCCCAGCTGCGTGAAGGCCGACCGCCGCAGCGACGAGTCGAGCGTGTCGCCGACGATGAACGAGCCGGTGATGATGGCGGTGCCGAGCATGGAGCCGAGCAGCACGAGCACCGTCTCACGCGGGCGGCGGGCGGCGTTGCGCACGGCCAGGCGCCGAAGCACCGGCCGACGGGCCAGCACGAAGGCGAACGGCAGCGACAGCGCCGCCACCGCCACCGGCAGGGCGCCCACGGCCAGCAGCCCGGCCGAGAGGAGGACGGCGACGGCGACGGCGAGCGCGCTCGTCACTGCAGGTCGTCGGCGACGATCGCTCCGTCGCGGACCACGACCCGACGCTCCGCCGAGGCGCCGATGACCTCGTCGTGGGTGACGAGGATCAGCGTCAGACCCTCGGCGTGCAGGTCGCGCAGCAGCGAGAGCACCGACGCGGCGGTCTCGGAGTCGAGGTTGCCGGTGGGCTCGTCGGCCCACACGATGCGAGGCCGGCCCGCCAGCGCCCGCGCCACCGTGACCCGCTGCTGCTCGCCGCCCGACAGCTCCGTGGGCCGGTGGTTGAGGCGATGGCCCAAGCCGACGCGGGCCAGCGTCTCCTGGGCCGCGGTGCGCGCCGCCTTGGGGTCGGCTCCCGCCAGCAGCAGCGGCAGCTCCACGTTCTCCGTGGCGGTGAAGACCGGGATGAGGTTGAACGCCTGGAACACGAAGCCCATGGCGCTCGCCCGGTGCCGGGTGCGCTTGGCGTCGGTCATCTCGTGGATGCTCTCGCCGTCGACCAGCACCCGGCCGGCGTCGATGTCGTCGAGGCCCGACAGGCAGTTGAGGAGCGTGGTCTTGCCCGAGCCCGACGGCCCCATGACCGCCACGAACTGGCCCGCGGGCACCGACAGGTCGACGCCCTTCAGTGCCTCGACCGTCTCCGCGCCGGTGCGGTACGTCTTGCGCACGCCGGTGGCGTCGAGGATCGTGCCGGTGGCGACCGTCGTCGGCATGACGCCCGACGGTAGCCGGGGGCTGCGGCTACGACAGGGTGATTCCGGGCTCGCTGCGGCGCCGCCGCGGCGTGGGGAGCGTGAGGTGGAAGGAGGCGCCGCCTTCGTCGGCCCGCTCGTACCAGACCCGGCCGCCCATCGCCTCGATCAGGCCCTTCACGAGCGACAGCCCGAGCCCGGTGCCCCGCGACCGGTCGCGGTTGGGCCGGCTCAACGTGCGCAGGCGGCTGAACAGGGTGGGCACCAGCGTGGGCGGCACGCCCTCGCCCGAGTCGGTGACGGCCACCTCGATGCTCACGTCGTCGAGCGCCACCAGCTCCACGGTCACCGGCTCGGCGCCGTGCTCGAGGGCGTTCTCCACCAGGTTGGCCACGACCTGCTCCAGCCGGCGGGCGTCGGCCAGCACTGTCACGCCGTCGGGCACGGCCACGCGCACGTCGGAGCTGTTGCCCACCGAGGCCAGCGCGGCGTCGACCACCTGCGCCAGGTCGACGGGCCGAGGCGCCAGCAGCAGCTCGTTGGACTCCAGGCGGCTCATGTCGTAGAGGTCGTCGGCCAGGCGGGCGATGCGCTCCGCCTGCCCGCGGATGGAGCCGCCCATGCGGCGGATGCGCTCGGGCGGCAGCTCCTCGCTGTGGGACTCGAGGGTGGCCCCCAGGCCGAGGATCATCGTGAGCGGCGTGCGCAGGTCGTTGGTGACGAGGCGCAGGAACTCGTTCTTGTCCGCCTCGAGGTCGTGGGCGGTGGTGACGTCGCGGACGACCGCCTGAAACCCCGTGAGCTCGCCGTCGACTGTGCGCGGGTGCGTGCGGACGTCGAGCACGCGCCGCACGCCGTCGAGGCGCAGCACCTCGAGCTGCACCGGCGAGGCGTGCTCGGCGTCGGGGCTGATGAGGTCGGCGACCGACACCGCCGGATCGAGCGGAAGGAGCACGTCGCTCAGCATCGCCCCTTCGAGGTCCTCCAGCCGGCGGCCGAGGATGGGGGCGAGTGACGGGTTGGCGTACTGGATGCAGCCCTCGAGGTCGACCTCGTACACGCCGTCGGACGAGTGCTCGACGACATGCTCGTAGCGCGCCTTGCGCTCTTCCTCGCGGCCGACCACGGCAGCCCAGTAGCCCTGGGCCAACGAGTCGGTGAGCCGGTCCATGGCCGGCAGCACGCGGGTGAGGAGGAGCGAGAGGGCCACGCCCCAGTGGTGGCCGCGTGACTCGGCCAGCTCGACGGCCGTCTGCACCACGAGGTCGCGGGAGATGCGCAGGATGACGAGCAGCTGCGGCAGCGGCGAGCCTTCCCACGCGGCGCTGGCGCCCACCTCCTGCAAGTCGCCGACCAGCGCCTCGTCGACCTCCACCCCCTGGCCGGTGACGGCGAGGATGGCCTCGAACCGGCCGCGCGACTGCTCGACGAAGCGCTCCACCTCGTCGTCGGTCCAATCGGCCGCCTCCGGGAAGACGCCCGCGAAGATCTCGTAGGACCGACGGGCCATCTCCTCGGCGCTGGCGTCGAGCGCTTCGAGCAGGGCCTGGGGGTCGGCGGCGTCGGCGTCGAAGGCGAGGAGGTTGCCCGAGCCGTTGTCGGCGTTGCGGGCCAGGAACGCCTTGAGGTCGACGAGCGGGAACCCGCTGCCGTGGCCGTTCGAGAGGGCGCGCAGGTAGCCCGCGTCGGCCAGCGACCGCACGGCGTCGACGGAGACGTTGAGGTAGTCGGCCGCCTCCGAGAGCGTGAGAAGCGGGCGGTTTCCCAGGTCGCGGTCGGCCATCACTTCCTCAGGAATTCGACGGGCCCGGTCGCTTGCCCTACCCCGGGCTCGGCCGACTCACGCTCCACGCCGCGGTGACGTCATCGGGGTCGTTCGAGCAGGCCCGGCCCTCGGCGGCCAACTTGCGCAGGTGGGCCCAAACCGACCACCGGGCGATCGGGTGCAGCACATCGGGCACGTCGGTGTAGACGGCTTCGACCAACTCCTCGACCCGCGCCGAGGTCGCCTCCGCCAGCGCGGCGGCGATCGCCTCCTCGCGCGCCCGGCGGTGCTCGAGGTAGTGGTCGATGACGGCGCGAGGGTCGTCGATGAAGGGTCCGTGCCCGGGCGCCACGCCCTCCACGTCGAGGCTCCGGACCCGTTCGAGGGCGGCCAGGTAGGCCGCCATGTCACCGTCGGGTGGGGCGATCACGACGGTGGAGCCGCTCATGATGTGGTCGCCGGAGAACAGCAGGCGCTCGCCCGCCAGGCGGTAGCAGAGGTGGTTCGAGGCGTGCCCGGGCGTGTGGATGGCCTCCAGCCGGAAGCCCGACGCCTCCAGCGCCCACCCGTCGCCGATGGCGGTGTCGGGCACGAAGCCGTCGCGCTCGTCGAAGCCGAGGAGCTCGGCGCCGGTGCGCTGCTTCAACCCGGCGGCGCCCGGGGCGTGGTCGGGGTGCGTGTGGGTGACGAGGACCCAGCGGATGCGCCCGCCGCCTGCGGCGGCGACCTCGTCGAGGTGCTCGTCGCTGTCGTCGGGGCCGGGGTCGATCACGGCGACCTCGTCGCGGCCGACCAGGTAGGTGTTCGTGCCCGGCCCCGTCATGAGGCCGGGGTTGGGCGCCAGCACCTTGCGCACGAGGGGGCTGACCTGCTCGACGGTCATCCCACCCCCGCTTCTGGTGGGGGAAACAGACGGCCGGCTGTCGATTTCCCCCACCAGAACGGAACGGGGATCGACGTCATGCGGGGCGGGTGGGGCCGCCGGGCCGGCCGGGCAGGGGGATGCCCGCGACGGGCGGGGCGTCGGCCGCCTCCTCGTAACCGGCATCGCCGGGCAGCAGGATGCGCACGCCGTGGGCGTCGGAGGTGATGCGGGGCAGGATGGTGGGCACCTGCTCCACGGCGGCGGCCGCGTCGAGCAACTCGGCGCTCTTGTCGAAGCGGGTGATCGCCTCGAGGTTCTTGATCGTCGGGAAGATCAAGTCGAGCTCGCCCGCCCGGTGGCGGCCCAACGCGTCGGTCGGGTTCACCCAGAGGTGGGCGATCGTCTCCCGGTCGTCGTGCAACGGCACCTGCTCGGGTGGGGCAGCGGCCACGAAGAACCGGGTGTCGTAGCGACGGGGCGGGCCGACGGGCGTGATCCAGTGGCTGAAGTAGTGGATGCGGTCGACCGCCAGGCGCAGGCCTTCGACGTCGCACACCTCCAGCAGGCGCCGGCCGCCGGTGTCGACCGCTTGGCGGTGCTCGTGGAAGCGGCGGGCGGTCTCGTCGTCGGCGAAGGAGATCACCTGTCCGTCGCGCCCGTAGGCGAGCAGCACGCCCGCCTCCTCGAAGCACTCGCGCACGGCCGCCACCCAGAACGCCAGCCCGCCGCGGTCGATGCCGAGCAGCGCGCTGGCTTGGTCGTCGGAGCGGCCCGCGCACACGGCTTCGAGGTCGGCGTGGCGGTCGGCCTCGTCGACGGCGCCGCCGGGGAAGACGTAGGCCCCGCCCACGAAGTCGGAATTGAGGTTGCGGCGCAGCATGAACACTTCCATGCGGCCGTCGTCGCCGTCGCGGACGAGCATCACGGTGGCCGCGTCGCGGAGCTCGACCTCGGTCACGACAGCAGCAGCCGGCTCATCGGTAGCGGACGACGGTGGCCCGACGACGCAGCCATCGCACGGTGCTGCTCCGGAGCGCGGCGCGCACCGGCGGCAGCAGGAGCAGGATGCCGACGACGTCGGTGAGGAAGCCGGGCGTGAGGAGCAGGGCGCCCGCGAACAGGATGAGCACGCCGTCGACCAGCTCCCGACCCGGCACCGCGCCCGCCGCCACCCGCTCCTGGGCCCGACGCAGCACGCTCAGGCCTTCGCGCTTGACCAGCCACGCCCCCACCACGCTCACGAGGACGAGCAGGGCGACGGTGTCGAGGACGCCGATGGCTTGGCCCACCTGGAGCAGCACGAACAGCTCGACGAAGGGCACCACCAGGAAGAGAAGGGCCAGTACCCCGAGCACAAAGCCACCCTACCCGCCGACTACCCTTCGCCCGATGCCGCCCTCCGACGGCCCCGAGCAGCTCACGCCGCCACCCTGGCGCGAGCGGCTCGTCCCCCGAACGGTGTTGGGCATGGCGATGCTGATCCTCGCCTTCGCCATCGGCGCGGCGTCGAGCGGCGTGGCGTTCTACTCGTACTACGAGTTCAAGAAGGACGACACGGCCAAGACGGTGGAGACGTTCGTCCAGGGGTTCGACGAGCGGTTCAAGACCGCCATCGACACCATCGAGGCCGAGCAGGAGAACGCCCGTTCCGAGATCCAGAAGGAGCTCGAGCCCCTCAAGGAGATCCGCGCCGAGGGCCAGACGCTCGAGGACATCCTGAAGAAGGTGTCGGAGGCCGTGTGGTTCGTGCGCACGCTCGACGAAGCGGGTCAGCCCTCCGTGGGATCGGCCTTCGCGTTGGCGTCCGATTCGGACGAGACGCTGCTCGTCACGTCCTACGCCGTGGTGCGAGCCGCCACATTCTCCCCCGGCCCGCCGGTGGTGGTTCGACGAGGCGACGAGGAGCAGCGCGTCACCGTGTGGACGTGGCAGGCCGACCGCGACCTGGCACTGCTCGTCATGGGCAAGGGCAACGTCCCCAAGCTCGACTTCGCCCCTCGCGACCCGCCGCTCAAGACGGGCGAGCGCGTCTTCGCGGTGTCGGGGCTGGGCGGCGCGGGCGGGGCCATCACGCAGGGGTTCGTGGCCGACGTGTCGGCCAACGGCATCCAGAGCGACGCCGCCGTCGGCGCCCACTTCCGCGGCGGCCCGCTGGTCAACTCCGAGGGCAGGGTGCTGGGCGTGTCGTCGATTGCGTACTCCCCGCTCGGCTTCAGGGCCGAAGGCGTCTACTTCTCCCCGCCCGTGCGCATGGTGTGCGACCGCATCCTCCGCTGCCCGTCGGGCGAGCCCAATGCCGCGGGCGGGCGCACCGCTCCGCAACCGGCGCCACCGCCCGCGCCCTGACATGTGGGCGCGGGTGGCAGGGGCCGTGGTGGTGTGGCTCGGCCGACTGGTCGCCCGCCTGCAACGTCACGAGGCCCGGCCGCTGGCCGACGACGAGGTCGCGCTGCTGGAGGCCGTGTTCCGCGGCTCGGTGGCCCTCGACCGGGTGCGGGTGGTGCCCGGGCCCGCCGGCGTGTTCGACGTCAACGACCGGCCGTTCACCCTCGGCAACACGATCTACCTCAAGGGCCGCACGTCGCCCAAGCTCCTGGTGCACGAGGCCGTGCACGTGTGGCAGTACCAGCACCTCGGCCCTCGGTACGCGTACGACGCGCTCATGGCCCAACGCCGGCTCGGCAAGGGCGCCTACGACTGGCGGGCCGAGCTGGCCCGGGGCAAGGCGTGGCCCGACTTCAACGCCGAGGCCCAGGCCGAGTACGTGGCCGACCACTGGGCCGAGGGCAACCCCGTTCTGGGCACGCTCTTCCGCGCATAGCGCGGGGAACCGTGCCCAGAACCGAGAGGGCTACGGGAGCAGGGCGGTCGACGAGGTGGTCGAGGAGCTGGTGGTCGTGGAGGAGGGTGGCGGCCTGGGCCCGCCGCCGCCGCCGGGTGGGCCGTCGTCGTCGTCCTCCTCGGGCTCCGGCGGGGTGGTGACGGGCGGGTCGACGGTGGGATCGGGCGGCACCACCTCGTAGGGGCCGCCGTCGCCGGTGTCGACCAGCGAGCGCCGGCTGCCCGGGTCGAAGCCCTGCCGGGCCCGGCGCTTGACGGCGTCGGCCAACGGCTTGATCGGGGCGGGCTCGGAGAACTCCGTGACGGGCACCTCGCGGAGCGCCGCACTCATGAACCGCTTCCACGTGTCGGCCGGGATGGTGCCGCCGAACACGCGTGAGACCACGCCGTACGGACCGCGGATGTTGAGCAGCCTGGTGGACTGGCTTGTGCGGTCGCCCATCCACACCGCGGTGGAGAGGGTCGGCGCGTACCCCACGAACCAGGCGTTGGTGTAGTTCTGGCCGGTGCCGGTCTTGCCCGCGGCGGGGCGTCCGATGTTCGCCCTGGTGCCGGTGCCGCTGCCGATCACGCCGCGCAGCGCGTCGGTCACGTTGTCGGCCACCGCCTCGTCGATCACCCGCTCGGCCTTGGGCTTGGTGTTGTCCTCCAGCACCTTGCCGTCGCGGTCGCGCACAATGAGCACGGGCGTGGGCTGCGCCCGCAACCCACGGTTGGCGAACACGCCGTAGGCCGAGGCCATGTCGAGCGGCGACACGTCGATGACGCCCAGCGCGTACGAGCCGTCGCACGAGTGGAAGCGAGGGCTGTACCAGGCGGAGGTGATGCCGAGCTTCTTGGCCATCTCGCCCGTCTCCTTGCACCCCACGTCGCGCACGATCTGCGCGTACACGGTGTTGATGGAGTGCACCATGGCGTTCTTCATGGTCGAGCTCCCGCCACCACCGCCCTCGGCGTTGTGGATCAGGCAGTCCTCCTTGGGCGGCCGGGGCTTGCAGTTGGGGATGCGGAAGGCCGACGGCGCCGGATACACCTTGCTCGGCGCGTAGCCCTTCTCGTAGGCAGCGGCCAGCACGAACGGCTTGAACGCCGAGCCCGGCTGCTTGCCGAGGCCGCCGCCTTCCACCGTGGGCGTCTCCCAGCACGAGGCCTGCACCTCGACGGGCACGTCGCGCTTCTTGGGGCAGCCGCCGAGGGCGATGTTCACCTCCGACTGGTCGAACTGGCGCCCGCCGACCAGCGCCTTGACGTAGCCGGTTGTCGGCTCCACCGAGGCCAGCGCCATGTCGATGGGCGGCTTGCTCCCCGCCAGGCTCTTGGCCACCGCCTCCTCGGCCTCGACCTGGAGCTGGGGGTCGAGCGTGGTCTGGATGGTGAGGCCCGCGGTGTAGACGTAGTCCTCGCCGTAGCGCTTCTCCAGGTAGCGGCGCACGTAGTCGACGAAGTAGGGGAACTTCGTGTTGACCTCGCGGGGCGGGTGCACGATCGTGGCCGGCCCCGGCGGCCTGCCCCGGGTGGCGAGCCACACCTGCTGTGGGAGGGCCTCGTCGTACTGCTGCTGGGTGATGCGCCCTTGCCGCAGCATCTGCTGGAGCACGAGCTTGCGCTTGCCCTCGGCCAGCGTGGGGTTGCCGCGCGGCTCGTAGCGGCTGGGGGCGGGGATGAGCCCGGCGAGGAGAGCCGACTCCGACAGGGTGAGCGCGCTCACCGGCTTGCGGAAGTAGGCCTCCGACGCCGCCCCCACGCCGTAGGCGCCCTCACCCAGGTAGACGTTGGAGAGGTACAGGAAGAGGATCTCTGTCTTCGACTTCTGCCGGTCGAGCTGGCTGGCCAGGATGGCCTCTCGCACCTTCCGCACCACCGAGCGCTCCCGGCCCACGTAGGCGTTCTTCACGTACTGCTGCGTGATGGTCGAGCCGCCCTGGACGATGCTCTGGTTGCGGAAGTCGGCCCACAGGGCGCGCAGGCTGCCCCGCACATCGACGCCGCTGTGGCTGTAGAAGTTGCGGTCCTCGGCCGCGATCACCGCTTGCTTCAGGTGGTCGGGGATGTCGGCCTCGGCCACGGGAATGCTCTGCTCGAACCGTAAGAACACGCCGATCTCGTCGCCGTTGGCGTCGAGCACGTGGCTGACGACCGATGCCTCGCTGTTCTTCGGCTCGGGCAGCGTTGCGGGCAGCGGGGCGAACAGGAAGGTCGCCAGCACGGTGCCGGTGACCGCCGTGGGCACGGCCAGGGCGCAGATGAGAAAGAGGGCGACGGCGCGGCCCGCGCGGCGGAACATCGCCACCATCCTCGCAGGTCGTCCCAGGGCGGCGGCATCGGCCGATCGTTACCCTTGGTGCCGTGCGACCGCCCGCCGTGGACGCGCTGGCACGCGAGCTGGCCGACGTGGGGCTCCCCCATCCGCTGCTGGTCGACGCCGCCCGGGAGGCGATCGCGGCAGGCGACCCGTCGTCGGCGCGAGCGAGGGCCGAGGCGGTGGCGGCGGCGCTGCTCCGCCCCGTGTTGAACGCCACCGGCGTGCTCCTGCACACCAACCTGGGCCGTGCCCCGCTGGGCACCCTGCCCCCCAGCGGTTACTCCAACCTCGAGTTCGACCTGGCCGCGGGCCGCCGCGGCTCCCGTTCCACCCACGCCGCCGCCCTGCTGGCTCGGGCGTGCGGGGCCGAGGCCGCGCTGGTGGTGAACAACGGCGCCGCCGCCGTGCTGCTCGTGCTGACCACGCTGGGCGCCGACCGAGGCGTGGTCGTGAGCCGCGGCGAGCTGGTGGAGATCGGCGGCGGGTTCCGCATCCCCGAGGTGCTGGCCCAGTCGGGCGCCCGGCTGGTGGAGGTCGGCACCACCAACCGCACCCGCCTCGGCGACTACCGGGCCGCGCTCGGCGACGACACCGCGCTCGTGCTCAAGGTGCACCAGTCGAACTACCGCATCACGGGGTTCACCGAGTCCGTGCCGGTCAAGCAGCTGGCGGCACTGGGCCCCCCGGTGGTGGTCGACCTCGGCTCGGGCCTCCTCGACCCAGCCACGCCGTGGCTGCACGGCGGCCCGCCGCCCTGGCTGGCCGACGAGCCCGCCGCCCGCCAGGCGCTGGCCGACGGGGCCGCCCTCGTCACGTTCTCCGGCGACAAGCTGCTCGGCGGCCCCCAGGCGGGCATCGTGGCGGGACGGCGCGACCTGGTCGAGCGCTGCGCCCGCCATCCGCTCGTGCGCGCCCTGCGGCCGGGTGGCCTCGTGTTGGCCGCGCTCCAGGAGACGGCCCTCGCCTACCTCCGCCGCGACGGCGCCGCCATCCCGTTCTGGCGCATGGCGAGCACGCCGGTGGAGGAGCTGCGCGCTCGCGCCGCCGCGCTCGCCCTGGCGAGCGGCGAGGTCGTGGCCTGCGAATCGGTGCCCGGTGGCGGCACCGCGCCCGGCGTCACCATCCCCTCGGCAGGCATCGCCCTCGAAGGCGACCACACGGCGGCGTTGCGGGCCTGGAGCCCGCCGGTGATCGCCCGGGTCGTCGAGGGACGCACGGTGCTCGACCTGCGCACGGTCGACCCGGCCGACGACGACGTGCTCGGCAAGGCCCTGTCGTCGTGCACGTGATCGCCACCGCCGGCCACGTCGACCACGGCAAGTCGACGCTGGTGCTCGCCCTCACCGGCACCGACCCCGACCGCTTCGCCGCGGAGAAGGAGCGCGGCCTCACCATCGACCTGGGCTTCGCCTGGACCGAGCTGCCCTCCGGGCGCGAGCTCGCCTTCGTCGACGTGCCCGGCCACGTGCGCTTCCTCAAGAACATGCTGGCGGGCGTGGGCGCGGTCGAAGCGTGCCTGTTCGTCGTGGCCGCCACCGAAGGATGGAAGCCGCAGTCGGAGGAGCACCTCCGCATCCTCGAGCTGCTGGGGGTGCGCCACGGCGTGGTCGCCGTGACCCACGCCGCGAAAGCCCGCTTCGATCCCGCCGACTGCCTGGCGGGCTCCTTCCTGGCCGACGCCGAGGTCGTGCCTGTCGACTCGCCCACCGGCGTCGGCATCGAGGAGCTGCGCCACGCGCTCGACCGCCTCCTCGACCGCGCCCCACAGGCCGTCGACCGCGGCCGCCCTCGCCTGTGGGTCGACCGCTCCTTCGCGGCCAAGGGCTCGGGCACGGTGGTGACCGGCACGCTGGCGGGTGGCTCGCTCGCCGTCGGCGAGGAGGTCGTCGTCCTGCCGAGCGGTCGCAAGGCCCGCGTGCGCGCCCTTCAGACGCACAAGGCGAGCGTCGAGCGCGTCGGCCCCGGGCGACGCGTGGCCGTCAACCTCGCCGGCATCGCGTACCGGGAGATCACCCGCGGCCACGCCGTCGTCCGGCCCGGGCAGTGGGAGCCGAGCCGCACGGTCGACTGCTCGCTCGCCGTGCTCCCGAGCGTCGGCCACGAGGTGACCCGCCGGGGCGCCTACCAGGCGTACATCGGCTCGGGCGAGCACGCCGTGCGCATCCGGCTGCTCGGCGAGGGCGCCGTGCGCATCCACCTGCCCACTGCGTTGCCGCTCCTGCCGGGCGACCGCTACGTGCTGCGGGAGAGCGGGCGGTCGGAGACGGTGGGCGGGGGCGAGGTGCTCGACGTGGCGCCGGTGCTCCCCGCCGCCAAGGCCCGGCCCACCCGCTCGGTCGACCGGGTGATCGAGGAGCGGGGCAGGGTCGACGTCGACCTGCTCGAACGGCTGACCGGCGAACGCCGCGAGCCCACGATGGGGCGGTGGGTGCTCTCCCCTGCCGCGCTGGCGCAGGCGGTCGAGAGCAGGGGGACCGAGCCCCCCGCCGACCCCGGCCCGGCTCGCCCCTACCTGGCCGCCCTCGAAGCCGCCCCGTTCGCACCGCCACCGCCCGAGGGGGTGGACCGCCGCGCCCTGCGCGCCCTGCTCCGAGAGGGGCTCGTGGTCGAGCGCGACGGCGTGTGGTTCGCCGCCTCGGCCGTGGAGGAGGCCGCCCGGGTGGTGGCCCGGCTCCTCGCCGACTCCCCCGAGGGCGTGACGGCCTCCGCCGTCCGCGAAGCGCTCGGCACCACCCGCAAGTACGTGCTGCCCCTGCTCGCCCACCTCGACGCCACCGGCGTCACCCGCCGTCGCGGCGACGTGCGCGTCGGCGGCCCTCGCCTCCCCGACCCGGCAATCCCACCCGGCTCGTGACTTAGAGGGACGTGGAGGGAATGGGGGCCGACTTCGCCGAGTGGTACCGGGCGGAGCACCCTCGCCTGGTCACGGCGCTCCTCTTGGTCGCAGGCGATCTCGGCATCGCCCAAGAGGCAGCCGACGAAGCGTTCGCACGAGCGCTGGCTCGATGGTCACGGGTCGGGGCCATGGAGTCTCCGAACGGCTGGGTGTACTGCGTCGGCCTGAACGTGCTGCGTCGCCGCTGGCGACGCGCCGCGTTGGAAGCCCGGATCCTGTCCCGACAGCTTCCCCCTCCACACATCCCCGCTCCGGCCGGTGAGGCATGGGACGCAGTGCGGCAGCTCCCCCCGCGCCAGCGGATGGCGGTCGTACTCCGCTACGTCGCCGACCTCACCGAGGAGCAAGTGGGTGCCGCCATGGGCGTCAGCAGAAGCACCATCTCGTCGGCCTTGGCTGACGCCCGGCGCACCCTCGAACGCCTGCTGGCCGACGACGAGACCCCGATGGAGATGGGCTGTGCGTGACCTCCGACAGATCGTCGCCGACCTGCTGGTCGAACCGGTGGCGGCCACGCCGCCCCTCGAGCTCGTGGTGGCCCGCGCCCGGGCCCTGCGCCGCCGCCGACGGCGGCAGCTCACAGCCGCCACCCTGCTCGGCTTCGTCTTCATGGCCAGCGTGGCGGTGGCCTTCGAACGAGAGGTCGGCCGGCAGGACATCCGCCTGGTCGACGAGACCTACGAGACCACGACCACCACCGAGGCCGTCGTCGGCGGGTGGGCCGACGACACCCCGCCGGCCTCCGGGCTGCCGGATGCTCCACCTGGCTCGCCGACGTCGACCACGGCTCGGCGGGCGAGCGGTCCGGCCCCGGAGGCCGGCGACCCGGGCCCGCAACCGCGGAGCGTCGGCCTCCGGGTGGCCGGCAACGGACCGCGCTGACGGCGAGTCCGGCGCGGCGGAGGTTCGTTCCGCTCCCGGTCGCGGGAAGGAATTCGCCGTGCCGGCGGTGAAGTCACCTCCCTCATGAGGGGGAACCGAAAACTCATCGTGTCGTTGACCGCGCTCGTAGGCCTGGCGGGGGCGCTGCTCCCCACGGGCGGTGCCCGGGCGGAGGTCGAGTGCAAGGACCACGCGGACACCGCCGTCCGCTTCACAATCCCGGTGAACGGCCAGAGCGCCGACGGCTTCTATGCCCTGCCCGACGTGAAGCCGGTCGGGCTCGTGGTGTTCTCGCACGGCTACGGCCACTCGTCGTACTCCTGGCAGCACCACCTGCGGCGGGTGGCCGCCGAGCTCGACGTGATCGCCGTCGCCATGGACTACCGCGGCATCACGTTCCTGCCCACGTTCAAGGCGCCGGGCATCCCCGACACCCGCGGCTGGAACGTCACCGCGGGCGCCGAGGACGGCATCGCCGCCGCCCAGCACTTCGAGGCCGCCTGCAGGACGATCGACACGATCGTGAACTACGGCGTCAGCATGGGCGCCAACACGTCGGGCCTGATGGCGGCGGCCAACGCCGACCGCTCCGACGGTTCGCCGCTGTTCGACTACTGGGTCGACATCGAGGGCGCCGTCAACGTCAGCGAGACGTACACAGGCGCCCGCATCCTCGCCCCGGTCAACGCCTTCGCCCGCCAGGCGGAGGAGGACATCCGGGCCGAGATGGGCGGCACCTTCGAGCAGCGCACGGCCACATTCCTCGAGAAGTCGGTGGTCACACGGGCGCCCGACATGAAGGCGTCCGGCCTGAAGGGCGTGGTGCTCGTGCACGGCGTCGACGACGGCCTCGTGACATACGACCAGTCGGTGCAGATGCGGGCGGCGCTCAACGCCGTCGGCATCCCGACGCAGATGTTCACGGTCACGTCGAGGAGCCCGCAGTCCGAGCGGGAGACCACGCTCACCGGCTACCTCGGCAGCCAGCTCGACCCCAACTACAAGTCGCCGCTGGCCGGGCACGCCTCGGAGATGAGCACCACGCACATCGTGTCGGTGCTCGGATTCGAGCGCCTCACCGCCCTGTTCAACGGGCAGGCTCCCGACTGCACCCGTGAGCACGTGACCGACGGTCAGCTGGCCACCACGGTGCCCGCCCCGTCTGCCTGCTAGCCCACTGAACGCGCACCGGCCGGCGGATTCGCCGGCCGGTACGCGGGTTGGGGGTTGGGGGGAGAGAAGAGCTCAGGCGCCTGCGACCATGCCGACGACCGGGCCGAGGCCCGCCCCGGCGGCGGAGCCGAGGAAGCCGGCGTCGCCGAAGGCGAACACGCCGCCGTCGGCCGCCACCAGCCAGTAGCCGTTGCCCGAGGGCGTGGGCGCCATGCCCACGATCGGCTGGTTGAGGCGGATGGCGCCGGTGGAGCCGTGGAACTTGGCGTCGCCGAAGGCGAAGATCCCGCCGTCGGAGGCGACCAGCCAGTAGCCGTTGCCGCTCTTGGTCGCCGCCATGCCCACGATCGGCTGGTTCAGGCGGATGGCACCGGTGGAGCCGAAGAACTTGGCGTCGCCGAAGGAGAAGATCCCGCCGTCGGAGGCCACGAACCAGTAGCCGCCGCCCGTGGGGCTGGCCGTCATGCCGACCACCGGCTGGTTGAGGCGCATGCCGCCGGTGGAGCCGTGGAACTTGGCATCGCCGAAGGAGAACACGCCGCCGTCCCGGCCGAGCAGCCAGTACCCGCCGTTGGTCTTGGTGGCGGCCATGCCGACGACGGGCGAGGCCAGGCTGCCCGCAGGCATGCCGCCGAAGTACTTGGCGTCGCCGGCGCTGAACACGGCACCGTTGCTCGCCGCCTGCCAGTAGCCGTCGCCCGAGGTGGTGGAGGCGATGGCGGTCACGGGCGCCGAGGTCGGCGCCTTGGCGAACGGGCCGGCCGCTCCGAAGGTGTGCACGTCGCCGGAGGCCCGGGCGATGCGGTACCAGGCGGTGCCGTCGGCCGCGCCCGCCGACTGGAGCAGCACGACCGGGCCCTTCATGAACACCTGGGTCACCCACAGGCGGTTGCCCGACCACACCACGCCCAGGCCGACGGCGTTGAAGGCGGGGTCGACCATGTTGCGGAAGTGGTCCGGGCTGGCCACGAAGGCGTCGTGCACGGAGCCGACCTCGCCGCCGTAGCCGACGTTCTCGCCGAGCTTCTGCCAGTCGCCGGGGGCCTGGGCGGCCAGGTTCGGGTTGTGGTACAGGCGGTTGCTGCCGGCCATGTTGGCCGACCACGCCCGGGCCACCTCGGTCAGGCGGGCATCGACGGCGAGCGGCGCCAGGCCCCGGCTCGCCCGCACCTGGTTGAGACGCGAGACGAACGACGCCTCGTCGGACTGGGCATCGGCGTGCGCCGTGCCGGTGAGCGCCGGCAGGGCCACCAGCGAGAGGACTGCAACAACAGCAACGACGATTCCCCGGCTCCAACCCCGCATCGCGGGCCTCCTCCTGATTTCGGAGGGCGGTGGAGCCCCCCGTTCGGTAGCCCGGCTGCCGTGGGAAGCGGTGCTTCCTTTAGGCCCGTGGCTTTGCGCACCCGGGTTTCCCCGGGGTTGCCGTTTCGTGGGTCAAGAGGGGTATCGGCAGATGCCGCGTTTTCCTGAAGTCAGCCCGTAACGGTGAAGATGCGCGCTTGCGGGTACTGGAACGGGCTCGAGCCCTGGCATGCGGCCCTGACCGTGTAGCGGCCCGGCGGGACGGCACCGATGTTGACGGGCACCCGCCATGTGCCGTCGGGCATGGCGGCGGCGCCGGTGCCGCTGTAGGGCTGCCCGCTGGGGTCGTACAGGGTGATCCCCACGCCCGCGCCCTGCCCGGTGCAGCCGGAGCCCGAGGCCGTGAACTCCGAGTTGGCCGGGCCCGAGGTGGGCGAGATCGACCACGTGCGGGCGGCGGCGGCCGTGGTGGTGGTCGTGGGCCGGGCCGTGGTGCTCGTCGTGGGGGCGGGGGGCGGCGTGGTGGCGGTGGTGGCGACGGTGGCGGCCGTGTTGGTCAACGGCGCCGCCGTGGTCGTGGTGGTCTCCTCCACCGTGGTGGTGCTCCCCCCGGAGCCGACCGTGAGCTGCTGGTCGCCCTCGTCGTCGTCACGGGTGGCCACCAGGCCGACCAGCCCCAGCACGAACAGGACGACGATGGCGGGGACGAGGAGGCGACGGGAGTCCATGCGCGTCACGCTACAGACGCAGGCGCCGCCTTCGAGCGAGCCACCAGCACGGCGGCGACCAGGATCACGACACCGCCGACGGCCTGGAGCGGGCGCAGGCCCTCCCCCAGGAACAGGGCGGCCAGGGCCACGGCGGAGGCGGCCTCGGCCGTCATGGCGACGGCGGTGCGGCCCGCCCCGATCCGGCGCAGGGCGAGGAACATCAGCCCGAAGGCCAAGGCGGTGGCCGCGCCATTCGCCACCAGGGCGGGCACGTGGTCGCCCGCCTCGGGCCGGCCCCCGGTGACGACGGCCACGGTGAGCCACGACAAGGCCGCCCCGCAGGCCACCCACGCCGCCGAGGTCAGGCCGTCGCTGCGCGGCAGCAGGCGGTTGCCGGCCAGCAGGTAGGTGCCGAAGGCCACCGCCGCCCCGACGGCCAGGAGCGCGCCCGCAGGCGAGATCGTCACCTCGCTGCCGCCCGCCACCACCAAGGCGGTGCCGCCCGCCGACAGCACCAGGGCGGACACCCGCCGCCGGTCGATCGGCTGCCACCCGAACAGCGCCTCCAGCAGCGTGACGAAGGCCGGGTAGGCGTAGAACACCAGCGTGACGGCCGCCGCCGTCCCCCGTTGCAGGGCCGAGAAGAAGAAGGCGGTCTGGCCTGCGTACCCCACGATGCCGAGGAGGACGGCCCGGCCCCACTCGCCCGGCACGGGTCGCAGCGGGCGGCCCAGCGCCCGTACGATGGCGAAGGTCCCGACCGTGGCCACCGCGAAGCGCACGCTCAGCACCTCGGGGGCGCTCATCCCCGCGCGAGCCAGCGATCGGTTGAGGACGACGGTGAGCCCGTAGCAGGTGGCCGCCCCTACGGCCATGGCCACGCCCACCGCATCGGCCTCCCCCGTTTTTCTCCGCAAATCCGGGGGTGGCGCAGGCGTGGGTTTGCGGAGAAAACGGCCGTCAGCCGGAATAGAGGGCCTCGATCTCCGCCGCGTACTTCTGGTTGACGCCACGTCGCTTCAACTTCATGGTGGGGGTCAGCTCCTCGGAGTCGGGCAGCCACTCCTCCGACAGCACGGTGAACTTCTTCACCCGCTCCACCTGGCTGAACCGCTGGTTGGCCTCGTCGACGGCGGCCTGCACGGCGGCCTGCACCTCCGGATGGGCGGCCAGCTCGGCCAACGTGTCGGCCTCGATGCCCTGCTGCTTGGCCCACGCGGGCGCCACCTCGGGGTCGAGCACGATGAGCGCCGAGATGAAGGGCCGGCTGTCGCCGATCACCGCCGCCTGCCCGATGAGCGGCGAGGCCTTGAGCGCGGCCTCGATGTTGGCGGGCGAGATGTTCTTGCCGCCCGCCGTGATGATCAGCTCCTTCTTGCGGTCGACGATCTTGAGGTAGCCCTCGTCGTCGAAGACGCCGATGTCGCCGGTGTGGAGCCACCCGTCGGCGTCGAGGGCCTCGGCCGTCTTCTCCGGGTCGTTGAGGTAGCCCTTGAACACCAGCCCGCCCCGGCAGACGACCTCGCCGTCGTCGGCCAGCTGCACCTCCACCCCCGGCAAGGCTCGGCCCACGTAGCCCACCTTCACCCGGAACGGCTCCCACGTCATGGGGCCGGTGTTCTCCGACATGCCATAGATCTCCGACAGCGGCACACCGATCGAGCGGAACCAGGTGATGAGCTCGGGCGGGATGGGCGCGGCGCCGGTGATGGCGAACTCCAGGGCGTCGAGGCCCACCAGCCCCCGCACCGTTGTGAACGCCACGGCGTCGAGGAACTCCCAGGTGCCCTGCTCCTCGGCGGTGAGCTCCTCGCCCCGGTCGCGCTTCTCCACCAGCGGTGTGGCGGCGGCGACCGCCTCGTCGAACTTCTGCTTCTTCTCGGGGTCGGCAGCCAGGGCGGCGTTGACGCCGGCGTAGATCTTCTCCCAGATGCGGGGCACCCCGAACATGACCTGCGGACGCACCTCGCGCAGGTACTCCGCGATCTGCGTGGGCTCGGGGCAGGTGGTGACCTCGTAGCCGAAGCAGGCCTGCTGGTAGTGGCTCGTCATACGCTCGGCGATGTGCGCCATCGGCAGGTACGAGACCATGCGGAACCCGGCCGTGTCGTCGCGCTGGAAGCACCGGAACAGGCTCTCGGCCGTCCACACCACGTTGTAGTGGGTGAGCATCACGCCCTTGGGCGGGCCGGTGGTGCCGGAGGTGTAGATGACGGTCGCCAGGTCGTCGGGCTGGGGCACCTTTGTGGCCTCGTCGAAGTCGACGGGCGCCGCCTCCAGCAGCGTGGACCACGACAGCACGTCGTCGGGGGCGAGGCCGTCGGGGTCCTCCATCAGCACGATGTGCTCCAGGGCGGGCAGCTCGCTGCGCACCTTGAGGAAGCGCTCGAGGAACCCGATGTCCTCCACGATCGCCACCCGGGCCTCGGAGTGGCCGGTGAGGTACTGCACCTGCTCGGGCGCCGAGGAGTTGTAGATGGAGATCGGCGTGGCCCCGCACAGCAGCACGGCCATGTCGGCGATGTAGAACTCGGGCCGGTTGCGCATCATGAGCACGACCCGCTGCCCCCGGTCGACGCCGAGCGACCGCAGCCCCGCCGCCACCCGGCAGGCCCGCTCGGCGTAGTCGCGGAACGTCAGCTCGCCCCAGCCGCCGTCGGGCGTGCGCCACCGCAGCGCGGTGAGCTCGCCGTGCTTGCCCACGGTCTTGGCGAACTGGGTGGTGACCGTCTCCCCGGCGACGTGGCGGTCGACCTCTTCCTTGGTTGCGTCCGGCATGGCCGTCTCCCCCTGGTGCGAGCGTGGCGCTCCCATTCAAGCGCGTGTGCAAAACCTTCGCCGCGCCGGAATTCCCGACCTTTCCGGTCGGTTATCGTCGGTCACGAACGCACGAGAGGAACGACGGAGGGAACCATGGCACTCCAACTGGGCGACGACGCCCCCAACTTCACAGCCGAGACCACCGAGGGGACGATCACGCTGTACGACTACCTCGGCGACAGCTGGGGGATCCTCTTCTCCCACCCCAAGGACTTCACGCCGGTGTGCACCACCGAGCTCGGCGCGGTGGCCAAGCTCAAGGACGAGTTCGACAAGCGCAACACCAAGATCCTCGCCGTTAGCGTCGACCCGGTCGACTCGCACAAGGAGTGGAGCAACGACATCGCCGAGGTCACCGGCGCCTCGCCCAACTACCCGATCATCGGCGACCCCGACCGCAAGGTGGCCGACCTGTACGGGATGATCCACCCCAACGCCAACGACACCCTGACGGTGCGCTCGGTGTTCGTGATCGGGCCGGACAAGAAGATCAAGCTCACGCTCACCTACCCGGCGTCGACGGGGCGCAACTTCGACGAGATCCTCAGGGTGATCGACTCCCTCCAGCTGACGGCCAAGCACCAGGTGGCCACGCCGTCCGACTGGCGGCCGGGCGAGGACGTGATCATCACCACCGCGGTGTCCGACGAGGACGCCGCCCAGCGCTTCCCGGGCTACAAGACGGTGACGCCCTACCTGCGCACCACCCCCCAGCCCACCGGGTGACCTCTCGCGCCACCGATCGGTGGCGCGAAAAAGAGGAGATGTGCCATGTGTCACATAATTCTCCGTAAGGGGAAAGAGGTGACGCTGTGGCCGGATCGGGTGCAATCGCCCGGCGCTATGCGCCGTTCTTGATCCTCGCCGCCGCCCAGGCCCTCCTGGTGGCGGTGGTGCCCTCCACCGGCGGGCCGGGGCGGAGCAGCACGCTGACCGCAGGCCCCGGCGCCCCGCCGGGCGAGGACGCCGTCAGCCCCACAGAGGAGCTGGCGGGCGGAGGCGGGGGCGAGCAGACCGTCACCTCCGGCGGCGGGGGCGGCGGCGGGGGCTCCGCCTCCGGCGGCACCGCCGCGGGCCGCAACGAGGGCGGCGGCGGCAGCGGAGGGGGCGGCGGCAGCGGAGGAG
Organism: Acidimicrobiales bacterium; assembly: GCA_036260075.1. Classification (GTDB taxonomy): domain Bacteria; phylum Actinomycetota; class Acidimicrobiia; order Acidimicrobiales; family JAHWLA01; genus DATAAM01. The sequence continues at coordinate 22,327 of DATAAM010000068.1, forward strand.
GCGGGGGCGGCGGGGGCACCCGCGGCGGCCTCACCGCCGACCGCAGCAAGTGCGCCAAGGACGGGCGGCGCCAGCAGGACGTCACCCTCACATCGCCCCCGTGCGTCCCTCGCTGGTCGGGGCCCAACGGCGGCGCCACCTACCAGGGCGTCACCGACACCGAGGTCGTCGTCATCAAGTACCGGGTCACACTGGGCGAGCAGGTCGACGCCATCCTGCGCACCCAGGGCCTGGCGTCCACCCGGCAGGAGGAGGCGCACGCGGCGGGCGCCTTCGCCAAGTTCTTCGAGAAGCGCTACGAGTTCTACGGGCGCACGATCAAGTGGGTCGACTTCGAGAGCAAGTGCACAGTCACCCCGCCCAACATCCCCTGCTTCCGCCAGGACGCGCAGGACCTCAACAAGCAGTACCGGCCCTTCGCCGTGTTCTGGACGAACTCCACGGTGCAGGGAGAGTTCTTCGACGAGTGGAGCCGGCTCGGGGTCGTCAACATCGGCGGCTGGCACTTCCACGGCGACTTCAACCTGCGCCTGCGCCCCTACCACTGGGACGTCTTCATGGACGGCACGCGGGCCGCCCGCAACCTGGCGGAGTACTGGTGCAAGAAGATGCAGGGCAAGAACGCCTCGCTGAGCCCGACCATGGGGAACCGCAAGCGCAAGGTCGGCATCATCACGCAGGACTACGAGGTCACCCGCAAGAACGCCCAGGACTTCCTGCGCCTGGTGTCCGGCGAGATGTGCGGCTCGCCTGCGGAGACACGCTCCCCGCCCGTCTACACGCCCTCGGACATCACCCGGTCCGAAGAGGTGTCGCGCACAGCGATCACAAAGATGAACGACGAGGGCGTGACGAGCCTCGTCATGATGACCGACCCCATCGGCCCTCGGTTCTTCAGCCAGGCCGCCACGTCGCAGCAGTACTACCCGGAGAACCTCCTGGCGGGCACCGGCCTCATCGACTACGACGTGCTCGGCCGGCTCTACGACCCCGCCCAGTGGCGCAACGCCTTCGGCCCGGGCCACCTGGCCGAGCCCATCCCGTTCAACCAGACCGACGCGGCGCGCGCCGCCGCCGACGTCGGCGTGACGGGCCTGTACCCGGGGGCCAACCTGCTGTTCGCCTACATGAACCTGGCGGCCAGCCAGATCCAGATGGCCGGGCCCACGCTCACGCCCGACAACGTGGAACGGGGCATGCACACCCTGCCCGCCGCGGGCGGCTGGGCGCTCACCCGCAACCCGGCCTCGGTGATGGTGAAGTGGGGGCCGGGCGATTACACCGCCATCGAGGACTCCCGCCACACGTGGTGGGACCCCAACGCCACGTCGAAGATCGACGGCAAGGCGGGTGCGTACCGCGCCGTGAACGGCGGCCAGCGGTGGGAGATGGGCACATGGACCGCCGGTGAGCCGAAGCAGCCATGACGCCCGCCGACATCGCCGCCCGTCTCCGTGAAGCCCGAAGGCCGGCGCAGGCGCTGTGGCACTCCCGGCCGTGGGGCAGCGTGCTGCGGGTGGCGCTGGCCGTGCTCTCGGTCCCCACGTTCCTCAACCTGCTCCTCGGCGAGCACCGGCCCGCCGGGGTGCTGGTCAACGGGGCGGTGGTGGGCGCCCTCTACGGCCTCATCGCCGTGGGCGTCATCCTCGTGTACCGGGCCAACCGCATCGTCAACTTCGCCCAGGCCGGGCTGGGGGCCGTGCCCGCGGTGGCCGCGCTCCTCCTCATCACCGACCACGACTGGCCCTACTTCGCCGCCATCCCGGTGCTGGTGGGCGGGGCGCTGCTGCTCGGCGCCGTGGTGGAGATGGCGTTCATCCGACGCTTCGCCAAGGCGCCTCGTCTGATCCTCTCGGTGGTCACCATCGGCGTGGCCCAGCTCCTCGCCTACGTCGAGTTCCACACGCCGTTATGGCTGACCGGCGACACCATCCCGCCCACCGAGTTCCCCACGCCGTTCAGCGCGTTCCGGTTCCGCATGGGCAACACTCACTTCAAGGGCGACCACCTCGTGACCGTGCTGCTCGTGGGCGCCCTCGTGGTGGGGCTCGGGCTGTTCTTCCGCCTCACGCGGGTGGGCATCGGCGTGCGGGCGGCGGCCGAGAACGACGAGCGGGCCTCGCTGCTGGGGGTCCCCGTGCGGCGGCTGTCGACCCTCGTGTGGATGCTGGCCGCGCTCTTGTCGGCCATCGGCATGTTCCTGCGGGCGCCGCTCGTGGGCCTTCCGATGGGCACGATCATCGGGCCCACGATCCTGCTCTACGCGCTGGCCGCCGCCATGGTGGCCCGCATGGAGAGCCTGCCCGTCGCCTTCGGGGCGGGCATGGCCATCGGGGCGCTCAACGCCGGGATGTTCTACACGACCCAGAGCACTGTGCTCGGCGAGGCCATGCTGCTGCCGATCATCCTCGTGGCCCTGCTGGTGCAGCGCACCAGGATCTCGCGGGCCGAGGACACCGGCGTCACCACCTGGCGCACGGTGAAGGAGTTCCGGCCGATCCCGGCCGAGCTGCGCCAGGTGCGCGAGGTGGTGTGGGTGCGACGGGCGTTCGCCGCCGTGGTGGCGCTGCTGGCCGTCTTCGGCCCGGTGCTGGTGGGCGAGCTCTACTACAACGACGCCGCGCTGGTGATCGTCTACGCCGTCATCGGCGTCTCGCTGGTCGTGCTCACCGGTTGGGCAGGCCAGATCAGCCTGGGGCAGTTCGCCTTCGTGGGCGTGGGCGCGGCCGTGGCAGGCGGCTTGGCGGGCGACGCCGGGTGGGACTTCTTCGGCGCCCTGCTGGTGGCGGGGTTGGTGGGCGCGGCGCTGGCGGTGGTGGTGGGCGTGCCCGCCCTGCGGCTGCCCGGCCTGTTCCTGGCCGTGACCACGCTGGCGTTCGCGGGGGCGGTGCGGGCCTTCGTGCTCGACCGCGACTACTTCGGGTGGCTCCTCCCCGAGCTCAACAACGTGGTGTACCGACCCCGCCTCTACGGCAAGTTCGACACCGGCAACGACCTGCTCTTCTACTACGTCTGCCTGGCCATCCTCGTGCTGTTCGTCGTGATGGCGCGGCAGCTGCGCAACAGCCGGTCGGGGCGGGTGATGATCGCCGTGCGCACCAACGCCCGAGCGGCCCAGGCCTACGGCGTGAACCTGCCGCGCACGAAGCTGGCCGCGTTCGCCATGTCGGGCTTCATGGCCGCGGTCGCGGGCGGGTTGCTGGCCTACCAGCAGGGGGCCGTCGACAGCGGCACGTACGGAGCGGTGGAGAGCATCAAGGTGTTCGCCATGGCCGTGGTCGGCGGCCTCACGTCGCTGGCCGGCGCCATCGCCGGGGCCGTCTACCTGGTGGGCTTCCTGCGCCTGCCCGGCCTGCGCGACATCCAGCTCATCGACCTGTTGGCCACCGGCGTCGGGCTGATGATCCTGCTGCTCTTCTTCCCGGGCGGCCTGGCCGAGATCGGCTTCCGGATGCGCGACGCCTTCCTCCGCTGGGTGGCCGACCGTCGCGGCATCCACGTGCCCAGCCTGGTGGCCGACGCGCTGGAGGCCCAAGGCGAGCCCGTGACCGGCGAGGAGCCCGACGAGGTGGTGGCCCCCGCCGCCGCTTCGGTGGCCCGCCGGGCGCGGCGGTCCCGCGCCCGCGTGCGGGCGGTGGCCGAGGAAGGCGAGCTCGAGGTGGTGTCGTGAGCGCCACATCCGCTTCTGGGCACGGTTTCCCGCGCTATGCGGGGCGATCCGTGCCCAAAACCGGGGGGTGCCGCACGTGAGGGAGCGGCTGGAGCGCGTCACCGCCGGGGCGCCGGTCCTCCCGCTCGTCGTGCTGTTCGGCCTCAACGTGGTCGACGAGCTCGACCGCGTGGCGTTCAGCGTGCTCACGCCGGAGATCCGCGATGCGTTCGGGCTCTCCGACGACGGCGTGGTGGCCATCGGGGCGCTGGCCGCCGTCACCGCCCTGATGGCCGCGCTCCCGATCGGGTTCGCCGCCGACCGCGTGCG
>DATAAM010000069.1:0-7514 GCA_036260075.1 Acidimicrobiales bacterium
CGCCCTCGACCTGCTCTGACTGAGCCGTCACTCCGTTCTGGGAGGCGGATGGTCGGCTATAGCCGACCATCCGCCTCCCAGAACGGAGTGACGGCTCAGTCAGAGCAGGTCGAGGGCGCCGCGGCGGGCCAGGCGGCGGACGAGCGCGGGGTCGACGCCCAGCTCGGCCACCGTGCGCCGGCCGTCGACGGACCGCAGCAGCTCGTCCTCGGCCTCGGAGAGCGGGAAGGGGTTCTGGCCCCACACGTTGGCGAACAGCCGCTCGGGCCAGCCCTCACGGCGGTACTCGCGGAACACCGAGTCGAAGCGGCGGGCCAGCACGGGCACGACCCCGGCCACGTCGCCTTCGAGCAGGGCGAGGGTGGCCGCCCGGCGCTGCGGGGTGGTGGGGTCCTCGCCCAGCGGGTCGGCGCCGAAGTCGTTGAACTTCAGGTAGACGTTGACCGTCTCGGCCGAGTTGCGGCGCAGGTGCCAGAACGCCGAGCCGCGGAACACCACCACGTCGCCCGGGGCGTCGTGGATCTCCACGCCCTGCGCGCCCTCCAGCACCACCTCGGGCAGCCGGTCGTCCTCCAGGCTGTCGCGCAGGGCGGTGTTGAGGAACGGGTTCTCCCACACGTCGTCCTCCGGATAGAGCACCAGGTGCGAGCCTTCGGGCACCACCAGCGACAACCCCATGGAGACCTGCGAGGCGAACCGGTCCTTGTGGGCGACCGGGTCGGGGTCGGCGTCGGCCTCGTAGGCCTTGATGTGGCGCTCCGAGAGCGTGACGGCCGGGCGGTCGAGCCCGCACAGCTCGGCCACGGCGTCGAACAGCTCGTCGTAGTGGTCGGCTTCGGGGAACTCGAACACGAACTGCGCCTTGGCCCCGGCGATGCCGCGCCCGCCCAGGCGGCGGTCGCGCTCGGCTTGGGCGACAGTCGCCAGCGCGGCGTCGAGGAACTCGCTCGTGAGGCCGTCGCGCACGTGCACCCACCCGTGCTGCTCGAACGCCTCGCGGTAGGCCGCCGGCGAGAACGAGAAGACCTTCATGCTGGAGGCTCCTGTGCGAAGAGGGTGTCGAGGACCGGACCGAACACGTCGACGGCGCCGGCGGGGTCGGCCACCTGTGTGTGGTAGTGCAGGCCGGGGGTGCCGTTGACCTCCACGATGCTTCCCCCCACGAGCTCGACCGACGCCAGGCGCAGCCCCACGGCCGCCGACGCCGCCCGCGCGGCCGCCTCCACCGCAGCGGGCACCTCCGCCGTCTCGTTGTCGGCAGGCCCGTTCTCGTTGGCGGTGGCGCCGATCTCCACCACCCGGCCCGCCTCGGGAACCGAGCGGGGCGACAGGCCCTGTCGGTCGAGCGCCAGCACGGCGTCGAGGTCGAGCGACAGCAGCCACAGCCCCAGCCGGCCTCGCGCCGCCACCCGCCGGGCGTTCTCGACGGCCACCAGCGCCGCCACCGTGGAGCGGCCGTCGCCCACCACCCGGGGCGGCCGCCGCCGCACGGCGCCCAGCACCCGCCCGTCGAGCACGAGCACCCGCAGTTCGTCGCCCTCGGCCTGGTCCTCGACCACCAGCGACCGCCCCCACCGCGCCGCCCGCACCGCGGCCCGGCGCAGCTCGTCGGCCGTGCGCACGCCGCACGTGACGCCCAACCCCGCTCCCGTGCCCGCCGCGGGCTTGACCACCACCGGGCCACCCGCCTCGGCGAGGAACCGCATCGCCGGGCCGAGGCCGTCGACCGCGCACGTGGCCTGGCGAGGGACGGCCAGCCCGGCCGCCTCGAGCAGCGCGCGCGACTGCGCCTTGTCGGCGGCCAGCGCCAGCGTGACCGGATCGTCGAGGGGCACCTGGTTGTCGTGCACCACGACCCGCCGGCCGTCGCGCCGCAGGGCCAGGAAGCCGCTCCCGAGGTCCTCCACCGCCGCACCCGTGCGCTCCCACAGCTCGCGGTACAGCTCGTGCCGGCCGGGCACCTCGACCACGTCGGCGCCTCGGCGCACGCCGGCGCGCAGCACGTCGAGCCGAGCCGCCAGCACGGCGCCCGCCTTGCCCCGACGGGCGAGCGCCAGCAGCGCCCGCGAGGCCGCCGTCATCGGCCCAACCGACGGGCCAGGCGCCTGGCCAGTGTGCGCAGGTTGGCCAGCGACGGCCCCGGGTCGTCGACCGAGAAGAACGGCAGCAGCTGCGGGTGGAGCAGGCTCCGCATCCACGCGGCCGCGCCGAGCGCGCCTGTGCGCCGGTAGGCCAGGAAGGCGCGGACGTCGGCCAGGGGGAGCCACTGCCGCCTGCCGTACCGGAAGCGGTCGGGCACCGCCACCGCCCGGCCCAGCGCCCGCTCGTACTGGATGTGGGCGAGGTCGAGGCCGCTCGCCCGCAGGAGCGGATCGGCTTCCGTCAGGCGCAGGTTGCACTCGATGAGCTTGAGCTTCCCGTCGCGCTCGTCGCGCTTGAACTCGACGTTGCCCAGGCCCACCAGCCCCACCGCCTCGAACAGCCGCAGGCCGACCTCGGCCGCCTCGGGCACCCACTCGCTCAGGTGGTACGTGCCTGTGCCCCACCGAACGGGGAACTGCCGCAGCTTGCGCTTGGTGAACCCGAACAGCGGCTCGCCGTCGACCATGTAGGTGTAGAACGAGCAGAAGGCGTCCTCGGGCCCGGGCACGATCTCGGTGGCGACCAGGCCGCCCGCTCGGGCGGCGGCCACCAACCCGTCGGCGTCGTGCACCTCTTCACCCTTGGCCCGCAGGGTGCCCGGTGCCCGGTGCGCCTGCGCGGGCTTCACCGCGCAGGGGAACGCGATCGTGGCGATCGCCTCCTCGACGGCGCCGGGGGTGTCGAGGGGGAAGGTGCGCGGCGCCTCGATGCCCGCGGCGGCGGCCACCTCGGCGGTGCGGCCCTTGTCGAGCAGGGCCAGCACCAGCTCGTCGTGGGACTCCACGGGGCGGTGGCCGAGCTCGACCAGCCGGGCCCGCCGGCGGGCGACCGTCTCCAGGCCCCGGTCGCTGCACGGCAGCACGACGGCGCCCTCGGGCTGCGCGCCCAGCCACGCCATCCAGTCGGACGCCACGAAGCTGCGCACGTGGCGCGAGGCGGCCACCGGCAGCCGAAGCCCGGACTCGGCCAGCACGTGCACCTCGATGCCGCGCCCGCCCAGGCTGCGGGCCGCCGACAGCGTGTTGATCGACCCACCGAGCAGGACGACGGGCGGGTCACCCCTCGGCATCGGGAGGCTCGGTCGGCACCCCGGCCGCCTCGAGCACCTCGTCCACCCACGCGTTGGAGAACTCGCCGCGGGCGACCGCGGCCAGGTAGTCGGCCTCGTTGGCCGAGCGGGCGCGGAGGCGCTCGAGCACGTCGGCCGCGCTCTCCCGCGGCACCACCACCACGCCGTTGCGATCGCCCACCACCACGTCGCCGGGGTTGACCACCACGCCGCCCACCGAGACCGGGTAGTTGATCTCGCCCGGCCCCCGGTGCAGCGGCCCGATGGGCGTGACGCCGCGGGCGAACACCGGGAAGTCGCCCAGGCGCAGGATGCCGGGCAGGTCGCGCACGAGGCCGTCGACCACGAACCCGGCCACGCCCCGGTGGCGGGCCTTCGTGCTCACCAGGTCGCCGAGCACCGCGGCTGTGTGCGAGCCCGCGGCGTCGACCACGATCACGTCACCGGGCCGGGCGATGTCGAGCGCCTTGTGCACCATGAGGTTGTCGCCCGGGAACACCTTCACCGTGCAGGCGGGGCCCACCAGCTTCAGGCCGGGGTCGGTCACCGGCGCCACCGCCGACGTCATCGTGTAGAGCCGGTTCATCAGGTCGGACACGTCGGGCGTCTCGAAGGCCCCGAACGCCTCGACCACCTCGTGCGGGGGTCGCTCCACGTCCCACCGGATGCGCAGGCCCACCCCCGGGTGCAGGTCGCCGCTTCGAGGTTTCCCTGCCACGCCGCTTCCTCTCCGTGCTAGGGACGCTGGCTCGGTGCCGCTCCCGTCGCTCCGTACGGTACGTAACTTCCGAACCGCCCTCGGTCGCGGGCCCGGTTGGCGACGGCGCCGACCACGTGCACGCCCAGCGCGTCGAGCGCGGCGGCGGCCTCGCCCACCGAGCCGACCAGCGAGTCGGTGGCCACCACCAGCAGCACGCCGTCGCACAGGGTGGCCAGCGTGCGGGCGTCGTCGGCGCCGAGGAGCGGCGGGGCGTCGACCACGATCACGTCGAAGCGGTCGCGGGCCCGCCGGAGCACGTCGGCGAAGCGCCGGGCCAGCAGGTCGCCCGCGTCGGTGTCGGCCGCGGTGGGCAGCACGGAGAGGTTGTTGACCGGGCCGGGCCGCACGGCGTCGTCGAGGTCGGCTTCGCCGTGCAGCAGCTCGGCCACCCCGGGCCGCACCGGGCCCGGGAACAGCCGGGCGGCACCGGGCCGCCGCAGGTCGGCGTCGACCAGGAGGATGCGGGCGTCGAGGCGGGCCAGCGCCACCGCCAGGGCGCCCGCCACCGTGGTCTTGCCCTCGCCGGGGAGGGGCGAGGTGATCACCAGCACGTGCACCGGCCGCTCTCGCGACACCCGTTCGAGGTTGGTGCGCAGCGTGCGCACGGCGGCGCCCACGGCAGGGTCGGCGAGCGCGTCGGCGGGCGCTCCCCGCAGCACCCGGGCGGGCGGGATGCGGCCCACCACCGGGTAGCCGGTGACGATGGCCACGTCCTGCCATGTGCGGATGCGGGGGCGGCCCCGTTCGAGGAGGAGGGCGACGGCGCCGCCCAGCAGCAGCCCCACGAGCAGGCCGGCCGCCTGGTAGAGGCGGCGGGGCGGCCCCGACGGCGACGACTCGGGCAGGGCGCGGGCCACCTGCACGGCCCCCAGCAGGGGGTCGCTCGCCGCGAACGTGAGCGTCTGGGTGGCCAGGGCGTTGGCGGCGTTGGCGGCCCGGGTGGGGCTGCCGAGGCGCACGGTGATGAAGAGGTTGCCGCTGTCGGGGGCCACCGAGGCGTCGACGGCCCGGCGCAGCACGCCGGCTCGCTCGCCCAGTGTGCTCGCCACCGCGTCGACCGTCTCGCGGGCGGTGACGTACTCCACGTACTTGGGCACGTCGACCCGCACGATGTCGGCGCCCGCCCCCGTGCCCGGCCGCGGGGAGAAGGCCACGATCGTGGTGCCGTCGTACTCGTCGGGCAGTCCCTCGGCGTAGAGCGTGACGCCGATCACCACGCCCGCGGCGATCACGGTGACCACTCGCCACCGGCGCAGCAGGTCCCGCAGCAGGACGGGGAGGATCGTCGTCGCGTCAGCCACGAGCCCGAGCCGCTGTCATGCGCTGCGCACGGTAGCGCGCCCCGTGCAAGGGCACCCGGACGCTCAAGGTTCGTCCGATTCCAGCCGATTCATACATGACCCACGAAAACGGCACTCCCGGGGAAACCCGGGTTCGCAAAGCCACGGGCCTACAGGGGCTTCGCCCCCACGGCAGCCGGGCTACCGAACGGGGGGCGCTTGCCCTCCACTGGCGGAGGACAAGTGCGAAGGTTTCTTGCTGGCTGGATCGTGGCTGCGGTCATCGGCGCCACGTTCGTCCTCGGCGGCAGCGCCGCCCACGGCGCCACGGTGCCGGGGACCTCGACCCCGATCCCCACGATCGGCGTGCACTTCCACGGCACATGGTCGGACTACACCGACGCCCAGCGCCTGGCCGTGCTCGACAAGCTGGCGGCCGCCCACGTCGAGTGGGTGCGCATGGACCTGAGCTGGACCAACTTCGAGTACAACGGCCGCGGCGTCATCGCCGGCTGGTACCGCGACCAGGTCGACTTCCTCGTCAACGCCGCCCGCGCCCGCGGCATCAAGGTGCTCGGCTCGATCTGGGGCGTGCCGCCCTGGGCCAACGGCGGCGCCTCCTGGAACGTGCCCCCCACCGACCCCACCGAGTTCGGCCGGTTCATGGGCTGGGCCGCCAACCACTTCAAGGGCCGGATCCCCGCCTGGGAGATCTGGAACGAGCCCGACCTCGACTACTTCTTCGCCGGCCGCGACATGGCCAAGTACACGGCGATGGTGAAGTCGGCCTACCCCGCCATCAAGGCGGTGGACCCGTCGGTGACCGTGCTGGCGGGCGCCTTCAACCGGCCCACCACGACGAACGTGTCGGCCCTCTACAACAACGGCGGCCAGGGCCACTTCGACGTGCTGGCCCTGCACGCCTACCCCTATCCGTCGGACGCCGCCCCCGAGGTGCCCGCTTCCAGCGGCGGCATCTACGACACGCTCCAGGCCGTGCGCGACCTGATGGTGAGCAAGGGCGACGGCGGCAAGGGCATCTGGATCACCGAGACCGGCTGGTCGTCGCACGCCACGGCGGCGGGCGCGCCCAACTGGCAGCGGGGAGTCACCGAGCAGCAGCAGGGCGACTACCTGACACGGGCGATCACCTACGTGGCCACAAAGCACTCCTACGTGAAGGGGTTCTTCTGGTACACGGAGCGCAACGTCAGGACCGACGACATCCACGAGGCCAACTACGGGCTCCTCAACTACGACCTCAGCGCCAAGCCTGCCTACAACTCGCTGAAGTCGTACCTGGAGGCCGCCGCCGTGCCCGCCCCGACGTCGACCCCGGCGCCTGCGCCCACCACGACGACCACGGCACCGGCACCCGCTCCGGCACCGGCACCCGCTCCGGCCCCGGCACCCGCTCCGGCACCCGCCCCTGCCCCGGAGCCGGCGCCGACCGCGGCGCCCGACGGCCTGAGCTACCGGCTGGTCACGCGGGACGGCCGCACGTTCGGCTACGGCGAGTCGGGCTCGCTGGGCGCCACCGGTGCGCTGCCCGTCGGCGGGTCTGGCGTGGTGGCCGCGGTGGCCACCCCGAGCGGTGGTGGCGCCTGGCTCACCACCGACAACGGGACCGTGTTCGCCACCGGGAACGCGCCGTTCCTGGGCTCGATGGGCGGCACCCGCCTGAACCGCCCGATCGTGGGGATGGACGGCACGCCCTCCGGCAACGGCTACTGGCTGGTGGCCTCCGACGGCGGCATCTTCGCCTTCGGCGACGCCAAGTTCCACGGCTCGACGGGCGCCATCAAGCTCAACAAGCCGATCGTCGGCATGGCGGCCACGCCCTCCGGCAACGGCTACTGGTTGGTGGCCTCCGACGGCGGCATCTTCGCCTTCGGCGACGCCCGCTTCTTCGGCTCCACCGGCGCCCTGAAGCTGAACCAGCCCATCGTGGGCATGGCCCCCACCCGGGACGGCAACGGCTACTGGCTGGTGGCCTCCGACGGCGGCATCTTCGCCTTCGGCAACGCCGTGTTCCGGGGCTCCACCGGCGCCATCAAGCTGAACCGGCCCATCACCGGCATGGTGCCCACCCCCTCGGGCAACGGCTACTGGTTCGTGGCCTCCGACGGCGGCGTGTTCTCCTTCGGCGACGCCCGCTTCCTGGGCTCGGCCGCCAACCTCGGCGTGCCGTTCGCCGGCATGGTGGCCCCCGCCCGCTGATCCACCCCGTTCTGGTGGGGGATCCACGCGCTATTGCGCGTGG
>DATAAM010000070.1:0-8231 GCA_036260075.1 Acidimicrobiales bacterium
CTTGGGGTAGTCGGGGGCCTCGTTCATGGCCACGATGGCGGCGATCTGGATGGGTTGGAAGGTGCCGTAGTCGAGGTAGCTCTTCAGCTTGGTGAGCGCCTGCACGATGTCGGCGTTGCCCACGAGGAAGCCGACCCGCCAACCCGCCATCGAGAACGACTTGGTGAGCGTGTAGAGCTCGACCGCTGTCTCCTTGGCCCCCGGCACCTGGAGGATCGACGGCGGCTGGTAGCCGTCGAACGAGGTGTCGGAGTAGGCGAAGTCGTGCACCAGCGCGACCTCGTGCTCGCGGCCCCAGTCGACCAGGCGCTGCATCCACGGGAGGTCGACGCAGGCGGTGGTGGGGTTGTGGGGGAAGGACAGGATCACCACGCGCGGCTTGGGCCACTGCGTCTCGTAGGCCTCGACCAGGTTTCCGAAGAAGTCGTGCTCGGGGCCCACCCGGATCTGCTGGACCTCGGCGCCCGCGAACAGCGGGGCGTAGATGTGGATCGGGTACGACGGCGACGGCACGAAGGCCGAGTCGCCCGGTCCCACCAGCACCCACATCAGGTGGGACAGCCCTTCTTTGGCCCCGATGGTGGTGACGACCTCGCGCTCGGGATCGAGCTCCACGCCGAACCGGCGAAGGTAGAGGTCGGCGACGGCCTGGCGGATCTTGGGGATGCCCTTGCTGGCCGAGTAGCGGTGGTTCTTGGGGTTGTGGGCCGCTTCCGCCAGCTTCTCCACCGCCACGTCGGGCGAGGGGATGTCGGGGTTGCCGAAGCCGAGGTCGACGACGTCCTCCCCGGCGCGCCGGGCCGCGATCTTCAGGTCGTTGATGATCGTGAAGACATAGGGCGGCAGCCCGGTGATGCGGCGGAACTCCATGGAGGGAGCGTAGTGGTCGGGCTCTCGGCCCGGCAGGGGATTCGGCGCTCAGAGGAGCTTCAAAGCGGCCAGCATCAGGCCTTGCAGCGCCACCATCGTGCTCACGAGCCATCGGGTCTGCGATGTGAAACCCTTGTGCATCTCGGTCTGCAGCTCGTGCTTGACAGCCACGATCTCGTGGCGGAGCGACCGCTCCACCTCGCGCAGCTCCTGCTTGGTGGCCAGGTCTGTCCACCCGACCGGCAGCAGGTGGTCCATGAGGACCTTGGCCTTGTCTTCGCCCATCTCTTCCTCGAAGTGGCGGTACAACAGGATCCTGCCGTGCTCGGTGACTGCCATCGCGTTCTCCTCGTCGAGCCGCATTCGAGGGGAACGCTGCGTTCCCGAGCCTCCCGAGGTCGCCAGGCGGTGCGATGAGTATACGTCTCAGGCGGCGGCCGCGGCCGCGATGCGCTCCACCGCCTCGGGCCAGGGTTGGCCGATCGGCGCGCACACCGCCCACGTGGCCCCCGCGTCGCGCAACCCCGCCAACAGCGAGCGCACGTCGTCGTCGGGACCAACCTGGCCGGCCCACGTCAGCACCGTGCCGCGGCGAGCGGCCACCTCCTCCACCGGCGACTGCCACAGGTTGAGGGCGTCAGCCTCCGCCACCGCCACCTCCTGCACGGCGGTGGAGCGGCCGCCCACCCACACCGGCACGCCCGCCGCCCGCAGCTCGCGGCAGGACGTGACGAGCGAGGCGACGCGCTCGGCCACCGGCGCGAACGGCACGCCGTACGCCTCGTTCTCCGCTCGGCTCAAGCGGTCGCCCACGCCCAGCCCGGCGACGAAGCGGTCCTCCCCCGCCATGCGCGCCACCGTGCGCAACCCGTTCACCAGCACGGCGTCGGGGAACAGGCCGACTCGCGCCACCAGCGAGCCGACCACGACGCGCTCGGTCTCCACCGCCAGCGCCCCGAGGAACGGGAGCATGTGCAGGGCCGGTCGGTCAGGACGGCCGATGGGCCACAGGTGGTCGAAGGCGAACAGGCCGTCGAGCCCGATCGCCTCGGCGTGGCGGGCCACGCCCAGTGCGGTCTCGGCGTCCTCCCGGAACTGCGGGAGCGTGATGCCTACCCGCACTCGTCGACCGCCAGGAGGGCAGCGCCCACCGCGCCCGCGTGCTCGCCCAATTCGGCGAGGAGCACGTCGGGCGGCGTGCGATGCGGCACGCCTGCCAAGAGCTCGTGCATGGTGGCGCGGGCCGGGCCCAGCAACGGCTCGCCCGCGGCACCCAGCCCCCCGCCGATGACGAAGGCCTGCGGGTCGAACGCCATGGCCAGGTTGACGAGGCCGACGCCGAGCCACCACCCCACCCGGCGCAGGATCTCGGCCGCCCACTCGTCGCCCTCGTGACAGGCCTGCGTGACATGCTCGCCGCGCACGCGGTCGGGGTCGCCGCCGGCCAGCTCCAGCACGCGGCCGGCGCGGCCCTCGGCCGCTGCCTCCCGGGCGAAGCGCCCCAACGCCCGTCCCGAGGCGAAGAACTCCCAGCACCCCTGCTGGCCGCAGACGCAGCCCTCGCCCTCGGGCGCCACCACCATGTGGCCGAACTCCCCGGCAAAGCCGTGGGCGCCGCGCTCCAGCTTCCCTCCCGACACCACGCCCCCGCCGATGCCGGTGCCGAGCGTGATCATCACCATCCACTCGAGGTTGCGCCCGGCACCGACGCGGGTCTCGGCCCACGTGGCGCAGGTGGCGTCGTTGTCGACTCGCACGGTCGCGTCGGGGAAGCGCTCCAGGAGCTCGCCCCGCACGTCGAGCTCGACCACCCCGGGGAGGTTCGGCGCGAACCGAAGCACCCCGGCGCGGTCGACGAGCCCGGGCACGCCCACGCCGATGCGGTCGCTTCCGCCCAGTGCCTGCACCACCTCCTCGAGCGTGCCGAGGACGGCCTCGGCGCCCTCTGGCGTGGGCACTCGGTGCTCGGCCACCACCCGCCCGGCCTCGTCCAACGCCACCGCGAGGCACTTCGTGCCTCCGAGGTCGATGCCGATGGCGCTACTCACCGCGCTTCGCCTCGCGGCTCGTCGCCGTGCCGGCGGAGGCCCGCCACAACCGGCGGCGCGCGTTCAAAAGCGCAGCAGGGCGCCGATGCGCCCCATGACGTCGAGGTCGGCGTTGCCGACGACCACCGCCACCCGGCACGACTGGGCGAGCGCCTCGTCGACGGCCTCCTCCACCACGTCGTCCACCTGCTGCATCTCGCGGCCGCACACGGGGCAGGCCCGCCCCTTCAGCGCCACGTGGCTGCAGGAGTGGCACCGCCAACCGGGCGCCTCGTAGCCCTCCGACACGAGCAGCGTGTCGACCCGTCGCTCTGTGAGCGCGGCGACGGTGCCGGCCAGCCCGGCCACGCCGCCTGCCCGCGCCCCCACCGCGTTGCGGAGGCGCTCGACCAGCTCCGCCTCCTTGGCCCGCTCCACCTGCTGCTCGACGTCGAGCGCGGCCTGTCGCACGGCGGCCTCACTGGCGCCCACGGGGATCGACAGCCGGGCCCGGATGCGGTCGCGCAGGTACGAGTGCAGCTCCCGCTCGACCTCCTTGGCGATCTCCTCCGGAGCCCCGAGGATCAGGTGCTCGAAGGGCTGGGCCTTGAACATCTCGAAGGCCACCTGGGCGGCCCGCCTGAGGTGCTGGTGGGCCGCCTCGGCCGAGTGGTCGCGCACGTCGTCGCGCGACCGGTCGCCGCGGTCGTCCTCGTGCCGGGGCAGCCGGTCGAACAGCTCGCTCTTCTCGACCAGCTCTCCGAGCTCGAAGACGAAGAGGCGGGCCCGCTGCTTGTCGGCCAGCAGCACGGCAAAGCGCTCGTACTCGTCGAGCACGGCCTCGAGCTGGCGGACGTGCGGGCCCGTGTTGACGACGAGCTGGTTGCGGACCGGCACCGGCAGGTGGATGACCTCCCACAGCTCGGGCGAGCGGCAGGAGAACACCGCGAGCCCCCGCGTGCGGGACCGGTCGACGCCCGCCTTCACGAAGCTCTCGATGCGTTGGAGCTGGGCGGCCGTGGCGGCATCGCCGTCGACCCGGCCCGCCGCCTGCCGCAGGAGCGCCTCCAAGTGGACCTCGTAGTCGCGGGGCCGCACGTAGCGGCGGCCGTCGACGTCGAGGTACAGCGACACGACGGGGCCGTCCTCCCCCTTGAACCCGGCGAGCGAGCGAACGGTCTCCTGGGTGAGCGCGGTCACGTCACCTCCCCGAAGGATGGATCGTTCGTCGATCGTACCCGGCGGCGCAGACTGCGCCCCACCCTGTTTGGGAGGCATGTTTCCTGAGCGTGTTATACTCAGATTGTCTTACGGCAAGCACAGCAGGTAGGAGGCAGACATGGCACTGCTCCAATGGGATCCGTGGCGTGAGCTGTCGGCGTTCGAGCGCCAAGTCAACGAACTGTTCGGGCGCAGCGGCCGCCAAGCCGGCCCGGCGATGTGGGCCCCGGCGCTGGAGGCCTTCCACACCAAGGACGACTTCGTGGTCCGGCTCGAGCTCCCCGGCATCCGGCCCGAGGAGGTCGACGTGCAGGTGACCGACAACGTGCTCGTGATCCGCGGCGAGCGCCACTTCGAGGACGAGGCAGAGGAGGGCTCGTTCCTCCGACGGGAGCGCAGCTACGGCCGCTTCGAGCGGCAGGTACTGCTCCCGGAGGGCACCGAGGTCGACAGCATCAAGGCCCACTTCGACCTCGGCGTTCTCGAGGTGCGCATCCCGCACCCGAAGAGCAAGGAGCCCACCCGGGTGCCGATCTCGACCGGCAGCACGGGCTCGACCCAACAGGCGGTCGAGGTGGAGTCCACCGAGAAGACCGGGACGACCGAGAGCTAGGACACCCGGATGTGCTGCACGCGGGGCGCCCTCGGCGGCGCCCCGTCGTCGCGCTCGGGGGCGGGCGCGGCGGCAGCGCGGCCCCGCGCCACCAGCGGCGCTGCCAGCTCCCCGAGGAGGTGCAGCACCGGTCCCGGGTGCTCGACCACCTCCTCGGCCAGGTCGAGCACCACCCGCGCCGCGGCGATCAGCTCGCGTGCCGCCGCTTGCAGGTGCTCGACGGCCTCGGCGGCCCGTTCCTCGTTGGTCATGCCGTGCTGCCCTCCCGTTCGAAGCGGACCTCCAGCCGGTCGCCGTCCATGCTCGCACCGGTGACCTCGCGACGCCGCAGCGAGTCGGGCAGGAGCACGGCGCGGCGGTGCGGCCCCACGCGGACGAGCAGCTCGTCGCCGCGGCGCCCGACGTCGAGCTCGTCGCGCTCGGCGAAGGGCAGGTGGAGCACCAGCACGTGGGCGCTCCCCCGCTTGTCCACGCACATGGGCTCGCCGTGGTGCAGCACGGCGGCCGGCTCGACGTCGTCGTACAGCTCGTCGGCGAACCGGCGCAGGCGCTCGACGCCGACCAGCTCCTCCGAAGCCAGCTCCGCCCGCAGCACGGGCAGCGGCGCGAAGCCCTCCTCGATGGCGGCCAAGTGCTCGGCCTGTGCTTCCTTCCACGCCTTGAACCACGGGTCGCCGACGGCGTCGGGCAGCAGGCGGTTGGCGACCACCGCATCGACGCGATAGCCGAACAGGGAGAGGTAGGTGGCCGTGCGACGCGCTTCCGCGATCACCATGCGCTCGGGGTTCACGACGAGGCGTACCGTGGTGCGGGAGCCGTCGGTGAGCAGCTCCCGCACGCCGTCGAGGCGGTGGTAGAAGCGGGCGGTGGCGTCGAACACGTCGTCGCCCGCCACCGGGAGGTTCGTCACGGTGCGCAGGAGGGGGCGCACCACCTTCGTCACCCGACGTCCCAGCGGGAACAGCCGCTCCATGTACCAGGAGAGGACGTCGGGGAGCGACAGCAGGCGGATGGTGTCGGCAGTCGGCGCGCAGTCGACCACCACGACATCCCAGGCACCGCTGTCGGCGTGCGCCTTGATGTCGGAGAGGCCGAACACCTCGTCGAGCCCGGGCAGGACCGACAGCTCCTCCGCCTCCACGGCACCGAGGCCAGCCCAGTCGAACACCTGCACGAGGTACTGCTGGACCTCGCCCCACACCTCCTCCAGGCGCTCGGTCGCGTCGAGCTGCTGGCCGTAGAGGCGGGGCGCGACCTCCGAGGCGTCGCCGTCGAGGGGGCGATCGAAGGCATCGGCCAACGAGTGGGCCGGATCGGTGGAGAGCACGAGCGTGCGCAGGCCCGCGTCCGCGCAGCGCAGGGCGGTGGCTGCCGCCACGGTGGTCTTGCCGACTCCCCCCTTGCCGGTGAAGAGGAGGATCCTCACCCGCCGGACTCGACCCGGGCCTTGAGCTCGCGCAGGGCGTTGCCGATGATGCGGCTCTCCGCCCTCGACTTGATGAAGCCGGGCAGCGGCACCACGAGCTCGACGGCCAGGTGGTACGTCACCTCGGTGCCGCCCTCGGCCGCGTCGAACACGTACGTGCCGTCGAGGCGACGGGTGATGTCGCCCCGCTCCAGCACCCAGGAGACCTCCCGGGGTGCCTTGGAGTAGTCGTAGGCCAACGTGTAGGAGGTGCTGCGGCCCATCGCCGCGGCGCGGAAGGCGACCTTGCTGCCGCGGCCCTGCTCGTCGCGCTCGAGGACCTCGACGTGCTTGATGTCGGCCACCCACTCGGGATAGCGCTCGAAGTCGAGCACGACCCCGTAGCAGCGCTCCGGTGGCGCCTCGATGCGCAGCTGCTCGGTGGCCTGGTCCGCCAACGTGCCCCCTCGCCTCAGGCGCCCACCGGCGCGTTCGGCTTCGCGACGGCGTGGTCACGGCCGAGGACGACGCCGTGGCCCCGACGCACTCGGGCGCCGGCGACCCCGAACGGCAACGCCGACAGGCCGAGCAGGAGGGTCCACCGCATCAGGGCGCCGATGCTAGCGGCCGGTGCCTTTCGGCTGCCGCGGCTGCCGGCGCGGGAAGGCGCCGTGGTACGCGCCCCACACACCCGCCAGCGCCAGGCCGTAGACGGGCACGAGGATGCCGAAGGCCAGGCTGGTGTTGGGGCGGCCCGCGGCGGTGGCCGCGGCCACCAGCACCTGCACGACGAACGACCCGAGCAGTCGACGACGCACGCGCCGCGGTGCCACGTCGCGTTCGAGGAAGAACAGGGCGAGCACGGCGACGTGCTCGGTGCGGCTGCGGACCACCGCGCGCGCGTATGCCACGAAGAAGGCCACGGTGCCCGCCGTGAACAGCACGAGGGACACGACCAGGGCGGGCAGGTCGGCGGCCGGGACGACCGCGCCGAGGACTGCGGCCACGCCGAAGGCGGCGGTGCCGAGCCACGAGGCGCGGACGATCCCCTCGCCGTCGTTGGGGCCGTCGATCACGCCACCAGCGCGGCCGACAGCCTCGTGGCCAGCCCGTCGTAGTCGAAGTGGCGTTCGGCTCGGGCGCGGGCGGCCCGCCCCATGCCGGTGCGCAGGTCGGGGTCGTCGAGGAGGCGACGGAGGGCGTCGGCCACCTCGGCGGTGCTGCGGGGGTGACGCACGACGATCCCCGTCTCGCCGTCGACCACGGCCTCGGCGGCACCTCCGCTGTCTCCCGCCACCTGCGGCACGCCGCAGGCGGCCGCTTCGAGGAACACGATGCCGAACCCCTCCTGCTCGAGGCCTCCCCACCGGGAGCGGCAGGGCACGGCCAGCACGTCGGCCGCCGCGACCAGCCCGGGCAGGGCCTCGTCGGCCACGGGGCCCAGGAACCTGACCGGGGCGCCGGCGGTGCGGGCCCGGCGCTCGAGCCGGGCCCGGTCGCGCCCGCGACCGGCGACGGCCACCACCACCTGGGCGCTGAGCGCTCCCAACAGGCTGCGCCGGACGTCGGGCGGGGCACTGCCGGCGAGGAAGTACAGCGTCGTCACCGCGATGGACTCGGTGCGGCTGCGGGTCACGGCCCTGGCGTAGGCGGCGACGAAGAGCACGAGGCCGGCGACGAAGAGCACGACGTCGACGACCAGGGCCACTGGATCGAGCGCCTCCACCAGCACGGCGGCCGTCGCCGTGACCGCGAAGAGGGCGGTGCCGTACCACGCCGCCTTGCGGATGCCGTGGCCGGCTGCGGGACCGGACGCCGGCCGGCGTCCGTCGCTGCCGCTCACTCGAGGGGAGCGAGTGCGCGGTCGAGGACCGTGGCCAGGTGGTCGTACCGAAAGCGCTCTTCGGCCCGCTGCCGGGCGGCCCGGCCCCACACGGCCCGCCGGTCGGCGTCGTCGAGGAGCGGAGCCAGCGCGGCGGCGACGGCAAGGGGGTCGTGGGGCCGATCGACGACCGTCCCCGTCTCGCCGTCGGCGACCGCCTCCGCCGCTCCTCCGCTCCGTCCCGCGACCACGGGCACGCCGCACGCCGCCGCC
>DATAAM010000071.1:0-3536 GCA_036260075.1 Acidimicrobiales bacterium
TCAGCGCGCTATAGCGCGCTGATCCCCCACCAGAATCGAGACGAAGCTCAGTAGCGGGGGCGGGCGAAGACCCGGCGCAGCGCCGGCTCGAAGTGCTCGAGCGGGTAGGTCTCGCCGTCGGGGTCGAAGGCGACCTGGTCCCACTCGTCGGCGAACTGCTCGGCCAGCGCGTACCACGGCTCGCCCTCGTGGTTCTTTCGGGCGTGCGGGTCCATGCCGAGGTACTCGTAGTAGTGACGCCCCTGGAAGTCCTGGTGGTGCTTGATCATCCCGTAGACCTCGGGCCGCACGTAGGGCTTGAGGATCTCCGCCGCGATGGCGCCGTGGTTGGCCACCGACACCGCCTTGCCGATGTCGTGGCACAGCGAGGCGACGACGACCTCCTCGTCGGCTCCCGCCTTCTCCGCCAGCGTGGCCGTCTGGAGGCAGTGCACGAGCTGGTTGACGGCGAACCCCTCGACCACGTCCTCCAGCGAGCGCAGCATCCCGAGCACCTTGTCGGCGATCTTCGGATACTCCTTTGTGTGCTCGGAGGCGATGTGCTGCCACTGCTCCTTGGTGGATGTGTCCATGCTCGTGAACGTCATAGGTCCCCCTAGCTTGCCAGCGCGTCGAGCACGTCGCTCGCCGCCACCGCCCGGTCGTCGGCGAAGCCGCCGTCGCCGTCGACCGGTGCGAACAACGAGAACGTCACCGCCGTGGAGATCGCCCGCACGAGGTCGCGCAGCTCGCGCGGCGGCGGGAAGTACTCCTCCTCCGTGGTGACGGTGACGACCTCCACGCCGTCGCGCGGCGCCAGCTTCTCCAGCACCTGGCGGACCAGCTCCTCCGGGGCCGACGCACCGGCCGTGACCCCCACGGTGCCCGACAGGTCGCCGGGCAGCTCCTCGGCCCCGTTCACGCGGTACACGCGCCCGCACCCGGCGGCCCGCGCCACCTTCTCGAGCGCCAGCGTGTTGGAGGAGTTGGACGACCCGATCACGACCACCGCGTCCGCCCGGCCCGCGATCTGCTTCAGCGCAGCTTGGCGGTTGGTGGTGGCGAAGCACAGGTCGCTGCGCCCCGGCAGCCACATCGACGGGAAGCGCTCCTGCGCCCGCTCGCGGATGCCCAGCCACTCGTCCTGGCTGAGGGTGGTCTGGGCTAGGAAGGCCACCGGCGCGTCGCCGGCCAGGTCGAGCGCGTCGACGTCGGCCTCCGACTCGACCAGCCGCACCGCCTCGGGGGCGACGGCCATGGTGCCCACCGCCTCGTCGTGGCCCTCGTGCCCCACGTACACCACCGTGTAGCCCTTGCCCGCCCGCACCTTCACCTCGTGGTGCACCTTCGTCACCAGCGGGCACACGGCGTCGACCACCACGCCCCCGTTGGCCCGGGCGGCCGCCACCACCTGCGGGGCCGACCCGTGGGCGCTCAGCATCAGCGGCGCCCCCGACGGCACCTGCGCGACGTCGTCGACGAACACCACGCCCAGGCGGCGGAAGCGGTCGACGACCACCTGGTTGTGCACGATCTCGTGGTAGCAGTACACAGGCGGGTCGAAGACGCGCACCATCCACGCCAGCGCCTTGATCGCCATCTCCACCCCGGCGCAGAAGCCCCGGGGGGCGGCGAGCAGGACCCGTTCGACTGCCATCGCACCGAGGCTACCGGTGATCAGGGCCTATCCTGGTGGCCATGTCGCTGCCCCGCGTGGTGGCCGTCGACGCCGAGTCGCCGGCCGCCCGGGCGGGCCTCCAGCCGGGTGACGAGATCGTCGCGCTGAACGGCCAGTCCCCCCGTGACGTCATCCAATACCGCCTGCTGGCGGACGAGCCCGAGGTCGAGCTCGACGTGGCGCGCGGCGGGCTGACCCTCAGGCTCCACGTCTCGAAGGACGCGGGCAGGCCGCTCGGCGCCGAGATCGAGTCGGCGCTGTTCGACCGGGTGCAGACGTGCGACAACCACTGTGAGTTCTGCTTCATCCACCAGCTGCCCAAGGGGCTGCGGAAGAGCCTGTACCTGAAGGACGACGACTACCGCCTGTCGTTCCTCTACGGCAACTTCACCACCCTCACCCGCTTCACCGAGGCCGACCTCGAACGGGTCGTCACCGAGAAGCTCAGCCCGCTCTACGTGAGCATCCACGCCACCGACCCAGACGTACGGGCCCGCATGCTGCGCAACCGCCGAGGCGCCACCAGCCTGCGCTGGCTGCGGGCGCTGCTCGACCACGGCATCGAGGTGCACGGCCAGGTGGTGGTGTGCCCCGGCGTCAACGACGGCGCCGTGCTCGACGACACGCTGGCCGGGGTGCTCGACGTCTACCCCGAGCTGGCCACGCTCGCCGTGGTGCCCCTCGGCGTCAGCCGCCACTCCAACGAGCCCGCCATGCGCCCGCACACGCCGGAGGAGGCGGCCGCCGTGGTCGACCTGGTGCACGACTGGCAGGCGGTGTTCCTGCGCGCGGTGGGGCGGCGCCTCGCCTACGCGGCCGACGAGTACTACCTGTTGGCCGACCGCCCCTTCCCCGAGGCCGACACCTACGAAGGCTTCCCCATGCACGAGGACGGCATCGGCATGGCCCGCGCCTTCGAGCTGGCGTTGCGGGGCCACGCCGAGGGCATCGGCCCGCAGCCCGGGTTCTTCGCCTCGGTCGACGGCGCCCCCGCCACCGGCTACCGCGCCCCTCGCCTCAGCGGTTCTGGGGGAGGAATCCCGGCGCATGCGCCGGGATCCCTCCCCCAGAACGCCCCCGGGCCGGTCGCAGTCCTCACGGGGGAGTACGGGGCGCGGGTGCTCGCGCCCCTGCTGCCCGACGACGTGCGCGTCGTGCCCGTGCGCAACGAGTTCTTCGGCGGCAACATCGGCGTCACCGGCCTCCTCGTCGGCGAGGACCTGGCCCGCACGCTGGCGGCGCAGCCGGAGGGCCACCGCTACCTCCTGCCCGACGTGTGCCTGTCGCAGGGCCGCTTCCTCGACGGCAGCACCCCCGCCGACTTGCCCCGGCCCGTGGAGGTCGTCCCCACCGACGGCGCCTCCCTCCGCCGAGCCTTGGCCTCCCGATGAGCAAGCCGGTCGTCGCCGTGGTGGGGCGCCCCAACGTGGGCAAGTCCACGTTGGTCAATCGCATCATCGGCCGCCGGGAGGCGATCGTCGAGGAGCACCCCGGCGTCACGCGCGACCGCAAGGTGGTGGAGGCCGAGTGGAACGGCGTCGAGTTCGACCTGATCGACACCGGCGGCTGGCTCGACACCGACCACCCCCTCGACCGCCAGGTGAGCGAGCAGGCCGAGCGGGCGATCAAGGCCGCCGACCTCCTGCTGTTCGTGGTCGACACCACCGTCGGCATCACCGACGAAGACGATCGCGTGGCCGCCATGCTCCGTCGCAGCAAGCGCCCGGTGCTGCTCGTGGCCAACAAGGTCGACTCCGACTCGCGCGAGGCCGACGCGTGGGAGTTCGCCCGACTGGGGCTGGGCGACCCGTGGCCGGTGAGCGCCGTGCACGGACGTGGCACGGGCGACCTGCTCGACGAGGTCGTGAAGCTCCTGCCT
>DATAAM010000072.1:0-6559 GCA_036260075.1 Acidimicrobiales bacterium
GGTGATCGAGGTGGTCACCGATCCTCGTGGTCGCTTCCTGTGGACGGTTGCCTGGGGTCGACCCGGACGACACGACTGGCAGGCCGTGCTGGCGTGGGCGTTCGACGCCGACGAGGCCCTCGCGACCGTTCGGGAAGCGCACCCCGACCGTCCGCCGCCGCAGTACGCGGTGCAGGCGTCGGCCCACACCGTGCGCGAGGTCGTGGCAGGAACGTCGACGGCGCTCGGCTGAAGTCGGAGGCGGAATGGTCCGCTGAGCGGACCGTTTCGCCTCCGGTCAGCCGATGCCGAGCGCCGCCGGAAGCTCCGAGTGGTGGGCGATGACGTGGTGGGCCTCGGGCTCCGGCTGTGACGTGTCGTCGCTGACGCCGGTGTAGCGCACGGCGATCATCCCCATGTCGAGCGCACCCGCCACGTCGGTGCGGCGGATGTCGCCCACGTGGGCCACCCGCTCGGGCACGGGGTCGCCCAACCCCTCCAGCGCGTGGCGGAAGATCACCGGCGACGGCTTGTAGTGGCCCACCTCGTCGGAGAACGACCAGTGGTCGAACAGCGGCAGCAGCCCGTGCTTGATGAGGTGCTCCCGCAGCGTGGCCGACGGCGTCATGCCGACGTCGCAGATGATCCCCAGCTTGATGCCCGCGTCCTTCAAGGCGTGCAGCACCTCGGCGGCGCCCTCGGTGGGGTGCAACTCGGCGTCCTCGCCCGCCCGGCCGAACGCCTCCACCAGCTCGGCCCGCACGGCAGGCGGCACGTCGAAGCCCAGGCGTTCGATGATCTCCTCCGCCGCCTGCGCCGCCTGGTACTGCTGGTTGGCGGTCCACGACTCCACGTAGCGCTTCCACGCTGCGTCGAACTCCATCTCGAGCCGTTCCCGCTCGCACGCGAAGCCGACATCCTCGAGGATCCCCGTCCACGCCTCCAGCCGCTTGCCGCGCAGGTGGCCGCGGTCCTCGTAGATGAGCGTGTTCCAGAAGTCGAAGGTGACGGCCTCCACGGCGCTCAACGGACGACGCCCTCGGTCACCGCCGCGGCCGCCACCGCCGAGGCGACCAGCTCCACCACCCGCTTGTTGAACACGCTGGGCACGATGTAGCCGGGCGACAGCTCCTCCTCGGGCACCGCCGAGGCGATGGCGTCGGCGGCCGCCTGCTTCATGCCCTCGGTGATGGTGCGCGCCCCGGCGTCCAGCGCCCCCCGGAAGATGCCGGGGAAGCACAGCACGTTGTTGATCTGGTTGGGGTAGTCGCTGCGACCGGTGGCCATCACGGCCACGAGGCCCTCCGCCTCCTCCGGCATGATCTCGGGGACGGGGTTGGCCAGCGCGAACACGATCGGGTCGTGGTGCATCACCCGCAGGTCGTCGCGCAGCAGCAGCCCCGGCCCGCTCACGCCGATGAACACGTCGGCGCCCGGGATCACCTCGTGCAACGAGCCCCGACGGTGATCGGGGTTGGAGTGCTCGGCCATCCACTGCTTCGACGCGTCGAGGTCGGGCCGGCCTTCGTAGATGGCGCCCTTGCGGTCGACGCCGATGATGTCGGTGACGCCCGCCTGCAGCAGCATCTTGGTGATCGCCACCCCCGCAGCACCCACGCCCGACATGACGACCTTCAGGTCCTCCAGGCGCTTGTCGACCACCTTGAGCGCGTTGCGCAAGGCGGCCAGCACCACCACGGCGGTGCCGTGCTGGTCGTCGTGGAACACAGGGATGTCGAGGTTGGCCTTCAGCCGCTCCTCCACCTCGAAGCAGCGAGGGGCGGCCACGTCCTCCAGATTGATCCCGCCGAACACGGGCTCGATGCGCTCCACCGTCTCGATGAGCTCGTCGGCCGTCTTGGCCCGCACGCAGACGGGGAAGGCGTCGATGCCCGCGAACTCCTTGAAGAGCATGGCCTTGCCCTCCATCACGGGCAGGGCGGCGGCAGGCCCGATGTCGCCGAGGCCCAGCACGGCGGTGCCGTCGGTGACGATGGCGACGGAGTTCGCCTTGATCGTGAATCGGTGGACCTGCTCGGGGTCGCCCTCGATCGCCTGGCACACGCGGGCCACCCCCGGCGTGTAGGCCATGGAGAGGTCTTCGCGGCTCGTGAGCGGCGCCTTGGAGCGCACCTCGATCTTGCCGCCCTCGTGCATGAGGAACGTGCGGTCGAGGCAGCTGCGCACGGCCATGCCGTCGAGTGCCTCGACGGCAGCGCGGATGCGGTCGACGTGCTCGTCGTCGACCGCGAACACCGTCACGTCACGGACGATGCGGTCCCCCGTCGCCTCGACGATGTCGAGGGCGGAGATGTTGCCCCCCGCTTCGCCGATGGCGGTGGCCAGTCGGCCCAGGTTGCCCGGCTTGTTCTCTATTTCGACTCGGAGGCTGACGGAGTAGCTGGCGTTGGGCGTGCGCATGACGCCCCGAACCTACAACGGCGTCGGCACGCACCCGACGCCGTCGGAGGCACGTCAGGCCTGCTCGTGCTCCATCTGCTCGAGGCAGCGCCGGATCTCGGATGCCCGGAAGCGCCGGTGCCCGCCGAGCGTGCGGATCGCTGTGATCTTCCCCGCACGGGCCCACCGGGTGACGGTCTTGGGGTTCACCCGGAAGAGAGCAGCCACTTCCGCGGGCGTGAGGAGTGCGTCGGGTTGGTTCTGATCGGCCATCGGGGCATCCCTTCCGAATGTGTCCCTTTCGTGCCTTGAAGGTACGGGCGGTCCGTATCGGCGTCGATGGCCCGATGGAGTCATATTTCGTAGTCCGACCGGACTAGTCATCGGCCTCACACAGCGGGCGAGATGCGCTCCAGGCGTGCTCGGCGATGGGCCTCCAGCTGCTCTGGCGAGAGGGCGACCACTTCCTGCACCAAGGTCGCGAGGCGGGCCGGGCTGAACGGCTTGGTGAGGTAGTCGACGGCGCCCAGCTCGATGGCCCGGGTCACGTCGCGGTCGGACGACTTGGCCGACACCACGATGACCCGGGGCGGGTAGGTGATCCGGGGCAGTGCCTCCAGCACGCCCCACCCGTCCATCACCGGCATCATCACGTCGAGCAGCATGAGGTCGAAGCGGTCGTCGGCGATGCGCCGGAGGGCGGTCTCGCCGTCGGCGGCCAAGGCGGTCTCGAAGCCGTCGGCCTCCAGGTTCACCCGCAGCATCAGCAGGATGTCGGGCTCGTCGTCGACGATCAGCACCCTCGTCACGTCGAGCCCTCCAACCGCACTGCGCCCCGGCCTCGCGCGACCTCCCCGATGCGGACGGCGTAGTGGCCGCGCTCGCGCAGCACGTCGATGGCCCGGAACGCGTCGCTCGGCGGCACCGCCACGATCATGCCAATGCCCAGGTTGAAGACGCGCGCCATCTCCTCGTCGTCCACGCCGCCGAGGCGTTGCAGCTCGACGAACACGCGGGGCACCTCCCACGAGCTCCGGTCCACGACCGCATCACGGTCGTCGCCCAACAGACGGACGAGGTTGCCGGGGATGCCGCCGCCCGTGATGTGGGCGACGCCGTGCACGTCGACCGCCCGCCGCAGGGCCAGGATCGCGGGCGCGTAGACCACGGACGGCTCCAACAGCTCGTCGGCCACCGTGTGGTGCGCGCCCTCCCACGGCGGGTCGTCGAGGCCGAGGCCCGCCACGTCGAAGAGCACGCGGCGGGCCAGCGAGTAGCCGTTGGAGCGGAGGCCCGGTGTGGGCAGGCCGATGAGCACGTCGCCGGGCGTGAGGCGCTCGCCGGTGATCAACTGGTCGCGCTCGGCCACGCCGACCGCGAAGCC
This sequence comes from Acidimicrobiales bacterium, assembly GCA_036260075.1. Classification (GTDB taxonomy): domain Bacteria; phylum Actinomycetota; class Acidimicrobiia; order Acidimicrobiales; family JAHWLA01; genus DATAAM01. Next base: position 3,764 of record DATAAM010000072.1, read on the forward strand.
CACCAGGTCGAACTCGCCCGGTTCCATGGCCCCCGGATGCTCCGCCATCTCGCCGCCGATGAGCGCGCAGCCGGCAGACCGACAGCCGCGGGCCACGCCCTCCACGAGCTGGTCGATGTGGTCGGGGTCGAGGCGACCGACGGCGATGTAGTCGAGGAAGAAGAGGGGCTCGGCGCCCTGGCACACGATGTCGTCCACGCACATGGCGACCAGGTCGATGCCGATGGTGGTGAACCGGCCTGCCGCCTTCGCCACCAGTGCCTTGGTGCCCACGCCGTCGGTGGAGCTGACGAGCACGGGCTCGCGGTAGCGATCGGAGGGAAAGGCGAACAGCCCGCCGAAGCCGCCGATGTCGCCGATGACCTCGGGCCGCATGGTGGAGCGCACGTGCGACTTGATGCGCTCGACGGCCTCCTCCCCCGCTGCGATGTCGACGCCCGCGTCGGCGTAGGTCAGGCGCTTCTGGACGGCGTCACCCCGGGGCTCGGACATGGTCCGCCGAGTCTTCCAGCATGTGCTTCGACAGCTCCAGCGGGATCTCGGTGGGGTACTCGCCCGTGAGGCAGGCGGCACAGAAGCCCGCCCCCGGCGCGTCGATGGCGGCGACGAGGTTGTCGAGGCTCAGGTAGGCGATGGAGTCGACGCCGAGGTAGTCCTTGATCTCGCCCATGGTGAGGTTGGCGGCCAGCAGCTCGGAGCGGGTGCCGGTGTCGATGCCGTAGAAGCACGGCCACTTGTACGGGGGCGACGACACGCGCAGGTGAACTTCGGTGGCTCCCGCGTCACGGAGCATGCGCACCATCTGGCGGGTGGTGGTGCCGCGCACGATGGAGTCGTCCACCACCACGAGCCGCTTGCCCGCGATGTTCTCCTTCAGCGGGTTGAGCTTGCGGCGCACGCCGCGGCTGCGCATGTCCTGGCTGGGAGCGATGAACGTGCGGCCGATGTAGCGGTTCTTCACCAGGCCCTGCCCGTAGGGGATGCCGCTGTGCTTGGCATAGCCCTCGGCGGCGGGCACGCCGGAGTCGGGCACGCCCATCACCATGTCGGCCTCGACCGGGGCCTGCTCTGCGAGCAGCTCTCCCATGCGGCGGCGGGCGCCGTGGACCTCCTTGCCGTACAGCTTGCTGTCGGGCCGGGCGAAGTAGACGAACTCGAAGATGCACAGCTTCGGGCGCAGGCGCTCGGAGGGGAACGGGTGGAGCGACCGCGTGCCCGCGGCGTCGACGACGATCATCTCGCCGGGGTCGATCTCCCGCACGAAGTGGGCGCCGATGACGTCGAGGGCGGGCGTCTCGGAGGCGAGCACCCAGCCGGTGTCGACCTTGCCCAGGCACAGCGGGCGGAAGCCGTTGGGGTCGCGCACGCCGATGATGTGGGCGCTGTCCATGAGGACGAAGGAGAAGGCGCCCTCGAGGCGGGGCAGCACCTTGAGCAGAGCACGTTCGAGGTCGCGGCCGTCGCTGTGGCCCTCGCCCTCGGGCGGGTACTCGGCGGCCAGCAGCTCGGCCACCAGGTCGCTGTCGCTGGCCACCACGCCGGGCAGCATCCCGGCCTCGGCGGCCAGGTCGCCGGTGTTGGTGAGGTTCCCGTTGTGGGCCAGCGCGAAGCCCGACTCGCCGGGACGGCGGTACACCGGCTGGGCGTTGCGCCACGTGCTCGATCCGGTGGTGGAGTAACGGGTGTGGCCGATGGCGAGGTGCCCGGGCAGCGCGGCCAGCTTGTACTCGTTGAACACGTTGCTGACGAGGCCCATGTCCTTGTCGATGGTGACGGTCTCGCCGTCGCTCACGGCCATGCCGGCCGACTCCTGGCCGCGGTGCTGGAGCGCGTACAGCCCGTCGAAGGTGAGATGGGCTACCGGCAGGCCGGGGGCGTAGATGCCGAAGACGCCGCAGGCCTCCTTCACGTCGGCCATGGTGCCATAGCCTGCGCGCGGTGATCGATCTTCACACGCACTCCAACGTCTCGGACGGCTCCGACACTCCCGCGCAGGTCGCGGAGCTGGCCGCGGCGGCGGGGTGCACGGCGTTCGCGCTCACCGATCACGACCGGCTCGACGGCGTGCCCGAGGCCGCTCGAGTGGCGGGGGCAATCGGCGTGCGGCTGGTGCCCGGGTGCGAGATCTCGTGCGAGTGGTCCCCGGGGACGATGCACGTGCTCGTGTACTTCGTGGAGCCGGGCGAGGGGCCGCTGCAGGACGAGCTCGTGCGCCTCCAGCGGGCGCGGGACGCGCGCAACGAGCGCATGTGCGAGGTGCTCGGCATCCCCTACGACGAGCTGCTGGCCGAGGCGGGCGGCATCGGCGCCGGGCGGCCGCACGCGGCGGCGATCCTCGTGCGGCGGGGGACAGCGGAGTCGATCCCCGACGCCTTCGAGCGCTTCCTGGCCAAGGGCAAGCCCGGCTACGTCGAGAAGGAGCGGTTGGCGCCCGCGGAGGCGGCCCGGCTGGCCCGGGCGTCGGGGGGCGTGGCGGTGCTGGCCCACCCGTTCTCGTTGGGGCTGGAGCCCGCCGCCCTCGACGGGGCCGTGGCCGAGCTGGCCGCGATGGGGTTCGCGGGCCTGGAGGCGGTGTACGGCGGCTACCTGCCGGAGGACCGGGCCGGGCTCGTGGCGCTGGCCGAGCGGCACGGGATGGTGGCAACGGGCGGGTCCGATCACCACGGCGCCTACAAGCCCAACCTCACCGTCGGCACCGGACGGGGCGACCTCGACGTGCCCGACTCGGTGCTCGACGACCTCGCCGCCCGCCGACCCTGACCCCCATTTTCTCCGTTCTGGTGGGGGATTCACGCG
>DATAAM010000073.1:0-27527 GCA_036260075.1 Acidimicrobiales bacterium
AGGATGTCGTGGCCGTCCTTGAAGACGTCGGCGGAGATGCGCACGGCCTCGCCGACCACCGCCTTGGCCGGGAACCCCTCCGGGGTCCGCGGACGGACGTCGTCGACGACGATGCGGCCGATCACAACCCTCAGGCCTACCACTCCTGCGCGGGCAGCGAAACGCGCTTTCGCCGTTCTGTGCGCAGATCCGGCGCCCTGGACCCGTATTTGCGGAGAAAACGCGTCAGGTGGGCAGGAGGGTGTCGACCGCCCGCCAGCAGTACCAGGCGGCCACCGACCGGTGCGGGCGATAGGCCTCCCCCGCCGCCGCCAGCTCCTTGGGCGTGGGCAGGGCGTCGGGGCGGCCGTGGGCGAGCGCCCATCCCTTGCGGACGCCGTAGTCGTCCACGGGCCAGACGTCGGGCCGGCCCAGCTGGAACATGAGGAACATCTCCGCCGTCCACCGGCCGATGCCGCGCACCTGTGTGAGACGGGCGACGATCTCGTCGTCGTCGAGGCGGTGCACGCCCCGGAGGACGACGGTGCCGTCGAGCACCTTGGCGGCGAGGTCCTTGATGCTCGCCGCCTTCGCCGCCGACAGGCCCACGCTGCGGAGGGTCTCGTCGGGGGTGGCGAGCACCTCCTCGGGGGTGGGGACGCCGTCGTAGAGGGCCACCCACCGGCCGTGGATGGCCGCCGCCGCCTTGCCCGCAAGCTGCTGGTAGAGGATGGCCCGGGCGAGGGCGTGGAAGTAGCCGCCCTTGATCCGGCGGGGCGCCAGCGTGCACGGCCCCACCACGTCGATCACGCGCGCCAGCGCGGGGTCGGCGGCGGCCACGTGGGCGACGGCTTCGTCCATGCCCGGCATCTTGGCCGTTCCGGAGGAGGAATCGTGCGCCCCGTCGCACGATTCCTCTTCTAGAAGCCGGGTACGGTCGCGGCCGATGAAGGCGTTGCGCTGCTTCACGGTCCGCCCCAAGCTGCCCGAGCCGCTCGCGCCGCTCCACGAGCTGGCCATGAACCTGCGGTGGTCGTGGGACGAGCGCACCCGCGACCTGTTCCGCTGGGTCGACCCCGCCCGCTGGGAGGTGACGGGCCACGACCCCGTGCGCCTGCTGAGCCTCACGCCCCGCGAGCGCCTCGAGCAGCTCACGGAGGACGCGGCGTTCATGGGCTTCCTGGGCGAGGTGCACGACGACCTCCGCCGACACCTGGAGGCGCCGCTGTGGTTCCAGTCCCGCGACGGGGGCTCCCCGCTGCGCGGCGTCGCCTACTTCTCCCCCGAGTTCGGTCTCGCCGAGGCGCTGCCCCAGTACTCCGGCGGCCTCGGCGTACTGGCAGGCGACCACCTCAAGGCGGCCAGCGGGCTCGGCGTGCCGCTGGTGGGCGTCGGCCTCCTCTACCGCCAGGGGTACTTCCGCCAGGAGCTGAGCGTCGACGGCTGGCAGCAGGAGCGCTACCCCGTGCTCGACCCGCATGCGATGGCGCTCACGCCGGTCGACGACGTGCGCATCGAGGTCGACTTGGCGGGCGTCCCCCTGGTGGCGCAGGTGTGGCGGGCCGACGTGGGCCGGGTGCGCCTGTACCTCCTCGACGCCGACATCGACGACAACGGCGAGGAGGGCCGCCTCGTCACCGACCGCCTCTACGGCGGGGGCACAGAGCACCGCATCCGCCAGGAGGTCCTCCTGGGCATGGGCGGCGTGCGGGCGCTCGAGGCGGTCGGCGAGGAGACGCAGGTCTTCCACACCAACGAGGGCCACGCCGGCTTCCTCGGGCTGGAGCGCATCCGCCGCCTGATGACCAAGGAGGGCCTGGCCTTCCCCGAGGCGGTGGAAGCGGTACGGGCAGGCACGATCTTCACCACCCACACGCCGGTGCCGGCGGGCATCGACCGCTTCCCCCGCGAGCTCATGTTCCGCTACTTCGAGGGGTGGGCCGAGGAGTGCGGCGTGTCGTTCGACCACCTCATGGCCCTCGGCCACTTCCCCGGCGAGCCCGCCGACGCCCCCTTCAACATGGCCGTGATGGGGCTGCGCCTGGCCGGGATGTCCAACGGCGTCTCCAAGCTGCACGGCGTGGTGAGCAGGCACATGTTCCACGCGCTGTGGCCGGGCGTCACTGCCGAGGAGGTGCCGATCGCGTCGGTCACCAACGGGGTGCACGCGGCCACGTGGGTCTCCCCCGAGATGAACGACCTGCTGAGCCGCTACGTCCTGCCTGCGTGGGGCGACACCGACGCCGCCGCCTGGGCCCGCATCGAGCAGGCCCGCGACGACGAGCTGTGGCGGGTCCGCGAGCAGTGCCGTGAACGGCTGGTGGCGTTCGTGCGCACGCGCCTGCGCCGGTCGATGCCCGACGCCGCGTGGGCCGACGAGGTGCTCGACCCCCGCATCCTCACCATCGGCTTCGCCCGCCGATTCGCCTCCTACAAGCGCGCCAGCCTCCTCCTCTCGCAACCGGAGCGACTGCGGGCGCTGCTGCTCTCGCCCGACCGCCCCGTGCAGCTCGTCTTCGCGGGCAAGGCCCACCCGGCCGACGACGTGGGCAAGGAGATGATCCGCGAGCTGGTGCAGTTCTCGCGCGACCCGGCCATCCGCCACCGCATCGTGTTCGTCGACGACTACGACATCGCCGTGGCCCGCACGCTGTACCAGGGCTGCGACGTGTGGCTGAACAACCCGCGCCGGCCGTTGGAGGCATGCGGCACCAGCGGCGAGAAGGCGGCACTGAACGGCGCGCTGAACTGCTCGATCCTCGACGGCTGGTGGGACGAGATGTACGACGGGGCGAACGGGTGGGCCATCTCGTCGGCCGAGACGGAGGACGACCTGGCCCGGCGCGACGACGTGGAGGCCAACTCGCTCTACGAGCTGTTGGAGCGCCAGATCGTGCCGCTGTTCTACGAGCGGGTCGAGGGACCGGTGCCCCGGCGCTGGGTGCGGCGCGTCAAGCACTCGCTGGCCACCCTCGGGCCCAAGGTGGTGGCGTCGCGCATGGTGCGCGACTACGTGACCGAGCTGTACGAGCCCGTCGCCCGCCGGGCCGACTCGCTGTCGGCCGACGGCCATGCCCGGGCGCGGTCGCTGGCGGCGTGGAAGGCCCGCGTGCAGGCCGGGTGGGACGACGTTCGGGTGGAGGCGGTGGAGAGCGACGCCGCGGTTGCCGACCTCGGCGTCGAGCGACGGGTCGACGCGCTCGTGTCGCTCGGGTCGCTCACCGGCGACGACGTGGCCGTCGAGCTCGTGCACGGGCCGGTGGGGCCCAGCGACGAGATCGGCGAGCCCGTGGTGGTGACGATGGAGCTGGTCGGGTCAGCCGACACGCCGGGACAGCACCGCTACACGGGACGGTTCCTGTGCGAGCAGGCGGGCCGCTACGGCTTCACCGTGCGCGTCGTCCCCGCCCACGGCGACCTCGTGCAGTCGGTCGACCTCGGCTGCGTGGCCTGGGCCTAGCTTTCCGCCATTCTGGATCCCAGGATGCGCGCTACAGCGCGCGTTCTGCATCCCAAAACCGGGTTACCTGCCGGTGAAGGTGGCCTTGCCGGGGCCGTGCTCCAGGAACGAGCGCACGCCGTTGGCGGCGTCCTCGGTGCGGAACACCTCCACAAACAGCTCCCGTTCGAGCGCCAACCCGTCGGCCAGCGGCCCGTCGAGCCCCTGGTCGATCGCCCGCTTCATCAATCCGTGGGCCACGACCGCGCCCCGGGCCAGCTCGGCCGCCCACGCCAGCGCCCGGTCGAGCACCTCGGCGGCGGGCACCACCCGGTCGACCAGCCCGATGCGCAGCGCCTCCTCGGCGTCGACCTGCCTGCCGCTCAGCACCAGATCCTTGGCCCGTGCCGGGCCGATCAGCCGGGGCAGCCGCTGGGTACCGCCCGCGCCGGGGATGATGCCGAGCAGCACCTCGGGCTGGCCCAGCTTGGCGTTGTCGGCGGCGAGCCGGAAGTCGCACGCCAGCGCCAGCTCGCAGCCGCCGCCCAGCGCGTAGCCGTTGATCGCCGCGATCGTGGCCCGGGGAACCGCCGCCAGCGCGTCGAGCGCCCGCCCGATCACCCCGGACACCACCCCCGCCTCGTCGGGCCCGCCGAACTCGGAGATGTCGGCCCCGGCGGCGAAGATGCGCTCGCCGCCCCACACCACCACCGCGCCCGGCGGCTCGGCCGTCAGCTCCTTGGCGATCGCCTCAAGCTGTTCGAGCAGCTCGGCGTTGAGGGCGTTCATCTTCGGGCGGTCGAGGCGGACCACGGCGACGCCGTCGTCGCGGCGCTCCAGCGTGACGAACATGGGGACGACGCTACTCGGCGGCCAGCAACCGATCGGCGGCCGAGTACGGATCGATGCGCCGGGCCAGCAGGTCGTCGCGGAGCCCGTCGAACAGCGGCCCCTCCGTGCGCGCCCGTGCCTCGCCCTCCAGGCGGTGCACCACGATCTCGCGCAGCTCGTCGAGCAGGCGCCGCTCGCGCCGCCGGGCCAGCTCGCCGCTGCGCTCCAAGTAGGACCGGTGCTCCTCCACCGCGCCCCACACGTCCTCGATGCCCTCCCCGGAGACGGCGACCGTCTGCAGCACCGGCGGGCGCCACTCCCCCATGTGCATGTTCATGTCGAGCATGTGGTGCAGGTCGTGCTCGGTCTCCTGGGCACCGGGGCGGTCCGCCTTGTTGACGACGAAGACGTCGGCGATCTCCAGCAGGCCCGCCTTGTTGGCCTGCACGGCATCGCCCCATCCCGGGTTGAGCACTACGACGGTGGTGTCGGCGGCACCCGCGATCTCCACCTCCACCTGGCCCACGCCCACGGTCTCCACCAGCACGACGGGCAGGCCCGCGGCGTCGAGCACGCGGATGGCCTCGGGGGCCGCCAGCGACAGGCCTCCGAGGTGCCCCCGGGTGGCCATCGAGCGGATGAAGACGCCGCGGTCGGTGGCGTGCTCCTGCATGCGCACGCGGTCGCCGAGGATGGCCCCGCCGCTGAACGGCGACGACGGGTCGACGGCCAGCACGCCCACCTCCGACCCCGTCTTGCGCACCACGCCGATGAGGCGGTCGGTCAGCGTGGACTTGCCCGCCCCAGGGGCGCCGGTGATGCCCACCGTGTAGGCCTGCCCGCCCTTCGGGTAGACGAGCCGACCGACCTCCCGTGCGGCAGGGCCGCCGCGCTCGACCGCCGAGATGAGACGGGCGAGGGCCCCGCGGTCGCCGCGACCGGCGAGCTCGACCAGCTGTTCGGGCGCTTGTTGGGGCATCGGGTCGGAGGCTAGAGCAGGGCGCAGGACCGATCCGGCTCGGCGGGGCGGCCCGGAGCGCCACAGAGCTCGTGGTGGAAGCTCTGCTTCACGACGAAGTTCAGTACAGCTCCTCCGCCACGTCGAAGTCGATGCCCTTGGCGCGGACTTCGGTGACTGCGGGCACGCGGTCGCGGATGATGCGCTCGATGCCCGCCTTCAAGGTCATCGTCGACATCGGGCAGCCGCCGCAGGCGCCGAGCAGCTCGACGTCGAGCCGCCCCGTCTCCTCGTCGAACTCGAGGATGCGCATGTCGCCCCCGTCGGACTGGAGGGCGGGCCGGATGGCCTCCACGGCTTCGAGCAGCTCAGCTTGCATGGTCACCCACCGTACAACGCCCGCCTCCGGGCGCCCCATTCCCGGCCGACGCCCCTGTTCTTTGTGCGAACGAACAGAAGCTCCGAGGCTCAGCGCAGGTGCTGGACGTCGGCGCCCAGCCGGCGGAGCTTGCCCGCGAAGTCGTCGTAGCCCCGCTCCACGTGGAAGGCGTCGGCCACCACGGTCTCCCCCTCGGCCGCCAGCCCGGCCAGCACGAGCGCGGCCCCGGCCCGGATGTCGGGCGCCTTCACGGGGGCGCCCGACAGCCGCTCGACCCCCCGCACCACCGCGTGGTGGCCCTGGATGCGGATGTCGGCGCCCATGCGCACGAGCTCGGCCACGTAGCGGAACCGCCCCTGGTACAGGTTCTCCGTCACGATCCCCACGCCCTCGGCCACCGAGAGCAGGGTGACGACGAACGGCTTGTAGTCGGTGGCCACCCCCGGGTACGGCAGCGTGGAGACGTCGACCGAGTGCAGCCGCCCGGGCGCCGACGCCCACAGCCCGCTGCTCGTGGACGAGATGCGCATGCCCATGTCGCCCAGCTTCAACAGGAGCATGTCCATGTGGTCGGCCCGGGCGCCGTCGAGCGTGACCTCGCCTCCCGCCATGCCCACCGCGGCGAGGAACGTGGCCGCCTCGATGCGATCGGGGATCACCGAGTGCTCGGGGGGCGGCGCCAGCTCCTCCACGCCCTCGACCTCGATCGTCGAGGAGCCCGCGCCTTCCACCCGGGCCCCCATGCGCCGCAGGAAGGCGGCGAGGTCGGCGATCTCGGGCTCCCGCGCCGCGTTCTCGATGACGGTCGTGCCCTTGGCCCGCACGGCGGCCATGAGCAGGTTCTCGGTGGCCCCCACGCTGGGGAACTCGAGCAGCACCCGCGCGCCGATGAGCTGGTCGGCCCGGGCTTCGATGGTGCCGTGCGCCATCTCGAAGGTGGCCCCCATCGCCTCCAGGCCGCGCAGGTGCATGTCGATCGGCCGCGACCCGAGGTCGTCGCCGCCGGGCATCGACACCCGGGCCCGCTTCTCCCCGGCCAGCAGCGGCCCCAGCACGAGGATCGACGCCCGCATGCGCTCGACCAGCTCGTAGGGCGCCTCCGGGTCGACGGCCGCCGGACGCCGCACGTGCAACGTCTCCTGGTGGCGCACGATGTCGACGCCCATCGACGAGAGCAGGTCGCACATCGTCTCCACGTCGGCGATGTGCGGCACGTTGTGCAGGACGTACTCGCCCTCGGCCAGCAGTGTGGCGGCCAGCAGCTTCAGCGCCGAGTTCTTGGCCCCGGAGACCCGCACCGTGCCCGACAGGGGCGGGCCCGGCCGCACCACGAAGCGATCCACGCCGTCAGTATGCTCGCCCGCCATGCGTGGGGCCGTCGACGTGGACGCCGTGGTCGACCTCACCCGCGAGCTCGTCGCCGTCGACACGCAGAACCCGCCGGGCAACGAGGCGGCCGTCGTCGGCGTGTGCCGCGAGGCGCTGGCCCCGTTCGGCGCCCGGTTCGAGGAGTTCGAGCCCGCGCCGGGCCGCACCTCGCTCGTGGCCACCGTCGGCACCGGCGAACCCGGTCGTCCCACCCTGATCGTCAACGGGCACCTCGACGTGGTGCCGGTCGACCCGGCCGGATGGACCTGGCCTCCGTTCGCGTGCGAGCGCGACGGCAACCGCCTCTACGGACGGGGCACGGCCGACATGAAGGGCGGCATCGCCGCCGCCGTCGTGGCCCTCGACACGCTGCGGCGGGCGGGGCGCGAGCCGGGCTGCGACCTCGTGTTCCACCTCGTGGCCGACGAGGAGCGGGGCGGGGAGCTGGGCACCGGCGCCATGGTGGCGGCCGGGCTGCTGAAGGGCGACGCCTGCGTCGTCCCCGAGCCCACCGACCTGCGGGTGTGCGTGGCCGAGCGCGGCATCGTGACCGCCACGGTCGTGGTGCACGGCAGGCCCGCGCACGCGGGCAACCCTCGCGACGGCGTCTCCGCCGTCGAGCTGGCCGCCAAGGTCGTGCTCGCCCTCCACGCCGCCGAGTTCGAGGGCTCGCACCCGCTGCTCGGCTCGCCCTCCTGCAACGTTGGCGAGATCGCAGGCGGCACCGGGCACAACACGGTGGCCGAGCGCTGCACCCTCGTCCTCGACCGACGGGTGCTGCCCGGGGCCACGCCCGCCTCGGTGGAGAAGGAGCTGCGGGAGAAGATCGAGTCGGTCGACGACCCCGACCTCCGCTACGACCTGGCGCTCGGCGTCTTCGGAGAGGCGTCCGAGCTCGACCCCGCCGACCCGTTCGTGGCTCGCGTGCAGCGGGCGCTCGCCGCCGTGCTGGGTACCGAGCAGCCCGTCGTGGGCATGACGTTCGCCACCGACGCCCGGTTCGTGCGCAACGAGGCGGGCATCCCCGCGGTGGTGTGCGGTCCCGGTGCCATCGAACAGGCGCACGTGCACGACGAGTGGGTCTCGGTCGACCGGCTGGCCGACGCCACCGCCGTCTTCGCCGAGCTCTACGCGGGCTTCTCCGCCGACGCGTGACCCGAGTCGTCACCGAGGCCGTCGTGGACGCGACCGTCCTCGACGAGGTGCGCCGACCGCGCCGGGGCTTCGTGCTCGAAACAGCGGCCGAGGGCGCCTACCTGGCCGAGGAGGGGCCGGTCCACGACTACCGCCGGGAGGTCACCACCGAGGCGCTGCCCGACGGCCGCAGCCGGGTGCGCCAAGTGGTCGAGTACCGGCTCGCCGTCCCCTACTTCGGCTTCCTGTTCGCGCCGGGCGTGCGCCGCCTGCTCGGTCGGCTCGACGAGCGGCGGGCGTTCCCGTGGTGGGCGCCACCGCAGCGGGTCGACGCCCGTGCCGCCACCGCCCTGGGCGTGCTGTGCGCCCTCTCCTGGATCGTCGGCTACATGGGCACGATCCTCACCCAGACAGTGACGTACGCGGCCGACGAGTTCGGCTCGGGCAAGGGCGCCCAGGGCTTCGCGCTCGCCCTCGTGCGCTTCGACGTGATCGTCACCGTCTTCGTGGTCGCCTTGGCCGACCGCCGCGGCCGGCGCACCGTGCTCCTCCACGCCACGACCTTCGCGTGCGTGCTCACCGCGCTGTGCTCTTTGGCGCCCTCCCTCCTGTCGTTGGCGGGGGCCCAGGTGCTGGCCCGCGGCTTCGTGACCGCAGGGGTGCTGATCCTCGCCATCGCGGTGGCCGAGGAGATGCCCGCGGGCGCCCGCGCCTACGGCGTCAGCCTGCTGGCGCTGGCCGCGGGCGGCGGCGCGGGCATGTGCGTGCTCCTCCTGCCCGTGTGCGACCTGGCCACGTGGAGCTGGCGCCTGCTCTACCTCGTCCCGCTCGCGGCCGTCCCCCTGGTGCGCCGTGCAGGCCGCCGCCTCCCCGAGAGCCGCCGCTTCCGCGCCCCCCACGCCGAGGTGCGCATGGCGGGGCGCCGCGGCCGCTTCTGGCTGCTGGCGGCGTCGGGCTTCCTCCTCAACCTCTTCCTGGCGCCCGCCTCGCAGTTCCAGAACGAGTACCTGCGTGACGAGCGCGGGTTCTCCGGCGGACGAGTCAGCCTGTTCACCGTGGTGACCGCCACGCCGGGGTTCCTCGGGGTCGTGGTCGGCGGCCGCCTGGCCGAACGGGGTCGCCGGCTGGTGGGCGCGGTGGCAGTGGTCGTGGGGGTGTGGTCGACCGTGCTCGTGTACGTCGGCACCGGCTGGTCCGTGTGGGCGTGGTCGACGTTGGGGTCGATCGTGGCCGCCGCCACCATCCCCGCGCTGGGCGTCTACGGCCCCGAGCTGTTCCCGACGGCCCTGCGCGGCCGTGCCAACGGCGTGATCACCGGCCTGGCGCGGCTCGGCAGCGTGGTGGGGCTCCTGGTGGCGGGCACGGTGGCCGACGCCACCGGTCGGCTGGGGCCGGCGATGACGCTGCTGGCGATCGGCCCCACCGTGCTCGCCCTCCTCGTGCTGGTCGCCTATCCCGAGACCGCCCACCGGGAGCTCGAGGAGCTCAACCCGGAAGACGCTCCCCCTCGCGCTGTTCCCGGTGAGGCGGAGGGGGGCTAGTAGGCGCCCTTCTGCGACAGGACGACGGGGACCGTGCGCAGGAGGATGCCGAGGTCGTGGGCGATCGACCAGTTGTCGACGTAGTACAGGTCCCACCGGGCGTACTGGGCGAAGCTCGAGTCGCTCCGGCCTCGCACCTGCCACATGCCCGTTATCCCCGGCTGCACCCGCAGGCGGTCGAACAGCTCCGGGCCCCACTGCGTGACCTCCGACGGCAGCGCGGGCCGGGGGCCGACGAGGCTCATCTCGCCCCGCAGCACGTTGACGAGCTGCGGCAGCTCGTCGAGCGAGAACTTCCGCAGGAGGCGGCCCACGCGCGTCACCCGCGGGTCCTGGCGGATCTTGAAGAGTGGGCCGTCGGCCTCGTTGAGCAGGTCGAGCTCGGCCAGCCGGTCCTCGGCGTCGATCACCATCGTGCGCAGCTTCAGCACGTGGAAGCGCCGGCCGCGGCGTCCCACCCGCTCCTGCTTGAACAGCACCGGGCCCGGCGAGCTGAGCTTGATGGCGACGGCGGCCGCCACCAGCACCGGCAGGGAGACGACCAGCAGCACCAGCGCGAGCGTGATGTCGAAGGCCCGCTTGGAGACCTGCGGCCAGCCCTCGCGCCTGACCGGCTCCACGTACACGACGGGGAACCGCCCCAGCGGCCGCACTGACAGCCGGTCGGCGTCGATGTCCTTGAGCGAGGACGACAGCTCCACGTGGATGCCCGCGTCGGTGAGCGATCGGGTGAGCCGGTTGGACGTCTGCAGGTCGACGTCGGTGGTGGCCACGATCACGCCGCTTGCACCCGCCATGCGCACCTGCTCGGCGGGCTTGGTGCGGCCGTCGAGGACGGGGCCGAACTCCACCAGCCGAGGGTCGATCTCGTCTTCGGCGTCGCCGATGAGGCCGACGACCCGGTAGCCGAGCTCGGGCTGCTCGCCCAGTGTGGTGGCCAGCGCGAACGCCTCCTCGCCGATGCCCGCTATCACCACGGGGCGCAGGCAGTGGCCTCGGCGGTGGAGGGCGCTGAACGCGTGGCGCACCACCTCACGCTCGAGGACAACGACGACGAGGGCGAGCACGAACAGCGCCATCAGCCACGACCGGGCCACCAAGGCGTCGAGGGCGTAGGCCACCACCGCGGTCGCCACCACGCTCACGCCCACCCCGTGCAGGATGCGGCCGAGCTCGTCGCGGCGGCTGGCGGTGTGGCGCGAGTTGTAGAGCCGGTAGCGATGGAAGACGAGGGTCCACAGCGGCAGCGAGAGGACGCACACGCGGGCGTACGCGGCGGTCTCGCCTGCGCGGTCGGCCGGGAGCAACGGACCGAGTCGGTGGACGGCGGCCATCGCGGCAGCGACGGCGAGCAGGTCGGTGGCCACCAAGCCCACGCGGGCCAGGCGGGCGACGACGGGGCGCGTCCTCGTGGTGGCCGCTCGGGTGAGGAGGTCCTCCACCCTCCGGTGGGAAGAGACCCTCGGTTGCGCGTGATCGATCGCTCTCATGCGTCCTCGACTCGTACTCGGATGAACGGCTGCGGCCGCCGACCGCCCCGGGTTCGCCCGCCTACGCCGTGATCGCTTCGGTGCGTCCCCGGCGGAGGAGCACCGAGCCGAACGCAACCGCCCCCGCCCCGAACAGCGCCATGCCGACGAGGTCGCCGCCCGTCAGCGGCAGCGCCCCCGAATCGCTCTCCTGGGCACCGCGCACGCTGACCGGCGCGGGGGCCCGCTCGAGCTCCACGCCACGCACCTCCACCTCGGCGCCCACGTAGTCGCCGGTCTGGGCGAGCGCCACCGACGGCGTGCCGATCACGGTGATGGCCAGAAGGGCTGCGCCCAGCGGTTTGCGAAGATTCATCGCCCGTACCTTTCCTACACCGAGTGGTCGTCCCGGGCACTGCCACTCTAGTGCCACTCTCCGTGTCAACAAATCCGATGTGCCTGGAATGTTCGCTTGCGCTTCCCCACCGCAGACCGTGGCAAACGCCGCACCTCACCCCAAGGTGCCCACCAGCCACGACCGCACGGCGTCGGCGACGGCGGCATCCCGGTTGCGCAGGCCGTGGTCGCCCCCCTCCAAAAACACCGGGGTGACCGGCCCGGGGACGGCCGCGTGGGCGGCGGCCAGCTCCTCGGGGGTGCCGAAGGCGTCCCTGGTGCCCGACACGAACAGGCAGGGCACGCGCAAGGCAGGGAAGTGCTCGGTGCGCAGCCGGTCCGGCCTCCCCGGCGGATGGAGGGGGTAGCTGACCAGGACCAGACCGGCCGCGGGCATCCCCTCGGCCACGGCCAGCGAGCACATGCGGCCCCCCATCGACCGCCCGCCCACGAAGACGCGCTCGGGCGGCAGCCCGGTGCGCCGCGCCAGCGCCTCGGCGCCCTCCCGCACGGCGGCCACCAGCACCGGTGGCCGGTCGGGGGCGCGGCGGCCCGCCCGGCGGTAGGGGAAGTCCATGCGCTCGACGACCACGCCTTCGGGCGCCAGCGCCTCCTCGATCGCCACCAGCGAGGGCTGGTCGCGGCCCGCGCCGGCGCCGGGCGTGAGGAGCAGGGCAGCCCGGGGGCGGGCCTTACGCGCCGGCAAGGAGGATGCGCTTGGCCTCGGTGAGCTCGGTGATGCGCCTGCCTGCGTCGTCGGCCTCGGCTCCATGGTCGGGGTGGGCCTCCCGCACCAGCGCCCGGAAGCGACGCAGGATCTCGCGGCGGCCGGGCTCGATGCCGCCCGAGAAGCCCAGCACGGTCAAGGCCCAGCCCTCGTCGCCCAGGGCGGGGGCCCGCCGGGACGGCGCCTCGTCGGAGCTGAGGTAGCGCAGCAGGCGCTCGTCGGCCCAGCCCTCCCACCGGGTGGCCCGCCGCAGCAGGCGGAAGGCCTCCGGCCGCACGCGGTACGACAGCCGGGCCGCGGCGTAGAGCGCGGCCAGCGCCTGGGGGAGGACGGCGCCGTGGTCGTCGAGCTCGAGGTGGAGGGCGTCGCCGTCCCGCACCAGGCGGTGGCGACTGCGGTCGAGCCCGTGGACGTCGGTCTGGAAGCGGTACCGAAGCCTCGGTTGGGCGATGCGACGGCCCCGGGAGAGGTCGTCGAGGAGGCGTTCGAACTCGTCTCGCTGGTCGTCGTCGAGCCGGGGCGCGCAGGCGCCCACGATGGCGGCCAGCAGCAGGGGTCCGTGCTCGTTGGGCAGGAACAGCTCGCCGAGCGCGACGCGTCGGGTGGGCGCGATCGTCCGCGAATGCCGGACCTCGAGCTCGGCCAACAGCACGTGCGAACGGTACCGGCCGGGCGTGCGCTACACGAAGCGGCGCAGCAGGTCGCGCAGGAGATTGGCGTCGGCGATGATCTCGATGTCGTCGACCTCGCTCTGGAGCGCCTCGGCGATCGCCGCGCTGCGACGGCGGACGTCGGCCCAGTCGGGCTCGTCGATCCCGAACGGGCGGGGGATGGCGAGGGCCGCCTCCACGGCGGCGATCACCTCGCCCGCCAGCTCGGCCTCGGCCGTGGTGGCGTTGGCCAGCCGGTCCATGGCCACGAACAGGTCGGACAGGACCATGTAGCGCTCTTCGTCGTCGTCGCCCTCGTCGTCGACGGGATCGAGCTGGTCGGGGAACTCGACCTGGTCGAGCACGGCGTCCACCCGGGCTTCCTCGGCGTCGGGCACCAGCAGGTCGTCGCCGTCCCACTGGTGCGGGATGCCCTCGCCTTCGAGCAAGAGCCCCAGGCGGGCGCGCTCCTCGGGCGTCCACTCTCCCAGCTCGTAGACCAGGACGTCGTGGTCCTGTTCCTGCTCCTGGACGTCCCCCGATTCGTCGCTCATGCGCGCTATCCAAGCACGTTGCGGTCGAGGAAGGCGGCGACGCGCTCGAGCTCGTCCTCGGTGGTGGCCGGCCGTGACCAGCCGTGGCCCTCACCCTCGTAGACGTGGTGCTCGGCCTGGGGCACGCGCTCAGCCAGCGCGGCCGACTGCGCCGCGGGCACCACCACGTCGTCGCTGCCGTGCAGGACCAGCAGCGGATCGACGATCCGCGCCGCGCCGGTGATCGGCGAGCGGGCCCGGTAGCGGTCCTCGGCCTCGGGCAGGAGGCCGACGAGGGTGTCCGTGTAGTGCGCCTCGTAGCGGTGGGTGGTGGCGGCCATGTCGAGCAGGTCGACCACCGGGTAGAGCGCCACGCCCGCCGCCACCAGTCCGGGGTGCTCCTGCATGAGGCGCAGCACGGTGAACCCCCCGGCCGACGCGCCCATGGTCACGGTGCGGCGGGGGTCGCCCCACCCGTGCGCTCGGGCGGCACCGACGGAGGCGGCGGCGTCGGCCACGTCGAGCTCGCCCCAGCGGCCGGCCAACGCCTGCACGTAGGCGCGCCCCCATCCGGTGGAGCCGCGGTAGTCGGGGAAGAGCACGGCCCAGCCGCGGTCGAGGAACCACGCCAGCCGGCCGTCGAACTCCACCCGCCGCTGGTCGGTCGGCCCGCCGTGGAGCCACACGAGCAACGGCCGGTCGGCACCCGGCGCGTACAGGCGGCCGTGCAGCTCGGTGCCGTCGTCGGCCGCGAAGTGCACGACCTCGGGCTCCGGGAGGTCGGCCGCCTCGAAGCCGCCCACCGGCCCGCGCAGGACGACCCGGCCGTCGACGGTGACGTTGGTGGGCGTGCGGGCGCCGCTGCGGAGGCACGCAAGCGACTCGCCCCGCCAGTCGAGCGCCGTGCAGACGCCCTTGGTGCGCTCGGTGGCCGCCCCGGTGGCCACGTCGAGCAGGAGGAGCCGGCCGAAGCCGCCCTCGTTGCGCGTGAACGCGATCGTGCGGCTGTCGGGCGACCAGGCGAACGTGCGCTGCCCGGGCCCCCACGTGGGCCCCCCGTGCTCGAAGGGCTCGTCGAGCAGCCACAGGTTGAGGAACCCCGTTCGGTCGCTGAGGTAGGCCAACCGGCCGTCGGACGACCACCGCGGCTGCTGGACCGCCACGCCCTCGCCGCCCGCCACGGGCCGGCCGTCGACCACGATGCGGCTGTCGTCCCAGGGCATGTGGGGCACGTCCCACTCGTGCCAGGCCAGGCGGCCGTCGGGCGACCAGGCCGGGTCGACGCAGAAGTCGGCGGTGCGCGGCCGGGGCTCGGCCGCGCCCGTCGCCAGGTCGTGCACGACGACGCGGGCCAAGTCGGCGACGAAGGCGACGTGCCGGCCGTCGGGGGAGGCGGCCACGCCGGCGGCCTGCGCCTCCTCCAGCAGGATGCACGCCGGGCCGCCGTCGGCCGGTGTGAGCACGAGGTCGCCGCGCCCGGTGGCGTACACCAGCGCGCTGCCGTCGGGCAGCCAGTCGTACACGCCGCCGCGGAAGGCGGGCGCCGGATCGGTGGTGAGCACGAGCTCCGGGCCACCGCTGCTGGGGACGGCGACGAGCCGGGTGCCGCCCGCGTCGCGCACGACGCAGGCGAGGCGGGTGCCGTCGGGCGACAGTCGCGGCTCCGACAGGGCGCGCCCCCGAGCGGCCATCGCCGCGGTCACGCGTGGCTCGGACACGGGCGCCGACGTTATCGGTGGTCCCCGGCGCGGCCGAGTGCCGGGCGTAAGGTTGGTCGATGGCGTTGGTGGATCCGATCGAACGGGAAGCGCCGCTCTTCGCCATCCTCCGCGAGCGGGCGTGCGCCATCGAGGCAGTCGACGACGTGGAGCGGCAGCTCCAGCGAGCCGACGAGGAGATCACCGAGTGGCTCGACGAGGCCGAGCAGGAGGGTGTCCGCATCCTCGAGCGAGCGCGGGCCGATGCAGCCCACGTGCGCTCGGCGTTGGCGGCCGAGGTCGGCGAGCTCCTGCACGACGTGCAGTCGTTGCACGACCGCCTGGCCGCGCTGGCAGTGCGAGCCGAGGGTGAGCCCCCGGCGGACGTCGTCCCGCCCCGCAACCGGCCCTTCCTGGCTCGGCTGTTGGGACGACGTTCCTAGTACCGCGGACGAAGTACTCTCGCCGAGAGTGGCAAAGGGCGAAGCGCGATGACCCACGGCGACGACAGGATTGCCCGACTGCAGCAGGAGTGGTTGGACGAGGCGTACGCCGAAGGGGTGGCCCTGCTCGAGACAGCCCAGGCCGATGCCGAGCGCATGCGAGCCGAGGCGGCCGCCGACGCCGACCGCATCAGAGCCGAGGCGCACGCGGTCACCGCCCACGCCGCGGCCATGCGGGCCGACGCCCATCGCATCTGCGAGGAGGCGGAGCGCGAGGTCGAGGAGCTGCGCACCGAGGCGCTGGCCGAGGTCGACCGGCTGCTGGCCGATGCCGAGCGCACCGGGCGAGAGACAGTGGAGGCGCTGCGCGAGGAGTTGCTGGCCGACGCCGTGCGGCTGCGCGACGAGGCGGCGGCCGACGCCGTGCGGCTGCGCGCCGAGGCGGAGTCGCACGCCGCCCACGTGCGCGCCGACGCCGAGGCCTACGCCGTCCGCGTGCGAGGCGAGGCCGACGTGGAGTCCGACGCCGTGCGCCGCCAGGCCGACCGCCACGCCGCCGCGGTGGAAGCGGAGGCGGCCAGCCACGCCGAGCTGGTGCGCAACGACGCAGATGCCTATTCCCGACGCGCCCGCGCCGAGGCCGACGAGGATGCCGCCCGAACCCGCCTGGAGGCGGCGGTGGAGGTGGCTCGCCTCGTCGCCGAGGCGGAAGTCGAGTCGGCACGCGTCCGGGCCGAGGCCGAGGAGGAGGCGGCGCGAGTCCGGGCCGAGGCCGAGGAGCGGGCCGACCGCCTGCGCGCCGACGCGCAAGAGGAGGCCCTCCGCCTGCTCACCGACGCGCGAGAGGAGGCCGACCGCGTGCGCGCCGACGCACAGGAGCACGCGACCAGGGTGCGGGCCGAGGCCGACGACGTTGCGGCGCGTGTGCGCACGGAAGCCGACGGGTACGCAGCCCGGGTGCACACCGAGGCCGATCGCCACGCTGTCGAAGTGCGCTCCGAGGCGGAGGAGCTGGCGGCAGCGATCGTCACGTCCGCCAAGCAGGAGGCCGACGACCTCGTCGCCACCACCACGGCCGACGTCGAAGCCGCGGCCGCCCGCATCCTCGACGCCGCCCGGGCCGACGCCGCCGCCCTGCGGCAACAGGCCGAGGAACAGGTGGCCGCCCTGCGATTGCAGGCCGAGCAGGAAGCAGCCGAGCGCACGGGCAAGGCGGCCATGCTGCTCATCGAGGCCGAGCTGCTGATCGCCCGCCGGCACGAGGACGCCGAGCGGGAAGCCGAGCAGCTGCGCCGCCAAGCCGCGGCCGAGGCCGAGGCGGCGTGGCAAGAGGCCATGGCGTCCATCCAGGCGCTCCAGACGGAAGCCGGCCTCATGCGCGGCGAGCTGGCCCGCCTCATGAACGAAGCGGCCAACCTGCTCCCCTCGCTCGACGCTGCCGACCGTGGGCTGCGGCTCGTCACCGACGAGGCCCCTCGCATCGCCGACGCGATCCGGGCCGCGGCCGAGGCGGAGGCCCGACGCACGCCCGGCACGCCGGCGTCCGCCGCCGCCGACACCTCCGACAGCCGACCGGAGGAACGCCGCACCCGCCGGCCGCTCGGCCGCCTGCTGCCCAACAGCTGACAACCCCTCGTTTTGGGCACGGTTTCCCGCGCATAGCACGGCAAACCGTGCCCAAAACAGAGGTGCCCCGCGGCCCCGGCTAACGTCCGCCGGCATGGCGGCAGAACGACAGGCTCCCGACCGCAACCTCGCCCTCGAGCTCGTCCGCGTCACCGAAGCGGCTGCCCTGGCGGCCTCCCGCTGGATGGGCCGGGGCGACAAGGAGGGTGCCGACGGCGCCGCCGTCGACGCCATGCGCATCGTGCTCACAACCGTCCCGATGGACGGCGTCGTCGTCATCGGCGAGGGCGAGAAGGACGAGGCGCCCATGCTCTACAACGGGGAAGCGATCGGCGACGGCACGCCGCCCATGACCGACATCGCCGTCGACCCCATCGACGGCACCACGCTCACGGCCAAGGGCCGGGGCAACGCCCTGTCGGTGATCGCCGTCAGCGAGCGCGGGTCGATGTTCGACCCCGGGCCGTGCGTGTACATGGAGAAGATCGCCGTCGGCCCCGAAGCGCGCGACGTGATCGACATCACCAAGTCGCCCACCGAGAACCTCAAGGCGATCGCGAGGGCCAAGGGCACGACCGTCCGCGACCTCACGGCCGTCATCCTCGAACGCCCTCGCCACGACGACCTGGTCGCCGAGGTGCGCGCCGCGGGCGCCCGCATCCGCCTCATCCCCGACGGCGACGTGGCGGGCGCCATCTCGACCGCCTGGCCCGAGTCGGGGGCCGACGTGCTCTTCGGCATCGGCGGCACCCCCGAAGGCGTCATCGCCGCCGCCGCCCTCAAGTGCATGGGCGGCCGGCTCCAGGGACGGCTCTGGCCTCGCAACGACGAGGAGCGCCAGGCCGCCACGGCCGCGGGCTACGACCTCGACGCCGTCCTGACCACCGACGACCTCGTGCGGGGTGACAACTGCTTCTTCGCCGCCACCGGCATCACCGACGGCGAACTGTTGCGAGGGGTCCATTACGACAGTCGGGGCGCAACCACCCAGTCTTTGGTCATGCGCTCGAAGTCGGGAACGGTCCGCCGCATCGACGCCCGGCATCGCCTCAGGAAGCTCAGCGAGTTTTCCGCCATCGAGTTCGACTGAGCCCTAAACCCCCACGGTCCCCTGCCGAGAGAGAGCCGGTCGATAACGTGAGGGGGGTGGATGTGGACGTGTCCGAGGTCGAGCAGGAGCTGAGCCGCATCCCGGAGGTCCGGGGTGTGCGCATCGTCACCGACCAGTTCGAACGGCCCGTCGAGGTGCACGTGCTGGCCGGCACGGCCAAGCATCCGAAGCAGGTCGTGCGCGACATCCAGTCGGTGGCCAAGGTGGCCTTCGACCTCGAGCTCGACCACCGGGTCATCTCCGTCGTCCAGCTCGACAACCACCAGCTCCCCGACGTGGCCGACGGTGGCGCCGTGACGGCGGCCGCCACCGCACTGGAGGACGACCGCATCACGGTCGCCCGGGTGGGCACGGCCCGCAACGGGCTGCGCTGCACAGCCACAGTGGGGCTGTCCCGCGCCGGCGAGGAGGAGGTGGGCCAGGCCGAGGGCACGGTGGCGTCGGGCAACATCCGGCTGCTCGTGGCCAAGGCCACGCTCGATGCCCTGTGCAGGCTCGACGCCCGCGCCGAGCGGCTCGACGTGGAGGCCGTCGGTGTGCAGAACCTGGCCAGCCGCTCGTTCGCCACAGCCAGCATCGTGCTGCTCAACCCGCCCTACGAGGAGGTGCTTCTCGGGTCGGCACCCGTGCGCGCCGCCGGAGAGGAGGACGCCGTGGCCCGAGCCGTCCTCGACGCCACCAACCGCCGCCTGGCGTTCGTCGTCTAGACGAACGAGCACCGGCGCGGTGGGGGACACGCTTCGTCGCAACCGCGACTTCGGCCGCCTGTGGGCCGGACAGAGCATCAGCCAACTGGGCAGCCAGGTCACGGTGCTGGCGCTGCCCCTGGTCGCCATCCGCATCCTGCACGCCGGGCCGCTGGAGGTCGGCGCCTTGGCCGCCTGCGAGACGGCGCCGTTCCTCCTCGTGGGCCTGCCCGCGGGCGTGTGGGTCGACCGCTGGCGACGACAGCCGATCCTGGTGGTGGCCGACGTGGCCCGGGCGGCGGCGCTGGCCACCGTGCCGCTGGCCTACGCGCTCGACGTGCTCTCCATGTGGCAGCTCTACGTGGTGGCGGTCGTCACGGGCGTGTTCACGGTGTTCTTCGACGTGGCCTACCAGTCGTACCTCCCGGCCCTCGTGCCCCGGGAGCGGCTGGTGGAGGGCAACGCCAAGCTGGAGCTGAGCCGGTCGATGTCGCAGGTGGCCGGGCCGGGCGTGGCCGGCGTCCTCGTCGAGCTGCTGCGCTCGCCCTACGCCGTCGCCGCCGACAGCGTCAGCTTCGCCGTCTCCGCGCTGTTCGTCGCCCGCATCCGCACCCGCGAGGCGGCCATGCCCGCATCCGACGCACGGGAGCCGATGCGGCGCAGCATCGGCGCAGGCCTGCGCTACGTGCTCCGCCACCCGGTGCTGAAGCGCATCGCCGCCTGCACGGCCATGTTCAACCTGTTCTCGGCCATCGGCATGGCGGTGTTCCTGCTCTACGCCGTCGACCGGCTCGGCATCAGCCCGGCCGTGATCGGGCTGGTGTTCTCGCTCGGCAGCCTGGGCTTCGTCCTGGGTGCCGCACTGAGCGCACGACTGGGCCGGGTGCTCGGGGTCGGCCCTGCCTTGCTGCTCGCCGCCGGAGTCGGCGGCGCCGGCTTCCTGCTGGTGCCGCTGGCACCGGCGGACACAGCGGTGCCGTTCTTCGTGGTCGCCATGTTCCTGGAGATGATGGGCATGCCGATCTACAACGTCCTCCAGGTCAGCCTGCGGCAGGCCGTCACGCCCACTCGTTTGCAGGGGCGCATGAACGCCACCATGCGGTTCGTGGTTTGGGGGGTGATGCCGCTCGGCTCGCTGGTGGGCGGCGTGCTCGGCCGCGCCTTCGGGCTGCGGGCGGCGCTCTGGGTCAGCGGCATCGGCACCACGTTGAGCGTGCTGCCCTTGCTGGGCCGCACGATGCTGAGCCTGCGGACCATCCCGGCCGACGGCGACGCCGCGGCCTGATCAGCGACTGATCAGGCGCCGGGTCAGCGACGGCCTTGCAGGAGCGCGGGCTCGGCCGTCTCGTCGCCCCGCTGCTCGCCCAGCCACCGGTCGAGCTGCACCACCGGCATGGGCCGTCCGAGGTAGTAGCCCTGGGCGGCGTCGCAGCCGAGGTTGGCCAGCTTCTCCCACGTCGGTCGGTCCTCCACGCCTTCGGCCACCACCTGCAGGCCGAGGTTGCGGGCCAGGTCGATGGTCGAGCGCACGATCACGAGGTCGTCCTGGTCGGACGTCATGTTCATCACGAACGAGCGGTCGACCTTCACCTCGCCCACCGGCATGCGCTTCAGGTACGACAGCGAGGAGTAGCCGGTGCCGAAGTCGTCGATCGACAGCGTGGTGCCAAGGTCGGAGAGGTCGTGCAGCACGCCCATGCTGCGCACGGGGTCGGCCATGATCGTGCTCTCGGTGATCTCCAGTGTGAGCGAGCGCGGGTCGAGCCCCGCCCGCTGCAGCAGGTTCTCCACCTCTTCCGGCAGGCCCATGTCGAGCAGCGATCGCATCGAGAGGTTGACGGCCACGTCGAGGTCGATGCCCTTGCGCCGCCACATGCCGCACTGCGAGATGGCGGCGGCCAGCACCCACCGGGTGAGCGGGCGGATGGAGCCGGTGTGCTCGGCCAGCGGGATGAACTCGTCGGGGGGGACGAAGCCGTACTCGGGGTGGTGCCAGCGCAGCAGCGCCTCCACCCCGGTGACCTCGCCGGTGCGGAGGTCGGCCTTGGGCTGGTAGTGCACGGTGAGCTGCCCGCGGTCGATGGCGTGGCGCAGCTCGTTGGCCAGCACGAGGCGGCGGGGGCTGTACTCGTCGTGGTCGGGGTCGTACAGCTCGACGCCGCTGCGCGCCTCCTTGGCCGCGTACATGGCCACGTCGGCCCGCTGGAGCAGGGTGGCGGCGTCGGTGCCGTGGTCGGGGCTGAGGACGACGCCGATGCTGGCCCCCACCTCGAGGTTGAGGTCGCCCACCGGAAACGGCTGCTCCAGCGCCGAGAGCAGCACCTCGGCGGTGGCGGTGGCGTCGGAAGCCCCTTCGACAGCGGGCAGGAGGACGGCGAACTCGTCGCCACCGAGCCGGGCGATGGTGCCCCGGTCCCCCACCAGCTCGGAGAGGCGGCGGCTGATCTCGCACAGGAGGGTGTCGCCGCTCTCGTGCCCGAGGGTGTCGTTGACCTCCTTGAAGCGGTCGAGGTCCATGAGCATGACCGCGCTCGTGCCCTCGTGGGCGCCGAGCCCGCTCAGCGCCGCCTGGAAGTTCGTGCGGTTGGCCAGGCCGGTGAGCGAGTCGTGCAGCGACTCCTCCCGCAGCCGCTCGACCAGCTTGCCGTTCTGGAAGGCCACGCTCACGTGGTTGGCCAGGGTGCTCAGCAGCTGGAGCTCCTCGGCCGTGAAGATCGTGTTCTCGTGGCTGCGGTCGGCCACCAGCAGCGCGCCGATCACGCCCGCCTCGCCGTGCAGCGGCGCCGCCATCATGTGCGTCATGCCGCGGGCGGCCAGCACCGGCCCCAGGTCGCCGCTCGCCATGTCGACCGAGGCGGTGACCGGCTTGTCGTCGCGCATCACCCGCAGCTCCAGCGAGTGCGCCTCCTCGTCCACCGGCTCGTCGACGCGGGCCACCACGCGAGTCGACCCGCCGATCGTGCAGCGGATCAGGGTGCCGTTCTCGAGGAGCGCCAGCTCCACCTGCTCGACGCCGAGCGAGTCCTTGACCTGGCCGAGGGTGGTGCGCACGACCGTGTCGATGTCGAGGGCGCCGCTCACGTGCTCGGTGAAGCCGTAGAGCACCTCCAGGCGCCGGTAGGCGTGGCGCAGCCCCTGGAAGGCCCGGAACACCGACCGGGCGATCACCAGCGGGGTGACCAGCACGACCACGCTGACGGGGCCGACGGTCTCGTACAGCTCGCCGATGAGCGTGCCCAACAGGCCGAAGGCGAGGTAGTTGGGGACGGTGGGCGCCATGTCGGCCCACACCGCCCGGAGACGTGCGCCCGCGGAGAACACCGGGACGGGCAGCACCAAGCCGATGTTCACTCCCGCGAACGCGCAGCCGGCGAGGACGTACTGCACGACGGTCGGCGCGCCGAGCCGTCCCAACGTCTCCGCCGTCCACCCCGCAGCGGCGGCGGCCAGGCAGTACTGCGCGCAGTTGAACACGACGACCGCGAACCGACGACGGCGGAACATGTCGAGGATCAGGCCGCCGGACGCGCCGACGAGCGCACAGCCGAGGAGGGCTCCTCGACCGTCGAAGGCGGCGAGCGACGCCATCACCACCATGAAGCTGGGGCTCACCGTCGCCGTCGTGGGCAGCAGGACGGCGGCGTTCTCCGCCCAGATGAGCAACGCCCCGAACAGGAGGAGGGCGACAGGGTCAGGACGGACGTCGGACAGCGTGGCTGCGCCGGCGAGCACGGTCAGTGCAGCAGTGCCACATGCGATTGTGAGCACACGCAGCCTTCTCGGCTGTGCAACCGCTTCGTCCATTGCGCCTCGGGATGGGGTCGTTCGCGACGACAACCGGCTGAGGGGAGGCGGCAGCGGCCCTCCTGACCGAAGAACGGATTGGTTGTGGTGACTGTCACCAGCGGGCACCGAAGCCGGCACCACCTGCGAGAAGCAGTGCCATGAGGCCAGCGGCGATCGAGGCGAGGCGAACGACGACCTTGTTCTTCATGGAGAGACACCCCCTTTCGCGTTGGTTTCTCGCCCCGCGTCCGCTAGTGACGGGACAACAATCCGCTTCGCTCAGGTGGGTAACGGTCGGGGCGAGCCCCTGCCGTCTCTCCTCAGCTCGGTTGTCAAGGTGCGTCTCGAGTCCCCACCATGCCCCCCGGTGAGAGCCGAACTACGACCACGAGGCCGTCACTCGACCGCCGTTGCAGGGCGGGACCGCTGTACCTATCGGCTCAGGGGCACCCTCAGTTGAGGTTTCGGGGGCGAATTCGCCGGTCCCCCGAACCCGTCGGTGGGGCACCCTTCGACAGCGTCGAGCCGCTCGGGCGCGGAGGGCGGCGTCGACAGGACCCCGACTGCTGTCCCGTACCGATCCCCTCGTTGCCCGATGCCGCTCGATGCTCCCCTGAGAGAAGCACTCGGCACAAACACACTTTACGAGCGTTCGGGCGCGATTTCCTCCCCCACCAGCAATTTTTCCAATTGCTGGGACTCGCCGGTGGACCGCCAACCGCGGTGGCGGTAGAAGTCGCCGGCGTCGTCGCCCGCCCGGGTGCACACCCGCAGGCGGCCGCAGCCCTGCTCGGCCGCCCACGACTCGAAGGCCGCCAGCAGGTGGGAACCGACCCCCTCGCCTCGCACCTCGGCGTCCACGACCAGCCTCGAGAGGTGGGCCAGCCCGGCGTGGAGGTCGGCCCGGGCCACCGCCACCCCGACCACCCGGCCGTCGCGCCGGGCGGTGACGGCCACGGAGGCGTCGGTGGCCTCGCCCCCCTGGGCCGCCTCGAAGGCGGCGGCCTCCGGGTCCGGGCGCTCGCTGACGCTGAGCTCCAGGGGCAGGCCGCCCCGGGCCACCACGGCCCGGGCCGCGAAGGGAGCGTCGGCCACGGGCGTCCACGTGCGCCCCGGCCCCTCCTGGAGGAGGTGCACCCGCTCGACGAGCACCTCGGCGCGGTAGTCGGCCAGGGCGGCGACCGCAGCGGGGATGCGGTCGGGGTCGATGTCGTCGGCGATCGTCACGTGGGGGACGAACGGCCACGTGAGCCTGCGTTCGAGCGGGTCCCGGAACACGCGGTCGCGCAGGGCGTGGAGCGCCTCCGGGTCGCCGCCGACGTCGAGGTACACGGTGGGGTTGACGGGGAGGAAGGTGGCAGGCGGGCCGAGGACGAGGCGGAACGGCTTGGTGGCGACCGCCGCCTCCCGCAGCACGGCGAGGGCGTCGTGCATGCGGTCGTCCCGCACGTTGACCGGTGGCACCAGGGTGAGATGGGGCGGGATGCGCGGCAACGTGGGGTCGCCGAGGGCGCGCCGCAGGCCGTCGACCTCGGTGCGCACCGGCTCGGGGAGCAGGAGGGCGACCCCCAGGCGCATCTTCGGCACGGTCGCAAGGGTATGGCCCTGCCCAGAGGTGCGGACGACAGGGAGCAACGGTATGGAGCGCATGACCGACAAGCACGGGCCACGACTGGACGACGCAATGAACCGGGAGGTCCAGTCGCTGATCGACGGCGGCGTCGAGGCTCGCTCGCAGGAAGGCCGCATGCAGGAGCCCACCTTCGACGAGGAGACGCCCCTCGATCCCGGCGCCCGGTGGGACGAGGACCAGGATCCCGGCATCGGGGTGTCGCCCGCCACCGCCGACGAGCGGGCCGAGCTGGCGAAGGCCGTCGCTTCGGTGCAGTGGCCCGCCACCCGTGACGACCTGGTGCGGGCGGCCCGCGACGACTTCGCCCCCGATCGCGTGGTCGCCCTCCTGGAGGAGCTGCCCCACGGCGACCGCACCTACGAGACCGTGCAGGCCGTGTGGTCGGCGTTGGGCGGCGACACCGAGCAGACCCACACCCAGTGACGGCGAGTCGCAACGTGGAGGGCCTGTCCGCCCAGCGGCGGGCCCTGACGTCCTGGCTGCGCGAGCTGCCGTCGAGCGGCTGGGACGAGCGGTCGCAGCAGGCCGTCGCCCGCGTGCGGCAGCTCTACGTGGGGGCCGTGGACCGCTCCATCACGGCGGAGGTGCCCCTCCACTCGCCGATCGCCGCCGCCGACGCCCTCGACCGACTGGCCGACGCCGTGGAGCGGCGCTTCGCAGAGGCGGCCGACGACCGCTGGGAGCTGTCGCGCGAGGAGTTCCGGCGGCTGGAGGGCACGACAGACATGGGCGTGGAGGCGCTCATGGCCGAGCTGCACGACGTGGCCCGCTCGCTCGACGTGCCCACGCCGTCCACGGCCCGGGAGGCGGCCGTGGCGGCAGTGGTGTGGCGGGCGGCCGACAAGGTGGAGGCCCCCGTGCGCATCGTCCTCACCAGCGGACGCAACTTCGTGGTGGGCCCCGGCGAGCCCGAGGGCGTGCTCCACACCGACGACGACGCCGTCCTCGACGTGGCCACCGGCCGGGCCGATCCCGACGAGCTGGCCGACGAGGGCCGCTGGCTGTTCGAGGGGCCCGACGAGGTGCGGGCCGCCTTCGACCGCACCTTCCGCATCGGCCTCTGACCCCGATTTTCTCCGCAAATCCGGGCCGTCGTAGGCGTGGGTTTGCGGAGAAAACGCGGTGGCGGGGGGTCAGGCCTCGGCTACGAGGAGGCGGACGTGAGCGCGGCGCAGGGCCGCCTCGCACTCGGCGTCGTCGTCGGCCATGAGGCGCCGCTCGGCGTCCTCCTTGGCCCTCCGGGCCCGCTCCACGTCGATCTGCGAGGCCAGCTCGGCCACGTCGGACAGGATCGTGACGCGGTCGTCCTTCACCTCCACGAACCCGCCGTGCACGGCGGCCCGCTCCTCGGTGGCCGCCCCCACCGGCTTGATGCGCACCGGCCCGATGCCGAGCGCGCCCACGAAGGGGACGTGCCCGGTGAGGAAGGCGATGTCGCCGCCGCCCTCGGTGCGGGCGATGACCATCTCCGCCTCTCCCGAGAACAGGATGCGCTCCGGCGACACGAGCTCCACCTGCAGCGGCACTACGCCTCCTGGAGCTTCTTGGCCTTGGCCATGAGGTCCTCGATGCCGCCCACGGCCACGAACGCCTGCTCGGGCACATCGTCGAACTCGCCCTGCGCCAGCTTCTCGAAGGCCTCGACGGTCTCGTCGACCGGCACGTTGGTGCCGGGGATGCCGGTGAACGGCTCGCCCGCGTACATCGGCTGGCCCAGGAACTTCTCGATCTTGCGGGCGCGGCCGACCAGCACCTTGTCCTCCTCGGCCAGCTCGTCGATGCCGAGGATGGCGATGATGTCCTGGAGCTCCTTGTAGCGCTGGAGGATGCGGATCGTCTCCCGCGCCACCCGGTAGTGCCGCTCGCCCACCACATCGGGCTGCAGGATGCGCGACGTCGACGCCAGCGGGTCGACCGCCGGGAAGATGCCCTTGGCGAACACGTCACGCGACAGGTTGGTCGTCGCGTCGAGATGGGTGAAGGTGGTGAACGGCGCCGGGTCGGTGTAGTCGTCGGCGGGCACGTACACGGCCTGCACCGACGTGATCGAGCGGCCCTTGGTGGAGGTGATGCGCTCCTGGAGCTCGCCCATCTCGTCGGCCAGGGTGGGCTGGTAGCCCACGGCCGACGGCATGCGGCCCAAGAGGGTCGACACCTCCGAGCCGGCCTGCACGAAGCGGAAGATGTTGTCGATGAACAGGAGCACGTCCTGGTTCTGCACGTCGCGGAAGTACTCCGCCATCGTGAGCGCAGACAGGGCGACCCGCAGCCGCACGCCGGGCGGCTCGTCCATCTGGCCGTAGACGAGGGCGGTGTTCTTCAGCACGCCCGACTCGCCCATCTCCAGCCACAGGTCGTTGCCCTCGCGGGTGCGCTCGCCCACGCCCGCGAACACCGACACGCCGCCGTGCTGGCGGGCCACCCGGGTGATCATCTCCAGGATGAGCACGGTCTTGCCCACGCCCGCCCCGCCGAACAGGCCGATCTTGCCGCCCTGCACGTAGGGCTCGAGCAGGTCGACGACCTTCAGGCCGGTCTCGAACATCTTCGACTGCGGCTCGAGCTCGTCGAACGGCGGCGCGGGCCGGTGGATCTCCCACCGGTCGTCGCCGGTGATCGGCTCACCGCCGGTGTCGAGCGGCTCGCCGATCACGTTGAACACGTGCCCCAGGGTCTGCGGCCCCACCGGCACGCTGATGCCGCGGCCGGTGTTGCGCACGAGGGCGCCGCGGGTGAGGCCGTCGGTGGGCTTCATGGCGATGGCCCGCACCCGGCTCTCGCCGATGTGCTGGGCCACCTCGGCCACCACCGTGATGACCTTGCCCTCGACCTCGATGTCGAACTCCAGCGCGGTGTTGATCTCGGGCAGGGCGTCGGGCGGGAACTCGACGTCGACCACCGGGCCCACGATGGCGACGATGCGCCCGGGCTTGCGGTCGGTCTGCTGTCCGGTCGTGTCGGCGTTGGCGACGGTCATCGCAACACTCCTGGTCTGTCGGGGAGGAAGTCGCGGTGCTGCAGGGTGTCGGGCAGCAGGTCGACGCCGCCCTTCCCGCCCTGAGCCAGCGCCTCGGCGCCGCCCACGATCTCCATGATCTCGGTGGTGATGGACTCCTGGCGGGCCCGGTTCATCACCCGGGT
>DATAAM010000074.1:0-2994 GCA_036260075.1 Acidimicrobiales bacterium
GCCGGCGCGTCGGACGGGAAGATGGAGGAGGGCTCGCTGCGGGTGGACGCCAACGTGTCCGTCCGCCCCGGTCCCGACGCCCCTCTCGGCACACGGTGCGAGATCAAGAACCTCAACTCGCTCCGGTCCCTGGGCCGGGCCGTCGACTTCGAGGTGCGCCGCCAGGTCGAGCTGCTCGAGGCGGGCGGCGCGGTGACCCAGGAGACCCGCCACTGGCACGAGGCCGAGGGGCGAACGGTGTCGGGCCGGTCGAAGGAAGAGGCCTACGACTACCGCTACTTCCCCGAGCCCGACCTGGTGCCGCTCGCCCCCGACGAGCAGTGGATCGACGACGTGCGTCGCCACCTGCCCGCCCTTCCCGCGGAGCGGCGCGCACGCCTCGCGGCTGCCACCGGCACGGCGCCCGCCGACGTCGCCCTCGTGGTCGAGCTCGACCTCGACACGCTCGTGCTCGGGGCGGTCTCCGCCGGGGCCGACGGCCGCTTGGCCCTCAACCGTGCGGCCAACGAGGTGGCGGCCGACATCGAGCACGTGCGCAACCTGACGCCCGACTCCTTCACCCGCCTCCTGAAGATGGAGGCCGACGGCGCGCTCACCGCCACCCAGTCGAAGCACGTCCTTGCCACCCTCTTGGCCGAGGGCGGCGACCCCGAGGCGATCGCCGAGGCGCGGGGCTTCGAGGCCATGGCGGGCGACGAGCTGGCAGCCACCGTCGACGCCGTCATCGGCGACAACCCCGCCGAGTGGGAGCGCTTCAAGGCGGGCGACTCGAAGGTCACCGGGTTCTTCGTCGGACAGGTGATGAAGGCCACCGGGGGCAAGGCCGACGGCAAGGCCGTCACCGCGCTGCTCAAGGAGCGCGCCGCGGGCTGACGCGCCACGGCCACGATCCGTCACACGCGCACCCACCTCGCGTGGTTGACATCGGTGCGTCGCGGGAACACAACTCGCAATCCACCCGAAGGAGTGAAACCCATGAGTTGCAAGCCTGGCGTGACGCGCCAGGGGGGCGTGGCACTACTTCTTGCAGCACTGCTGCTCGTGGTTTCCGGCCTGTTTGCAGGGGCTGCCGTGGCCGGTCCCGACAAGGAGCCCGACAGGACCTTGAACGACCACCCGTCGGGGAAGGACCGCACGGAGGAGCCGGGTACCTCGAACGTCCAGGGCAAGTCCTCGTCCGATCCGGACGGCGAGGCCAACGGCGGGCCTGACAAGCCGCTCGGTGCCGGCGGCTTCGATGCCGACAAGGACGGCAACAACGGCTGCGGCAACGACGACGACTTCGAGGACGACAACAACGGCAACTGCGGTGGCCGCCGCGTCCAAGGCGCCAACGCCCGCAGCGGCCAGCGGACGCAGGGGCAGCAGCAGGGCCTCGACGTCCGGGGCAACGTCGGCGACCGCGTGGTGGAGGACACCACGAAGACCGACGCCGAGCGGAGCCTCCAGGGCACGCCCAGCGCGGCGGTGCAGGCGCTCGAAGACACCCAGGTGCTCGGTGTCTCGTTCGTCCGTGAGACCGATGCCGCCGCTGCAGTGGGCGGCGCCGCGGTCCTCGGCACCAGCCACGCCGCTCCGTCAGCCCTGGCTGCCACCGGTTCACCCGCCGTCGAGCTGGTAGCGGTGGGTGTCCTGCTGCTCGCCACGGGCGCCGCCTTGGTGGTCGGCGCCCGTCGCAGGGAGACGTCGCTCGCCTGAGCCTCGTCCCCGACGACGGAATCGAGTGGGAGTGACGACGGACGCTCCCACTCGTTTCGCGTCAGAGCAGGATCGCCACGACCTCGGCCAGCAGCGCGGCGGCGACCACCACGACGAGCGCGCCGCTCACCAGGCGGGCGACGGGAGTGCGGCGCCCTCGGCGCCCTCGGCCCCCGCCGAGGGCCCGGGCGAACCGCCACGTCTCCTGCGCCCGCCCCGCCGGGCTCCACGGGTGGGCCTCGAACCCCGACCCGGGACCGGGCCACATGACGTTGGGCGGCACGAGCTCGTTGTCGTCGGGCATGCGGGCGGGCGGCAGGCGCCGGTACGGCTTGCGGCGTCGGATGCCCTTCGCTCCCACCCCGACGAGTATGGGGCACGACGCCCTATCCTCGCTGCATGGCAGGCGACCTGAAGCCCCGGAGTCACGACGTCACCGACGGGTTTGAGCGGGCGCCCGCCCGGGCGATGCTGCGGGCCATCGGCATGACCGACGACGACTTCGCCAAGCCGCAGATCGGCGTGGCGTCGTCGTGGAACGAGGTGACGCCGTGCAACATGCCGCTCGACCGCCTGGCCAAGCAGGCCAAGGAGGGCGTGCGCGCCGCGGGAGGCTTCCCCATCGAGTTCGTCACCATCGCGATCAGCGACGGCATCTCGATGGGCCACGAGGGCATGCGGGCGTCGCTGGTCAGCCGCGAAGTCATCGCCGACTCCGTCGAGACCGTCATGCACGCTGAGCGCTTCGACGGCATGGTCACCTTCGCCGGCTGCGACAAGTCGCTCCCGGGGATGCTGATGGCTGCCGCCCGGCTCAACCTGCCGTCGGTGTTCCTCTACGGCGGGTCGATCCTCCCCGGTCGCATCCCGGGCGACCCGCAGGACCGCGCCCTCGACATCGTGAGCGTGTTCGAGGCGGTGGGCGGACGGGCCGCCGGGACGCTCACCGAGGAGGAGCTGACGCTCATCGAGAAGCACGCCTGTCCCACGGTGGGAGCGTGTGCGGGCATGTTCACCGCCAACACCATGGCGTCGGTGAGCGAGGCGCTGGGGATGGCTCTGCCCGGCAGCGCCTCGCCCTCTGCCGTCGATCCCCGCCGCGACGAGTTCGCCTTCCGCAGCGGCGAGGCAGTGGTGCGCCTCCTGGAGCTGGGGATCCGGCCGCGGCAGATCATGACCAAGGAGGCGTTCGAGAACGCCATCGCCGTGGTGATGGCGTTGGGCGGCTCCACCAACGCCGTGCTGCACCTGCTGGCGATCGCCAACGAAGCGCACGTCGACCTCACCATCGACGAC
>DATAAM010000075.1:0-21657 GCA_036260075.1 Acidimicrobiales bacterium
CTGCGGTTCACGCCCAGCGGGCAGGCCACGGCCCAGTTCGGCCTGGCCGTCAACCGCCGCTGGCAGAACCGCCAGAGCGGGGAGTGGGAGGAGGCGGTGTCGTTCTTCGATGTCGTCTGCTGGCGGGAGATGGCCGAGAACGTGAGCGAGTCGCTGGGCCGGGGCTCGCGGGTCATCGTCACCGGCCGCCTCGAGCAGCGGTCGTGGGAGACCCAGGAGGGCGAGAAGCGCTCGAAGATCGAGGTCGTGGCCGACGAGGTCGGCCCCAGCCTGCGCTGGGCCACCGCCACGGTGACCAAGAACGAGCGGCGCGGCCCCGGCGACGGCGGCGGCGCGCCGGCGGGCGCGGCAGCGGCCCGGTCGGTGCCCAACGATGCGCCTTCCGGCTACGACGAGGAGCCCTTCTGATGGCACGAGGCAACGACCGCGAGCGCAAGCGCGCCCCCAAGGACGACCGCCGGCGCGGCGGCAAGAAGAAGGTGTGCATCTTCTGCAAGGAGCACATGGACTGGGTCGACTACAAGGACGTCAACCTGCTGCGCCGGTTCATGTCCGACCGGGGCAAGATCCGGGCCCGCCGGGTCACGGGCAACTGCGCCCAGCACCAGCGCGACGTGGCCACAGCGATCAAGCTCAGCCGCGAGCTGGCACTGCTGCCGTACCTGACGCGGACCACCACCGAGCGGGGCGGCGGCCGCGGGCCGCGTCCGCCGCGGGGCGAGCCCCGCGGGGCGGCCGTGGTCGAGGACGAGCTGCCCGAGGAGCTGCTCGACGAGGAAGCAGTCGACGAGGAGCTCGACGTCGAGGTGGACGTGGAGGCGGGCATCGAGGAGGCGCCCGCCGACGAGGAGGTCGAGGTCTGATGCGGGTCGTTCTCCGCTCCGACGTCGAAGGCTTGGGCAAGAAGGGCGACATCCTCGACGTGGCCGACGGCTACGCCCGCAACTTCCTCATCCCGAAGGGGCGGGCGATCAAGGCCACGCCCGGCGTGCAGGCCCAGGCCGACGCCATGCGCCGCTCCCGCGACCTGAAGGACGCCAAGGACCGGGAGTCGGCGGAGACGGTGGCCCGCACGCTGGTGCCCATGGTCATCCGCATCGAGGCCCGGGCCGGCACCGAGGGCAGGCTCTTCGGGTCGGTCACCGCCGCCGACGTCATCGAGGCCGTGCAGCAGCAGGCGGGCGTGGAGCTCGACCGGCGGAGGCTGCACCTCGACGAGCCCATCAAGTCGGTCGGAACCCACCACGTGCCCGTGAAGCTGCACGCCGACGTGCAGTTCCCGGTCACCGTCGAGGTCGTCCCCGGCGCCTGACCCCGTTCTCGCGACGGAACTGCGCCCTCGGGTGCGCACTTCCGTCGCGAGAACGTAACTGTCACACCCCGACGTCATCCTCAGGGGTGTGCACAACTTCCCCGTAAATCCCCAAGGTCGTCCTCTTCATCCGCACAGGCCGTCCGCGCTTCAGTAGGTGTCGCTGATGGTCCAGTCCCTCGACGACGCTCGACGGCGGCAGGCTTCGTCCCGGCCGCGAGTCCCCCCGCACGACCTCCAGGCGGAGGAGTCGCTGCTGGGCGCCATGCTGCTGTCGCGCGACGCCATCGTCGACGCCGTCGAGATCTGCGGGGCCGACGACTTCTACAAGCCCGCCCACGGCCACGTCTTCGAGGCGGTCACACGGCTCTACGGCCAAGGCGAACCGGTCGACCCCGTCACCGTGGCCGACGAGCTGCGCCGGGCCGGGCTGCTGGAGGCGGTCGGCGGGCCCGCCACACTGGCCACGCTTCAGGCCAACACGCCCGCCATCTCCAACGCTGCGGGCTACGCCAAGATCGTCGAGGAGCACGCCCTGCTGCGGCGCCTCATCGGCGTGGCGGGCGAGATCGCCGAGCTGGGCTACGACGTGCCCGACGACGTGGCGGGCGCCGTCGACCGGGCCGAGTCGATGGTGTTCGAGGTGGCCCAGCGCCGGGTCACCGACACCACCAAGCCGTTGCGCGAGCTGCTTTCGGCCAGCCTCGACCGGCTCGAAGCCCTCTACGACCGGGGCGAGGCGATCACCGGCGTGCCTACCGGCTTCGTCGACCTCGACGACCGCTTGTCGGGGCTGCAGCCCTCGAACCTGGTGATCGTCGGCGCCCGCCCGGCCATGGGCAAGACCAGCTTCGCCCTCAACATCGCCGCCCACGCCGCGGTCGAGGCCCGCGTGCCGGTGCTGGTGTTCTCGTTGGAGATGAGCCACCTCGAGATCACCCAGCGGCTCATCTGCGCCGAGGCCCGGGTGGAGGCCACCCGCATGCGCAACGGGCGCCTGCAAGACAGCGACTGGACGAAGATCAGCCACGCCATCGGCCGGCTGGGGGAAGCGCCGATCTTCATCGACGACAACCCGATGGTCACGGTCATGGACATCCGGGCCAAGGCCCGTCGGCTCAAGAGCCGGGAAGGCCTGGGGCTGGTGGTGATCGACTACCTCCAGCTGATGTCGGGCCGCTCCAACGCGGAGAACCGCCAGGTGGAGATCTCCGAGATCAGCCGAGGCCTCAAGATCCTCGCCCGCGAGCTGGAGGTGCCGGTGGTGGCGCTGTCGCAGCTCTCCCGGCAGCTCGAGATGCGAGCCGACAAGCGCCCGCAGCTGGCCGACCTCCGGGAGTCGGGCGCCCTGGAGCAGGACGCCGACGTGGTGATGTTCCTCTACCGCGACGAGGTGTACAACGCGGAGTCCCCCGACCGCGGCACCGCCGAGGTGATCGTCTCCAAGCACCGCAGCGGGCCCACCGGCATCACCCAGCTGGCGTTCCTCGACCACTACACCAAGTTCGCCAACATGGCGAGGGTGTGAGGCGGTGGGGCGCGCCCGCCGAGGCGGCAGCTGGTCCGCGCCCGGCCGGAGGCAGCGCTAGCGGTCGGGGTCGTCCCAGGGCTTGCGAGCCCGGGCCGGCTCGCTGCCCGCGCCGGGCCACAGGGGCCGGTCGGCCGCGTGCCAGGGACGGGGCTCTGCCTTGGCGAGCACGGCGCGGGCCCGTCCGGCCAGGACGCGCCGCGAGCGTTGCGGCGGCAGCAGGTCGGCCCGCCCGCCGTCGACGAGCTCCTTCACGGCCCGGCACACCCGCAGCAGCGGCAGGCCGAGGTGGTCGGCCAGCGCGGGCGGCGTGACGGCCCCGCCTGCGAGGGCGGCCACCACGTCCCAGGCGTCGCCGCTCAGGTGCACCGCCTCGCCGCACGCCCGGAGGCGGACCACGAGGCCCAGGGACGGGACCACCTGGGAGATCTCCTCCCATTCGGCCACCAGCTCGTCGGCGGCGGCGAGGACGTCGGCCACGGGGGCGCCGTCGTCGGCCGGCTCGCCCACCGTCTCGTCGAACTCGAACTCGCCGTTGCCGAGGCGCAGGAGCTCGGCCACCGCAACTGCCGCATCGGCACCGACCACGCGGCCCCCGACGAAGCGCACGGTGGCCACGTGCTCGTGCCCCCGCGCCCGCACGACGCCGCTCTTGCCAGTGAGCGAGAGGAACTGGAGCAGCGTGCGCGGCCGCACGTCCACCAACGTGCCGGACAAGGGGGCGGAGCCGCGCATACCAGCACCTTCGGTCGAAGCGACGACCGCGTTGAGGCCGCAAAATGCCCGGTTCGGACACCGGGCTCATCTGCCGGCCCCTGTGCGCCGAAAGAGCGGACATGGCACGCGTGCTCGTCGTCGACGACAACCCGGTCGCTCGCAGCGTGGCGGCCGTGGCCTTGGAGACGGCCGGGCTGGAGGTGGACGAGGCCTGCGACGGCCAAGAGGCGATCGAGTGGCTCGAGCGCGATCCCCCCGACGCCGTGGTGCTGGACATCATGATGCCCAGGCTCTCCGGCCACGACGTCCTGGCCCAGCGCCGCTCCCGGCACCTGGCGCCCGACACCGCCGTCGTCATGCTGTCGTGCAAGGCCGAAGACCCCGACGTCACGCGGGCGTTCGAGGCAGGGGCGGCCGACTACGTCACCAAGCCCTTCGACCCCGACGACCTGGTGCGCTCGGTGCGGGCCGCGCTCTACCGCCGCAGGCACTGAACGGGGGAGGTCGGCGGGTGGCCGACGACGTCACCAAGCCCTTCGACCCCGACGACCTGGTGCGCTCGCGCTCTACCGCCGCCGCCACTGAACGGGGGGAGGTCGGCAGGGGCGAGGGTCGAGAGAAGGGGCCGTCCCGACGGGAACTGCCGAGCCGGTTGGAGGGGGTCCCGGCCCCCGCCCGTGCCGTTGCGGAGGCTGCTGGCTGGCTCCGCACCACAACCGTCGGCCCCCACCTCCGGCCACTTGAGGCGAAATCTCACGCAGAGTGGCAATTGATGGCCCGGTAGGCTCGCCGTCGTGTTCCTCGGCGAGGATCTCCTGGCGTACCTGGTGCTGGCGCTCGGCGGCGCCCTGTTCGTGGGGAGCACGCTGGCTGTCGTGCGGCCGCCGACGCGGCCCCGGGAAGGCGAGCTCGAACGTGCGCCGTTGGGCCGCAGCCTGGCGATGGCGGGCATCGGGCTGGTGGCCGCCGTGTGGGCCTTCGCCTCGTTGCTCGCGGGCTGACGGCGGGGCGGGGCCTCCTCCGTCCCCCGAAGGAGGAGGCCCGTCACCCGAGTCTGCGGCGATACAGCACGCGCCCCGGGACCGCCCTGCGGTCGTCCATCGTGCGTCGTCGCGATCGAGTTGAACAGAGCCATTCCTCCGGATGGCCCAGTCGGGCCAGGCGATTCGCGCCGACGGCGCGCGTCCGGGGCTGACCGGCGGGGTCGTCGCGGGCCGGGTCAGGACGGCCGCTGCTCAGACGCAGGAGGTGAACTCGACGGGGTTGGTGTCGAAGGCGACGGTGACGCCACCCACCTCGTTGGCCCACGCCCGCAGGCCGTCCCGCAGCTCCCGGGCGTCGCGTTCGGACTCCATGCGCACCGTGGCCCGGAAGCACAGCCGCCCGCCCGCCTCCCACGACACGTAGCGGTCACCGTCCCAGCCGATGATCGCCCGCTGGAGGTCCTGCTGGTCGAGGGCGGCCTCGAGGATCAGGTACAGCCCGAACTCGCCCACCACCCCCCGGTCGAACACCTCGCCCCCGGCCGCCGGCTCGGCCACCACGGCGAGCCCGTCGCCTTGGAGGTAGGCGGCCGGGTGCAGGATCTGCTCCGAGGTCTCCGGCGGGCGGCGGAACGCCTCGTCGACCCGTGCGTTGCCGCCCGCCTCCACCAGCTCCTCCACGAACCGGGGGCCGTAGACGTACGGGAAGGCGATCGACTGGAGCAGCACCGGGGGCACGTCGGAGAAATCGGGAGCGGGCCCGGCGTCCTCCGCCTCCCTGGCCTCGCGCCGCGACAGTGTGCCCACGTAGTCGCGCTCGATGCGCACGGCATCGCCCTCCACCAAGCCGTCGAAGGCGGTGCCCGCCTCGTCGTCTCGGTCGTCGAGGTCGTCGCGGTCGAGCTCGAAGTGCTGGTCCTGGAGGGCATGCGTCAGCTCGTGCACGAGGGTGGAGCGCACGTTGGGCGTCAGGGCCGCCCCCCGCACCACCAGCTCGTCCTTCTCCGGGTCGTAGAAGCCCAGCACGGCGTCGCCCAGCAGCGACTCGATGGCCTTCTCCAGGTCGACGTCCTCCTCCAGCAGCTTCAGCGCTCGCAGCGTCTTCGTGGTCTTCTCCAGCTCCTCGCGGTCTGTCTCCTCGTCCTCCTGCAAGCGGGCGCGGAAGGCGGCGTCGTCGAGCAGCGTGGCTTTCACCGGCTGCTTGAACTGGAGCCCCCGGGCGCGAGCCACGAACTCCTGGAGCTCGGCCACCACGGCGTCGATGCGCTCCGGCGTCAGCGGCGCGGCCGTGGTCGTGGTGGTGGTTGTGGTCGTGAGCGCCGGCCCCTCGTCGGAGACGACCGAGGCGATCACGCCGCCGACGAGGAGGACGGCCACGGCCGCCCACAGGAACCACAGGCGCGGGTGCATCTCACCAGCCTGCCGTCATCGGCACAAGCGGCGGCGGCTCACTTGAGGACGAGGTCGTCGCCCGCCACGTCGACGGTCACGGTGTCGCCCTCCGAGTAGCGCCCTTCCAGGAGAGCGACGGCGAGCGCGTCGCCGATCTCCTTCTGGATCAACCGCTTCAGGGGACGGGCGCCGTAGGCGGGGTCGTAACCGGTGCGGGCCAGCCACCCCTTCGCCTCGTCGGTGACCTCCAGCGACAGCCGTCGCTCGGCCAGCCGCCGGTCGAGCGCCCGCAGCTGGATCTCCACCACGTGGGCCAAGTCGGCCTCGGTCAGCGAGCGGAAGCGCACGATCTCGTCGATGCGGTTGAGGAACTCGGGCTTGAAGAACTCCCTCGGCTCGCCCGGCAGGTTCGACGTCATGATCAGCACGGCGTTGGCGAAGTCGACGGTGCGGCCCTGGCCGTCGGTCAGCCGCCCGTCGTCGAGCACCTGGAGCAGCACGTTGAACACGTCGGGGTGGGCCTTCTCGATCTCGTCGAGCAGCACCACCGAGTACGGGCGCCGCCGCACCGCCTCCGAGAGCTGGCCGCCCTCTTCGTAGCCCACGTAGCCGGGCGGGGCGCCGATGAGGCGGGCCACCGAGTGCTTCTCCATGTACTCCGACATGTCGATGCGCACCATCGCCCGCTCGTCGTCGAACAGGAAGTCGGCCAGGCTGCGGGCCAGCTCGGTCTTGCCCACGCCGGTGGGGCCGAGGAAGAGGAACGAGCCGATGGGCCGGTGGGGGTCGGAGAGGCCCGCCCGCGAGCGGCGGATGGCGTTGGCCACGGCCGCCACCGCTTCGTCCTGGCCGACGACGCGCTCGTGGAGCACGTCCTCCATGCGGACCAGCTTGGCGATCTCGCCTTCGAGGAGGCGGGAGACCGGCACGCCCGTCCACTTGGAGACGACCTCCGCCACGTCCTCCTCGTCGACCTCCTCCTTCAGCATCTTCTGGCTCTGCTGCAACTGGGCCAGGCGCGCCGTCGCCTCCTCGACCTGGCGCTCCAGCTCGGGGACCTGCCCGTAGCGGATCTCGGCCGCCCGCCCCAGGTCGCCCTCCCGCTCGTGGCGCTCGGCCTCGCCCCGGCGCGCCTCCAGCTCCTCCTTGAGACGGCGGATCTCGGCGATGGCGTCCTTCTCCTGCTGCCAGTGCGCCTTCATGCCGTCGGACTGCTCGCGCAGGTTGGCCAGCTCCTCGTCGAGCTTGGCCAGCCGCTCCTGCGAGGCGGGGTCGGTCTCCTTGGCCAGCGCCACCCGCTCGATCTCCAGCTGCCGCATGCGCCGCTCGACCACGTCGATCTCCGTGGGCATCGAGTCGATCTCGATGCGCAGGCGCGAGGCCGCCTCGTCGACCAGGTCGATGGCCTTGTCGGGGAGGAAGCGGCCGGTGACGTAGCGGTCGGACAGCACGGCGGCCGCCACCAGCGCCGCGTCCTGGATGCGCACGCCGTGGTGCACCTCGTAGCGCTCCTTGAGGCCGCGCAGGATGGCAATGGAGTCCTCCACGGACGGCTCGCCCACGTACACGGGCTGGAACCGGCGCTCCAGGGCGGCGTCCTTCTCGACGTGCTTGCGGTACTCGTCGAGCGTGGTGGCGCCGATCAGCCGGAGCTCGCCCCGGGCCAGCAGGGGCTTGATCATGTTCCCGGCGTCCATGGCGCCCTCGGCCGCGCCCGCCCCCACGATCGTGTGCAGCTCGTCGACGAAGGTGATGACCTCGCCCCCCGCGTCGGTGATCTCCTTCAGCACCGCCTTGAGGCGCTCCTCGAACTCCCCCCGGTACTTCGAGCCCGCCACCATGGCGCCCAGGTCGAGGGCGATCAGGCGCTTGTGCTTCAGCCCCTCGGGGACGTCGCCCTCCACGATGCGCCGGGCCAGGCCTTCGACGATGGCGGTCTTGCCCACGCCGGGCTCCCCGATCAGCACCGGGTTGTTCTTGGTGCGCCGGGACAGCACCTGGATGACCCGGCGGATCTCCTCGTCGCGCCCGATGACCGGGTCGAGCTTTCCCTTGCGGGCCTCCTCGGTGAGGTCGCGGCCGTACTTCTCGAGCGCCTGGTACTGCTCCTCGGGGTTCTGGCTGGTGACCCGGTGACTGCCCCGCACGTCCTGGAGGGCGGCCAGGAGGTCTTCCCGGGAGACGCCCACCTTGTCGGCGAAGGCCAGCAGCAGGTGCTCGATCGAGAGGTACTCGTCGCCCAGCGCGCTGCGCTCCTGCTCGGCCCGCTCGATGGCGGTGCGCAGCTCCCGCCCCAGCTGGGGCTCGGTGCCGTAGGCCTTGGACAGGCGCCCCAGCGCCTCCTCCACCTTGTTGCGCAGCGACAGCGGGGCGATGCCCACCTTCTGCAGGACGGGCAGCACCACCGTGCCCTCCTGGCCCAGCATGGCCCCCAGCACGTGCTCGGGGGTGACCTCGGGGTTGCTGGCCGCCTTGGCCCGGTCGACGGCGGCGTCGAAGGCCTCGTTGGTCTTCAGCGTCCAGCGGTTGGGGTCGAGCGCCATGTTCGCACCTCGTCAAGCAGAAAACTTGACAGCAAGTGTAGCAAGTTCGGTTCGGGGCCGAACGCGACGAAGGGCCGGTACCCGTGGGTACCGGCCCTTCCTCCTAACGACGCAGTCGGCCCCCCCGCCGCAGCGCCGTCCCGAGCACGATGAGGCCGAGCGCTGCCGTCAGCAGGTCGGGCCCGTCGCCGCCCGTACGGGGCAGCGTCGAGGATCCGGCCGTGTCGACAGCAGCAGCGACCCGGGCCTGTTCGCCGCCCGGCGCCGGTCGGTCCAGGGTCACGCCCAGGACGACCGGTGCCACCGACGCCGGTGCTGCGGGAGCGCCGGCGAGGGGGACGGCCACAGGAACGGGCGGCTCCACCTTCGGGACTGTCC
The DNA here is from genome assembly GCA_036260075.1 of Acidimicrobiales bacterium. Classification (GTDB taxonomy): domain Bacteria; phylum Actinomycetota; class Acidimicrobiia; order Acidimicrobiales; family JAHWLA01; genus DATAAM01. The sequence continues at coordinate 8,854 of DATAAM010000075.1, forward strand.
GGGGTGCGTCCGCGGGCGGCGTGGGGTCGACGCGCGGTGGCGTCTTGCCTGTGCCGCCGCCGCCGGTCGAGCCGCCGCCCGGAGGCGGGCTGCTCGACTGGGTGCGGCACCCGGTGTGCGCCGGATTGGTCCGGCCCACCCCGTGGTTGCGGTCGCACTCGTAGCCGGCGTTGTGGTCGCTGCCGTTCGACGCCTGCCCGCGAGGGTTCTTGTCGTCGGCATTGCCCACGCAGCCGGCGCACGGCTTGCCCGTCGCCTGGCCTGTCCCGTTCCCGTTGCCCGACGGCGAGCCGTCGCAGGTCTGGTCGTAGGCCCCGCGCTGGTTGGCACCGTGCCCGGAGTCGCTGTGGTGGGTCCCGTTGCAGGCCGCTGTCGCGTTCCCGCCGTGCTGGTCGGACGGGGCAGCCGAAGCGGCCGGCGCCAGGAGGGTCATTCCAAGGGCAGCTCCTGAAGCTACGAGAAGCACTCGACTGGTCAATGTGGTGAAGCTGGGCACTTCATGGCTCCCGTCCGGTAGAGGGATCGCCCACAGTGGGCGACCCGTGCTGGGCGGGTCGGTCTCGCCATTTGCTCCCCGGGCGGCCTAGGCGACCGAGTGTCTCCGTGCTCCCTGGAGGGGAGCCGGTGAGGACCGTCCGGATCAGTGCATCCCAGTCGGCGACCGCTTCCCCGTTCCGGAGCGGTTGGCAGCCGTCGACTCTTTACCTATCGGTAACCACTCAGAGTGGTTGAGAGAGAACTAGCTCGTCAACCCCGATGGGCGGTTCGTCCCCGGACGCGGAGACGGGGCCGGCGAACCGGCCCCGTCTCGTTCGACGACTGGATCGTCGGCCTATGCCGTGCGTGACCGCCGGACCAGGACCCGACCCAGCAGCACCAGCCCGAGGGCGAGCGCCGTGATGCCGAGCGGGTCGATCGGGCCACCCGTGGTGGCCAGGGCGCCCCGGGAGAGTGTCGCCCCCAGGACCTTGGTGCCCGCCGGGGCCGGGCGGCTGATTGTCGTGCCGAGGACGGACGTGCCAGGCGTTGTCGACACCGTGGTCGGTGTTGTGGTGCCCGGTGTTGTCGTCGTCGTTGTTGTCTGTGTGGGTGTTGTGTTTGTCGGTGTTGTCGGTGTTGTCGTGCGCTTGCACGTCGAGTGCGCCGGGTTGCCCTTGCCCACGCCGTTGTTGCGGTCGTTGCACTCGTAGCCGCTGTCCTTGGTGTGTGTCGGCTTCTTGCCGTCGGCATTGCCGACGCACCCGTCGCAGGGCTTGCCACCCTGGTTCCCGTTGGGCTTGGCCGCGGGCCGGACGGGCGCCGAGCTGGTGCCCAGCGTCACCGCCGTGCCGCCGGACGACGTCGTCGAGGACGGCGAGGCCTGGGGCGACCCCGTGCTCGAGTTCGAGCTCGACGGCTGCGGGTCCGCCGACTGGGTCGACGGCGACGCCGACGACGAAGGCGGCGGGGGTGCCGGGTCCGCACCCACGTGCGGGTTGCCCGTCTTCCCGCCGTGATGCGGGTTACCGGTGTGCCCGCCGTTGTGCGGGTTTCCCGGTGGGCCGGTGCCGGGTGCGGCCGCTGCCGGACCGGCCACTGCGAGCAGCAGTGCTCCGGACACCGGCAACGTCACCGCCAACCGGCGAAGTGAACGTGCCATTGTCCTACCCCCTGGTGCGGGCAGGTCAATGAAGTGCTGCGGCCCGCTCCACCACGGAGAGTAGGCGGTTATCGGCCGCCGCGGTAGAGAACTGGAGCCTGTTTTATGGGCACTAGGTCCCGTCTGTACTGCCGATGCACCTTTTCGACCGCTTCGCGCGCCTCGACCTCGGCCCGGGCCAGCCTCCGGCGGAGCTGCTCGTTCTCGTCCTCGAGGTGCATGACCCGGCGCACGCCCTCGAGGTTGAGCCCTGCCGCCGTGAGCTCCTGGATGCGGCGCAGGCGGGCGATGTCGCGCTCGCTGTAGCGCCGGCTGCCCCCGCCGGTGCGGGCGGGGTCGACCAGGCCCTTGCGCTCGTAGATGCGCAACGTCTGCGGGTGGACGCCCGCCAGCTCGGCGGCCACCGAGATCACGTAGAGCGCTCGGGTGTCGTCGCTCATCGCTCCACTCCAAGGTGACGGCGGGGCGAGTCGGCGGTGGCGGCGGCGAACGCCTCCACCGCCTGCCGCTGCTCCTCGGACAGGGCCTCGGGCACCACCACCTCCACGGTGACGAGGAGGTCGCCTGTGCCCGACGACGCCGGGGCGCCCTTGCCCCGCACGCGGAAGGTGCGCCCGGTGGGCGTGCCCGCGGGCACCTTCAGGGTGACCGACCCGTCGAGCGTGGGCACGGTGATCGACGCGCCCAGGGCGGCCTCGGGGAACGAGACGGGCACGGTGAGCGTGAGGTCGTTGCCTCGTCGTCCGAACAGCTCGTGCGGGGCCACGCGCACCACCACGTACAGGTCGCCGGGAGGACCCCCATTCTGCCCGGCGCCGCCCCGGCCCTTCACCCGGATGCGCTGGCCGTCGTCGACTCCCGGCGGGATGCGCACCTTCACCTGGCGCGGCCTGCGCTCGAGCCCGCTGCCCCGACAGGTGGGGCAGGGCGTCTCCACCCGCATGCCCGTGCCCCGGCAGGTGGGGCAGGGCTGGCTGAAGGAGAACAGCCCCTGGTTGTCGTCGACCACCCCCCGGCCGCCGCAGCGCGAGCAGATGACGGGCGAGGTACCGGGCGCCGCGCCGGTGCCGTGGCAGGTGTGGCAGGACGCCTCGCTCGTGAGGTTGACCGTGGTGGTGACACCTTCGATCGCCTCTCGGAACGACAGGTGCAGCTCGGCCTCGAGGTTCTCGCCTCGCCGCGGCCCCGGCGCCCGGGTGGCCCGGCCGCGGCTGAACAGGCCGCCGAGAAGGTCGCCCAGGTCGTCCACCCGGAAGGAGGTGCCGAACCCCCCGCCGTTGCCGGTGGTGAACGTGCCGCCCATCGGCCCCAGGCGGCGGACCTCGTCGTACTCCTTGCGCTTGGCCGGGTCGCCCAGCACCTCGTAGGCGGCCGAGATCTCCTTGAACCGCTCCTCGTTGCCGCCCCCGGCGTCGGGGTGGTGCTGCTTGGCCAGCTTGCGGTAGGCGCGGGTGATCTCCTTCTCGGAGGCCGTCTCCGGCACCCCGAGGACCTTGTAGAAGTCCTTCTCGAACCACTCGCGCTGCGCCGGCATAGCTAAGAGAGCATCGGCCGCAGGCCGATTTCCGCTTCATGCCCCGACGAGGGGTGGCAGCCGGGGAGGGACCCGGCCGTACGCCGGCACGGCCGGGAGGGGACCACCGGCTGCCAGGACCCCGAGGACCTCATCCCGTCACCTTCACCATGGCGGGCCGGAGGACCCGCCCCTTCCAGCGGTAGCCCGCCCGCATGACCTCGGACACGGTGGGCTCGGCGCCCTCCTCGCCCTCCTCGTGCATGACGGCGTCGTGCTCGGTGGGGTCGAAGGCCTGCCCCCCGGGGTCGATGCGCTCGAGCCCCTCCTTGGCCAGCATGTCGCGCAGCGCCCCCGCCACCTGGCGCAGCGACTCGTTGCCCTCGTCGTGGGCGAGCGCCAGGTCGGCGGCGTCGAGCACCGGGAGCAGCTTCTCCACCAACGTCTCGGCGGCCCGCTCCAAGTGCTCGGTCTGCTGCTTCAGGATCCGCTTCTTGTAGTTCTCGAAGTCGGCCTGGATGCGCTGGGCCAGCTCCCGGTACTCGTCGCGCTCGGCGGCCAAGGCGTCGATGTCGACCTCGATGGCGGCCTCGGCCTCCGCCACCTCCTGTTCGAGCTGCTCTTCGAGCTCGACGTCCGAGTCGGCCATCTAGGCCCCCTGCTCGTCGACGATCTCGGCGTCGACCACCTCGTCGTCGTTGGCGTGGGCGGCGCCGCCCGCGGCGCCCGTCGCCCCGCTGCCGTCGGCCGCGGCCTGCTCGTACAGCCGCTGGGCGAAGCCCTGGCTGGCCGTGACCAGCGCCTCGGTGGCGTTCTTGATCGCCTCCACGTCGGTGCCCGCGAGCGCCTCCTTCAGCTCCTTGAGCCGGGCCTCCACCGTCTCCTTCTCGTCGCCGGTGAACTTGTCGCCCTGCTCCTTGAGCAGCTTCTCGGTCTGGTAGACGAGGGTGTCGGCGTTGTTGCGGACCTCGGCCTCCTCCTTGCGGCGCCGGTCGTCCTCGGCGTGGGCCTCGGCGTCGCGCACCATGCGCTCGATGTCGTCCTTGTTGAGCGACGACTGGCCGGTGATCGTGATCGACTGCTCCTTGCCGGTGGCCCGGTCCTTGGCCGACACGTGCACGATGCCGTTGGCGTCGATGTCGAACGTGACCTCGATCTGCGGCACGCCCCGCGGCGCGGGCGGCAGGTCGACGAGCTGGAACTTGCCCAGCGTCTTGTTGTACATGGCCATCTCGCGCTCACCTTGGAGCACGTGGATCTCCACCGACGGCTGGTTGTCCTCGGCGGTGGTGAACACCTCGGAGCGCTTGGTGGGGATCGTGGTGTTGCGCTCGATGAGCTTGGTCATGATCCCGCCCTTGGTCTCGATGCCGAGCGACAGCGGGGTCACGTCGAGCAGGAGGACGTCTTTCACCTCGCCCTTGAGCACGCCCGCCTGGATGGCGGCGCCGACGGCCACCACCTCGTCGGGGTTCACGCCCTTGTGCGGCTCCTTGCCGGTGAGGTTGTAGACGAGTTCCTGGATGGCGGGCATGCGGGTGGAGCCGCCCACCAGCACCACGTGGTCGATGTCGGCCTTGCTCAGGCCCGCGTCCTTGATGGCCTGCTCGAACGGGCCCCTGCACGCTTCCACCAGGTCGGCGGTCAGCTCCTGGAACCGGGCCCGGGTCAGCTTGGTGTCGAGGTGCTTGGGGCCCTCGTTGGTGGCGGTGATGAACGGCAGGTTGATGCTCGTCTCCTGCACCGAGGACAGCTCGATCTTGGCCTTCTCCGCCGCCTCCTTCAGCCGCTGGAGCGCCATGTTGTCCTTGGACAGGTCGACGCCCTCGGTGTTCTTGAACTCGGTGACGAGCCAGTCGATGACCCGCTGGTCCCAGTCGTCGCCGCCGAGCTGGGTGTTGCCGTGGGTGGACTTGACCTCGAACACGCCCTCGCCGATCTCGAGGATCGACACGTCGAAGGTGCCGCCGCCGAGGTCGAAGACGAGGACGGTCTGGTCGGCGCCCTCCTTGTCGAGGCCGTAGGCGAGGGCCGCCGCGGTGGGCTCGTTGATGATGCGCAGCACCTCGAGGCCGGCGATCTGGCCCGCCTCCTTGGTGGCGGTGCGCTGGGCGTCGTCGAAGTAGGCGGGCACGGTGATGACGGCCTGGCTGACGGTGTCGCCCAGGTAGGCCTCGGCGTCGCGCTTCAGCTTCTGCAGGATGCGGGCGCTGATCTCCTGAGGCGTGTACTTCTTGCCGTCGATGTCGATCGTCCAGCTCGTGCCCATGTGGCGCTTGACCGAGCGGACGGTGCGGTCGGGGTTGGTGATGGCCTGGCGCTTGGCCACCTCGCCCACCAGGATCTCGCCCGACTTCGAGAAGCCGACGACCGAGGGGGTGGTACGGCCGCCTTCGGCGTTGGGGATGACGGCGGGTTCGCCGGCCTCCAGCACGCTGACGACCGAGTTGGTGGTGCCGAGGTCGATGCCGACGGCCTTGGGCATGGGTTCCTGCCTCCGTATGCGATCTGCTTGACGGGGATCAGGATAGCAAACTTGAGCGTCTTGTTATCAAGGCGCTCGGGCGGTCGCCCTCGAACCGGCGTGCGGGGCTCGCCACCGGCGGTCGCCGGTACGGTGATGCGAGGCGTCGGCGAGGTGAGCCGGTGGAGCCTCGGCCGGGATGATCGAGGTGACACGACCCGTCCGGGGTCGCGTCGGGGAGGTGCCAGTGGACCGAGGGACTCGCGTGCATCGCTCGGGGCGGCGCCGGTGACGCAGCGTCGGCCGCGCCTCGTGGCCACGAGCGGCGCGATCGGCTGGGCCGTGCTCATGGCCACCCTGGTCGCCTGGTCGTACGACCGGTACGACGTGCCGTACCCCGTGCCGTGGTCGGTGGGACTCGCGGTGGTCCCGAGCCTGCCGGTCTCCGGCTACGTCGTCGCCCGTCCCACCACCGCCAACCTCGCATTCCGTGGCATCGGCGTGGCCGTCGGGCTGCTGTGCCTGCTGTGGGCGATCGCCACGATGCGCACGGCGAGCTGCCAGGTGGACGCCTTCTGCGGGACCTCCGTCGTGCTGCCCGCGATGGCCGACGTCGGTGCCTTCCTCGCCTGCCGGGCCGGGCGGGGCCTCGTCGAGCAACGGCGTCGGCACCGCTGAGGCGGCGAAGCGCCCGACCGGAGGCGAACGGCCGGACGCTCCGCCGCCGGAGCGTCAGTTGGTGATCGTCACGTCGTAGAAGTCGCTGTGGTTGCCCCCTGCCGTGTCTGTGTAGCTGGTGTTGAACCGGTACGTGCCCGCCGTGGCGGGGTTCTGGACGACCCGCCGAGCCGGGCTCGACCCGGAGACGGTCCCGTTGATCGTCAGCGTGTTGGAGCCTGCGGTCGTCGACGAGCACACCGACGAGTACGGCATTGTGGGCACCTCGATCTTGTAGTCGTGGTCGGCCTGCTTGACGATGAAGGCGTTGGTGGTGAACAGGCCACCGGCCGCCTCGATCGTCACCATCGCCACCGTGCCCGAGGGTGTGGGTGTGGCCCAGGTGTTCTCCCACCTCACCGTGGTGTTGAGGTCGCTCTCCGGCGCGCAGAAGGGCTGCCACCGGGCGCGGGCTGTGCCCGAGCCGACCACGTCCTCGTCGTTGGGCACCGGCGTGATGGGGCTGGTGGCGCTGTCCTTGTGGGCCAGGTCGTAGCCCGCAGGCAGGTCGGTCACCGATGTCTTCGGTGTGGCGCTGCCGTAGTAGCTGTAGCCGCGGATGTTCGGGTACTGGTCCTTCACGTAGGTCGTCTGCGTGACCTCGTACTGCATGTCGTGGCTCGCCTGGGCCGACTGGGCCGACAGGAGCAGGGAGCCGGCGACGGCCAAGGCGGCTTTGAGCCCCCGGCGGGCGCGGAACAGACGCATGGGTCCTCCTCGGGACGAGTCGATGTGCCGTCACACGCGCTGGTGATGGTGGAGCTGCGTGACGAACCGCTCGCCAGGAGGCGCCCCCCGCCCCCGCCGTTGCACTCGAGGCTGCCGTCGACTGTGAGCACGGCGCTCGACCGGTGGTCCCCCCCACCCATTGATACGCCGTCGATCAATGGTCCATAGATGCGTGTAGGGCGAGTTCTACGCTCGCCGGGCGCTGCTGTCAAGGGGGCTAACTTCGCTCCATGGCGACGCTCGTGCTCCTGCGCCACGGCGAGAGCGTGTGGAACAGGGAGAACCTCTTCACCGGCTGGTACGACTGCGACCTGTCGGAGGAGGGCGAGAAGCAGGCTCGCAACGCCGGGCGCCTTCTGGCCGAGGCGGGCCTGCGGCCCGACGTGGCCCACACCTCGGTGCTGAAGCGGGCCGTGCGCACCGCCAACCTCACCCTCGAGGAGCTCGACCTCCTCTGGATCCCGGTCAAGCGGCACTGGCGGCTCAACGAGCGCCACTACGGGGCGTTGCAGGGCCTCGACAAGAAGGAGACGCTCGACCGCTACGGCGAGGAGCAGTTCATGCTGTGGCGACGCAGCTACGACACGCCGCCGCCCGCTCTCGAGCCCGACGACGAGCGCCATCCCCGCTTCGACCCCCGTTACGCCGGGCTTCCGGTCGACCTGCTGCCCGCCACCGAGTGCCTGGCCGACGTGGTCGTGCGCATGCTGCCCTACTGGTACGACGGCATCGTGCCCGACCTGGTGGGCGGCCGGGTCGTGCTGGTGGCGGCCCACGGCAACAGCCTGCGGGCGCTGGTGAAGCACCTCGACGGGCTGAGCGAGGAGGAGGTCGTCGGCCTCAACATCCCCACCGGCCAGCCGCTCGTGTACGAGCTCGACGACCGCATGCGCCGGGTCGACGCCCGCTACCTCGATCCGGACGCCGCGGCCGCCGCCGCCGAGGCCGTCAGGAACCAGGGCCGCTGACCGCCTCGGCCCCGTTTTCTTCGCAGGCCCGGCGCCCCAGGCCCGCATTTGCGGAGAAAATTGGCTGATGCGGGCGCTGTTCGTGGGGCGGTTGGAGGTGCTGGCCGGGTTGGCGGCTGCCTACGAGGCGGCTGGGCACGACGTCGCCTTCGCCGGGGCGCCGCACACGGCGGGGGCGGTGGAGATGGCAGGGTTCGAGGCCCTCCACGCAGGCCTCGACGTGGAGGCCGAGCCCGACCACACCGCGGCCGCCTTGGCCGGCGACCTCGCTCCCCTGGCCCGGCAGTGGGGGGCCGACGTGGTGGTGCACGACGACGGCCCGCGGGCCGAAGGCGCCGAACTGGGAGCCGACCGGGGGGGCCTGCCCACGATCGTGGTGGCCGCCCGGCCCGTGCCGCCGCCCCGGGGCGGACCCGGCCGCGCCGTGGCCCACCTGGCCGTGCTGCCTCCGTCCTTCCAGTGGACGGCTCGCCCCGAGCGGTGGGCGCCCGGCTTCGCCTACCTCCGTCCCGGCCCCTTCCGGGCGCGGCCGCCCGACGAGGACGTGGCCGTGGGCTCGGCCGACTGGGCCTTCGTCATGGGCGCGCTGGCCGCGGGCACGCCCGTCGTCATGACCCCCGGCGACGACGAGGAGCTCGAGCTCGCCTTCCGCGTCACCGCCGCCGGCGCGGGCGTGCTCGACGGCCCCGGGGCCGTCCAGCATCTGCTCGACGAGCCGCTCTACTTCGCCAACGCCCGGCGCCTGCGCGCCGAGATCGACGCCATGCCTGCCCCCTCGACCCACGCCACAGGGCTCGCCGTGTAGCGAGCGGGTCGTGCCCGACGCGTCAGGACTGGCGGCCCGCCATCTGGCGCATCTCGGCCGCGTGGCGGTCGGTCCATTCGGCCGGTTCCAGCAGGTAGCCGCGGGAGCGCACGGTGCGAATGGCCAGCGACACCGAGGCGATGCGACGGCGCAGGCGCAGGACGTGCACGTCGAGCGCGTTGCGCCCGGGCGCGCCGTCGGGCCACCCCGCTTCGGCGAGGGCCTCCCGGCTCACCACCGCCCCGAACCGCTCCAGCAGGGCGGCGACCAGGCGGGCTTCGACCGGCGGCAGCGGCACCCAGCGGGGGCCGTAGCGCAGGACGCCGTCGGTGTCGAGCTCGGGGAGGGGCTCGGCGTGGAGGGCGCTGCGACGGGCGATGGCCGTGATGCGAGCCCGGATGTCGCCGTCCTCGGCCGGGAGGCGCACCCAGTCTTCCAGGCAATCGATCGGCTCGGGCGGCTCGACGCCCGCGTCGAGGAGCAGGAGCCGAGGCACCTGGGCAATCGCAAGTCGGTCCCGCCGATCTCCCTCTTGCGGCCAGCGAACGAAGACGACATCCACGGTTGAAAACCTAGAAATGGTTTGTTGCCCTATTGTTTCAAAGAAATGAAGGGCGTGCTCGGAATCTCTCGCGGGGGCCGCCGCGCAGTAGCGTGACGGCATGGCTCGCAAGGACGAGAAGCTCGACCAGCTGGGGCGGATGTGGCTGTTCTCCGCTTGCAGCAAACGTGACCTGCACATGATCGGAAGGGCCTCCGACGAGGTCGACGTGCCCGCCGGGCGCACACTCACCGAGGAGGGCAGGCAGGGGCACGAGTTCTACCTGATCCTCGACGGGCAGGCCTCGGTGCGGCGCAACGGCAAGAAGATCGCCACCCTGGGGCCGGGCCAGTACTTCGGGGAGCTCTCGTTGCTCGACAAGGGGCCGCGCTCGGCCACGGTCGTGGCCGACACCGACATGCGGCTCCTGGTCATCGGCCAGCGGGAGTTCAACGGCACCCTCGACGAGGTGCCCGGGCTCGCCCACAAGCTGCTGCGCACCATGGCGGCGCGCCTGCGCGACTCCGACGCCAAGGCCTACCACTAGGCCCCTCCCGCCCCCGGCGGGCGCGGGCTCGGATGGCTGGTCGCGGCGGATTACCGCCGGGTAGCTTTCCCGCTCATGCCGAACCCTCCCACCCGGCGCCTGCGACCGTCGCAGCTCGCGCTCCTCTTCGGCGTCGGCTTCGCCGTCGTCATCGCCGCGTCCGGGATCGTCGCCGCCCTGGCCCAGGAGCACGACGACTCGCCGGTGCAGCGCGAGGTGTTCTTCAACATCCCGAGCCCGCTGCGGGCCCTCTTCTACACGTCGCTCACCGTGCTGGCGCTGGCGGTGGCGTGGCTCTTCTCCAAGCGCATTGAGAACTGGGAGCGGGGTCGCCCCGACCGGCGGGCCACCACCCGCAAGAACGTCGGGCGTCGGCTGGCCGACTTCCGGGCGGGTGTCTACATGCAGACGCTGCTGCGCGACCCGGCGGCCGGCCTCATGCACTCCTGCATCTACTTCGGCTTCCTCGTGCTGTTCGCCGTCACCACCGTGCTGGAGATCAACCACCAGCTGCCGGAGGACTGGAAGTTCCTCCACGGCGACGTCTACCGCGGCTACTCCTTGATCGGCGACGTGGCCGGTGTGGTCTTCCTGATCGGGATCGGGTGGGCGGCGTGGCGGCGGTGGGTGAAGCGGCCGTACCGCCTGAAGATCAAGACGCGAGCCGAGGACTACGTGATCCTCGGCACCTTCGCCGTCATGGGCGTGAGCGGCTTCCTCGTGGAGGGGGCGCGCATCGCCCTGGTGGGCAGGCCCGAGTTCGAGAAGTGGTCGGTGGTGGGCTGGCCGTTGTCGAACCTGTTCGACGGCATGGGCAGCCTGGCCCGGGTGCACGAGGTGCTGTGGGGCGTCCACTTCCTCAGCTTCGTGAGCTTCCTGGTCATCCTGCCGATCACCAAGCTGCGCCACATGTTCACCTCGCCGCTGAACATGTACCTCTCGGACCGCGACCGCCCCAAGGGCGCCATGAAGCCCATGCCCAACCTCATGGAGACGGAGCTGGAGAGCTTCGGCGCCTCGGTGGTGGAGGACTTCACGTGGAAGCAGTTGCTCGACACCGACGCCTGCACGGTGTGCGGGCGGTGCACGTCGGTGTGCCCGGCCAACGCCACCGGCAAGCCGCTCGACCCCCGCGAGATCGTGCTGAAGGTCGGCCAGGTGATGTCGGAGAGCCACCCGGGCGGGCCGGTGTCGCCGATCGTGGGGCACGAGCCGGAGCTGACCGTCACGGCGGCCAACGTGTTCGAGCGGATCAGCGCCGAGGAGATCTGGGCGTGCACCTCGTGCAAGGCGTGCGACGAGATCTGCCCGGTGAACATCGAGATCCTCGACAAGATCCTCGACATGCGGCGCTACCTGTCGCTGATGGAGTCCAACTTCCCCACCGAGCTGGGCAACGCGTACCGGTCGATGGAGAACTCGGGCAACCCGTGGGGCATGAGCCAGGGCGAGCGGGCGGACTGGGTGCGCGCCTTGCCCGAGTCGGTGGAGATCGTCGACGGGTCGTCGCCGCTGGAGCACGAGTACCTGTACTGGGTGGGGTGCGCGGGGTCGTTCGACGACAAGAACAAGAAGGTCACGGTGGCCACCGCCAAGCTGTTGCAGCGGGCGGGGATCGACTTCGCCATCCTGGGCCCGTCCGAGATGTGCAACGGGGACCCGGCCCGGCGGTCGGGCAACGAGTACATCTTCCAGATGCTCGCCATGCAGAACATCGAGACGATGAACGGCATGGGCGTGAAGAAGATCATCACGCAGTGCCCGCACTGCTTCAACACGCTGGGCAACGAGTACCCGCAACTGGGCGGCAACTACGAGGTCGTGCACCACTCGCAGTTCCTGGAGTACCTGATCGAGACGGGCCGCCTCGACCTGCGGGACGCCCGGCTGGACGAGCGGGTCACCTACCACGACTCGTGCTACCTGGGGCGGCACAACAACATCTACATGGCGCCGCGCCGGGTGCTGGGGTCGCTGAAGGGCATCGACATCGTGGAGATGGGGCAGTCCGGCTCCCGGGGGATGTGCTGCGGGGCGGGCGGGGCCCGCATGTGGATGGAGGAGTCCATCGGCAAGAAGGTGAACACGGAGCGCTCGCAGCAGGCGATCGCCACCGGCGCCACCCGGGTGGCCACCGCGTGCCCGTTCTGTTACATCATGCTGGACGACGGCGTGAAGGAGAACGGCCGGGACGACATCGTCGTGCAGGACATCTCCATGCACCTGCTCGACGCCCTGGAGGGGCGGGGCGGGGCGCCGGTGGGGGTGGCGGCTTCGGCGGGCGGCGGGCCCGCTGGCGGCAGCGGGGCCGACATGCACCAGCCCGAAGAGCACGGCGCCGACGACTCCGGCGTCGCCCAGTAGCCCGGCGGCGGGACTGGGCGATCGGCGGTCTGAGCGCAGGCGGGCGCCCGGGCCGGGCGGCGGGCAGGCGGCGGGCAGGCCGCGATTCCTGCGTCGCCCACTAGCCCCGGCGGCAGAGACTGGGCCGACAGCGTCTGAGTGCCAAAACCCCGGGAATGCCAGGGATTTGGCACTCAAACAGTGGGCGGTGGCGGGCCCGGGCGGGGGGCCGGCTACGGACGGCGGCGGCCGGCCCGGGCGGGCGGAGGCTACGGACGGCGGCGGCGGGCCCGGGCGGGCCCGGGCGAGGGGCGGCTACGGACGGCGGCGGCGGCGGTCGGCGGGGGCGTAGGCGTCGAGCACGTCGAACAGGGCGGCCACGGACGGCACGTCCACCCGCTCGCTCTGCCGCTCCCCCCGCCGTCGCACGACCACCTCGCCGGTGCCCGAGGGCGGCAGGATGATCACCACGTCGGCGTCTGGGAGGGCCACGCCGGGCGACACCACGGCGGCGTCGAACCGATCGTCGGCAGCCTCC
>DATAAM010000076.1:0-2267 GCA_036260075.1 Acidimicrobiales bacterium
AGGTGCCGCCGCCGATCGTGAGGGCGGGCGAGAACAGGAACCCGTCGTGCCACTCGCCCCACTCGCCGTCGGTGAGCATGCCTGCCGTGCCCGCCAAGTCTTTGGCCAGGCCCATGATGTGCTGCCCGTGCTCGTCGGCCAACGCCTTGCGCACCGACGCCTCCGGCCCCGGCTGACGGCCCTGCACGGCCGCCGTCACCGTGCGAAGCCGGATCAGCCGCAGCACCTCGGCCTCGATGTACAGCCGGGCCAGTCGCTGCCGCAGCAGCGGCTCGGCCGTTCCGCCCCGCTTGCGGACCAGGTCGAGCAGCGTGTGGGCCGTCGGCCCCCGCCCCCACAGCGCCCCCTCGCCCGAGAGCGAGACCCGTTCGTTGCCCAACGTGACCTTGGCCAGCCCCCAGCCCTCGTTCTCCCGGCCCACCAGGTTCTCGGCCGGGATGCGCACGTCGTCGAGGAACACCTCGTTGAAGGTGTGGTGCCCCGTCATCTCCACGATGGGTCGCACCTCGATGCCGGGCAGGTCCATGGGGCACACGAAGTAGGAGATCCCCTTGTGCTTGGGGGCGTCGGGGTCGGTGCGGGCGATGAGGATGCCGTAGCGGGCGAAGTGGCCCAGCGAGGTCCAGACCTTCTGCCCGTTCACCACGTAGACGTCGCCGTCGCGCTCGGCCCTGGTCTGCAGGCCCGCCAGGTCGGAACCGGCCCCGGGCTCACTGAAGAGCTGGCACCAGATGTCCTCGTTGGCGAGGATGCCGGGGAGGTAGCGCTCCTTCTGCTCGTCGGTGCCCGCGTGGAGCAGGGTCGGCCCCGCCCACCCCAAGCCGATCGGGTTGTAGGGCCGTGTGACGCCCGCCCGCTTGAGCTCGTCATCGATGATCAGCTGGTGCACGGCATCGGCGTCGAGGCCCCACGGGCGGGGCCAGTGCGGCGCCGTGTAGCCCGCCTCGGCCAGCTCGCGGTACGACGGTGTGGGGTGCGCCTGGAGCCAGCGCCGTACCTCGACCCGGCGTGGGTCGCCCTCCCCAGGCAGTTCGAAGTCCACGGGCGAAACCTACACTGACTGGCCTCGAACTCGAGGGGGACGCATGCCGGGCTGGAACTTCGCCGACGTCTGGGAGGTCGTGGCCGAGCGGGTGCCCGACGCACCCGCACTGATCGACCGGCGGGGCACGCGGACCTGGGCCGAGGCCGACCGCCGGGCCGACGGCGTCGCCCGGGCGCTGCTCGACCTGGGCGTGCAGCGCCAGGACAAGGTGGCGCAGTACCTCCACAACTGTCCCGAGTACCTCGAGTCGATGTTCGGGATCTGGAAGGCGGGCCTGGTCCCGGTCAACACGAACTACCGCTACGCCGACGACGAGCTGGTCTACCTGTGGGACAACGCGGACGCGGCGGCCGTGGTGTTCCACGGCACGTTCGCCGAGCGCATCGAGTCGCTGCGAGGGAAGCTGCCGTCGGTCAAGGGCTGGCTGTGGGTCGACGACGGGTCGGGACCGTGCCCGGAGTGGGCGCTCTCCTACGAGGACGCGGCTGCCCGGGGCAAGGAGGGGCGGGCGGCGGCGCCGTGGGGCCGCGACGGCGACGACCTCTACATGCTCTACACGGGCGGCACCACCGGCATGCCGAAAGGCGTGATGTGGCGACAGGACGACCTGTTCGCCCTGCTCAACCGGAGCAACCTCATCGTGCGCTACCCGGAGGACGGTGGCCTCGACGACGTGCGGCGCACGATCGAGAAGCCGGGCCTGGTCGGGCTGCCCGCCGCTCCCCTCATGCACGGCACCGGCGCCATGGTGTCGTTCTCGGTGCTCAACGCGGCGGGGGCGATCGTCACGCTCGAGAGCCGCACGTTCGACGCCGTCGAGCTGCTCGACGCCGTGCACGAGCATCGCGTCAACGCGATCGCACTGGTGGGCGACGCCTTCGCCAAGCCCATCCTGGCCGCCCTCGACGCCCAGCCCGACCGCTGGGACGTGACCAGCCTCATGGCCATCGTGTCGTCGGGCGTGATGTGGTCGGAGGAGACCAAGCAGGGCCTGCTCGGCCACCACCCCGGCATGCTCCTCGTCGACATGTTCTCCTCGTCGGAGGCCCTGGGGCTGGGCTCGTCGGTGTCGTCGGGCTCGGGCACCACCCGCACGGCGAAGTTCACCATCGGCGAGAACGCCAAGGTGATAGCCGAGGACGGCCGGGAGGTGGAGCCGGGCTCGGGCGAGGTCGGGCGGGTGGCGGTCAAGGGCCGCACGCCCATCGGCTACTACAAGGAC
>DATAAM010000077.1:0-6955 GCA_036260075.1 Acidimicrobiales bacterium
GCCCGGGCGAGGAGGGTCTTGCCGGTGCCGGGCGGGCCGTACAGCAGCACGCCCTTGGGGATCTTGGCCCCGATGGCCTGGAACTTGGTGGGCGATTCCAGGAACTCCTTGATCTCCTGAAGCTCGGCCACCGCCTCGGCTGCGCCCGCCACGTCGGCGAAGGTGACCTGCGGCTGGTCCTTCGACACGACCTTCGCCTTGGCCTTGCCGAACTGCATGACCCGGTTGCCGCCGCCCTGCATCGAGTTGATGATCCAGAGGAAGCCGCCGAACAGCAGGATGATCGGGAGGAAGTTGTAGATCAGAGAGAGCCAGACGTTCTCCTTGTCCTCCTTGGAGGCCACGTCGACCCTCGGGTCGGCGCTGAGGAGCTGCTGGGTGAGCTCGTCGGCGTACTCGGCCGGGAACGTGCCTTCGTACTTCTGGCCGCCCCGCAGCTCGCCCCGGATCTTGCCTTCGCCCACGATCGTGGCCGACTCCACCCGGCCTTCGGCGACCAAGGCCTGGAGCCGGCTCAGCGTGAGCTTCTCGCGCTTGTCGCCCCCTCCCAGCAGGCTGCCCGCGACCGCCAGGACGACCAACGCGAGGACGACGTAGAAGGCGGCACTGCGGAAGAGCTTGCGCACGGTGCTTCCCAGCGTACTCAGTGCCCTCGCCTACGCCGATCCCAGGTAGCGGCAGACGTAGGGGAGGTTGCGGTAGCGCTCGGCCACGTCGAGCCCGTAGCCCACCACGAAGTCGGGCGGGATCGAGAAGCCCACGTAGCGCAGGTCGGGATCTGTCTTCTGGAGGCCGTCCTTCACCAGCAGGGCGCAGACCTCCAGGCTGGCCGGGCCGCGGGCCTGGAGGTTGCGGCGCAGGTAGGCCAACGTCAGCCCGCTGTCGACGATGTCCTCGACCACCAGCACGTGGCGATCCGAGAGGTCGAGGTCGAGGTCCTTCACGATGCGGACGACGCCGCTCGTCTTGGTGGCGCTGCCGTACGAGGAGATGGCCATGAAGTCGAACTCGACGGGCAGGCGGATGTGGCGGGCCAGGTCGCTCATGAAGAGGAACGCCCCCTTCAGCACGCCCACGAGCAGCGGCGGCCGGCCGTCGTAGTCGGCGGTGATCTGCTCGCCCAGCTCGGTGATGCGCCGTTGGAGCGCGTCCTCCGGGACGACGATCTCACCGAGGTTGGGGTCGACCGCAGACATGCGGGCGGAACCTTACAGAGACTCCACGAACAGCCGCCCACCCGAGCGTCGCACCCGCCGTCGCCCGGGCAGCTCGCACGCCACCGCCTCGTTGCGGGCAACGGCCAGCACGCGTTCCACGGCGGCGGCGTCCGGCGGGTGCTCGCCCCGCAGCAACCGGCGTACGGCCCGGCGGGCGAGGGGGAGCGGTGCGGCCGCGATCGCGCGGGCGTCGGCGGGGTCGATCGCCGCCGCCAGCTCGTCGAGCAGCTCGGCGTCGTCGCGCAGCAGCACGGCTTGGCGGGCCAGCACGGCCACGACGTCGCGCTCGGCCAGCGCGTCGAGCAGCGGCACCAGCTCGGCGCGGATGCGGTTGCGCAGGTGGGCCCGGTCGTCGTTGGTGGGATCGACCACGGGCGTCAGCCCGAGCGAGTCGCACAGCGCCGCCGTCTCGGACCGCCGCAGCTGGAGCAGCGGCCGGCGAGGCCTGCCCTGCTCCTCGCCGAGCAGGGGGCTCAGCCCGTCGAGCCCGGCGCCCCGCAACATGTTGAGCAGCACCGTCTCGGCCAGGTCGTCGGCCGTGTGCCCGGTGGCCACCCCGGGCGGCAGGGCTGCGTAGCGGGCGGCGCGGGCACGGGCCTCGAGGTTGGGCCCCGGGGCGATCTCCACCCGGACGCCGCGGAAGCGGGCTCCGAAGCGGGCAGCGGCCGCCTCCACCACGTCGGCCTCGGCGGCCGAGCCGGGGCGCAGGCCGTGGTCGACGTGGACGGCCGTCACCTCGCACCCGGCCGCGCAGGCCAGCGCCAACAGCGCCAGCGAGTCGGCGCCCCCCGACACCGCGCAGTCGAGCGGCGTCCCCCGGGGCGGGAACGTGCAGCGGGCGAGCAGCCGCTCAGTCGCCGGGCCCAGTGAGCCCACCTTGGCGGATCAGCGCCACCAGCTCGGGCACGGACTTCACGTCGAGCTTGCGGGCGATGCGCCGCAGGCTGGCATAGACGTTGGAGCGGCTGACGTGCAGCTGCTCGGCGGCTGCCCGCACCGTGGGGTTGGCGGCGATGGCGTCCAGCAGCTCGCGCTGCTTGAGCGAGAGGTCCGCCAGCGCGTCGGGCGAGAGCCGGCGGATGCGGACAGCCGAGTCCTTCGTCTCCGGCGGCGTCTCCAACTTCGTCAACCGGGGCCGGGGGCCCGTGCCCTCGGCAGGCGCGGCACCGCTCTCGAGGCGGGCCAGGCGCTCGAGGGCCTCGTGCTGCGCCCGCCGCCGCTTCACCGACTCGGGCTCGCCCTCCAGCGCCTTGCGCACCTCGCTGCGCAGGTCGTCGAGCGTGAACGGCTTGGTGATGTAGTGGATGGCGCCCTCGATGCCGCCTCGGATGCGGTCCATGTCGTCGGCCCGGGCGGTGAGGAGCAGGACGGGGACGTCGGCCGACTCGGAGGAGCCCATCTTGAGGCGGGTCAGCACCTCCCACCCGTCCATGCCCGGCATCATGAGGTCGAGCACGATGACGTCGGGCGCTGTGTCGCGGAGGCACTCGAGCGCCTCCGGCCCGCTCGCGACGGTGGTCACGTGGTGGCCGTCGAGCTCGAGGTTGATGCGGAGGAGGTCGCGGATGTCCTCTTCGTCGTCGACGACCAGAACGGACGCCATCGCGCAGGCAGGCTAGCCAGTGGCTGCAGACGATTGCTGCACGCGTGCGATCCAGGAGGCCGGTTCGCGGATCTCGGGCAGCGACGGCAGCCACTCGGGCCCCTCCCAGGCGCGGGCCAGCAGCTCCGGCCCGCCCGCCCGCTCCACCGCCTCCACGAAGCGCTCGCCCTGCTCGTACTGGCGCATCTTGGCCTCCAGGCCGAGCAGCTTCTGGAGCAGGCGGGCGGGGCCTTGCACCGAGGCCCGGCGCTCCCGCAGCACCCGGGCGAAGCGCTCCGCGCTGGGGATGCGGTCGGCCCCGGCCCGGTCCATGGTGACGTCGCCGTGGCCTTCGAGCAGGCTCATCAGGCCCTGCACCTGCAAGAGCACGGCGTGCTGCTCGGGCCCGGCCAGGAGCGACACGATGCCGCCGTCGTCGAGCGGGTTGCGCCCGGCGCGGACGCCCTCGACCGCCCGGCGCAGTGCCTCCAGGAAGCGGCGGGGGTCGGGGTCGATGCTGTCGAGGCTGCGGTGGACGAGCGAGCGGAAGTGGTCGCGCATCCACGGGATGCCGGTGAACTGTGCCCGGTGGGTGACCTCGTGCAGCGCCAGCCACAGGCGGAACTCGCGGGGTGGGAAGCCGAAGCGCTTCTCGAGGGCCAAGACGTTGGGCCCCACGTAGTAGACGATGTCCTGCTCCTCGGGCCGCTCCTCCTCGACCAGGAGCAGGTCGTACTGGCCGAGCACCCGGGTGGCCATCCAGCCCAGCATGGTGCCCACCTGCGCGCCCGCCACCGCCCGACTGGCCGGAGCCAGCGGGTTGCGCTCCAGGCGGGAGCCGAGCTTGTCGACCACCGGGCCGAGCAGGCGCTGGAACGAGGCGATGTTGGCCCGCACCCAGCCCGCCCGGTCGGTGACGCGGGCGCGGGCGGGGCCGGCGAGCGAGCGGAGGCCGGTGGCGGCGGCCACCAGCTCCTCGGCCTCGGCCGTCAGCTCCTCGAAGTCGGGGGCCAGCGAGGCGTAGTGGTACGACTCGGCGAAGGGGTCGCTACCGGCGACCCGGACGGCGACCCGCTCGGCCAGGTCCCACGCGATCGGCCCGCCGGGCACTCAGCTCCGCGGGTACTTGTTGGCGGTCACCTTCACGAGGTAGCCGATCACGAGGGCGACGACGGCCAGCACGCCTGTGGCCACCAGCACGACGGAGATCCAGTAGTGCCAGACCTTGGCGGCGAGGATCGGGTCCATGTCGTCGATGGTAGGGCCGGGTGCCGGGCTCGTTCGAACCGGTCCTCAGGCGATCTTCTTGCCTCGGGTCCGCGGGACGGTCAGCGGCGCGTGCTGGGCGCAGTAGGTGCTGTCGTTGTAGATGGAGAGGACGGTGGTGCAGCCGGGGTCCTTGCAGACCCGTCCACGGGCGAAGGACCGGGAGGGACGGCCGCCGCCGTTGAACGGGGTCCCCGCGACGGAACGCTCGCTCATGCCGGCCGCAACGCCCTCGCCGGAGCGGGTATTCCCAGGCGGGCGTGCACGCCCTCGGCGAAGTGCACCAGCGCGGGCGGTCCGAGGTCGGGCAGGCCCGCGGCAGCGGTGACCGACTGGTCGCAGCGGAGGAGCTTCGCCTCCTGCACGGGCCAAGGCTCGTGCTCGACGGGCACCACCCACAGGCGGCCGACGTGCCGGGTGTACGCACGCCAGCGGCCGACCAGGCGGGCCACCAGGTCGTCGACGTCGGCCCGCGGCGGCGACGTCGGCTGCACCTCGACCCGGTACTCGGCGTTGGGGCGGTGGCGACGGCGCCCTTGGTAGCGCACCACGCCGTCGCCCTGCTCCACCGAGTAGTCGCCCCAGCAGTACGGGGCCCCGATGCCGACCCGGGCGCCCGCCACTGTGGCCAGGTTCCCGGCGTCGAGGGAGAGGAACCACAGGCCGTCGCGCCCGTCGGGCGCCCGCACGTACGTGCGCAGGTTGGTCTCCGGGAACTCGGACACCCCGGGCAGCGGTGGCAGGAACGGCGCCCGGAAGCGGCGCACGAGGAACGGCGTCAGGGCCACCCAAGCGGAGCCGTCGAGCACGTCGGGGGTGAGGCCGGGAGGCAGCAGGCGGGCCACCGCCTCGGGCTCGCAGCGCCAGTGGACGAAGGTGACGGCGCGCCAGTCCTGGAGGACGAACGGGATGCGGACGCGTGCTTCGGGCCGGTTACCCGCCACCGTCCCGGCGCGACTCGTGGTGGATGGCCTCGGCGATGCGACGGCGGAGGGCCTCGGGCACCTGGTCGCGACACTTCATGGCGATGACCTGGCGCAGCTCGGCCTCGAAGTCGAAGGCCTCCAGGCAGGGCAGGCACTCGTCGAGGTGGCGCTGGATCTCGGCCCGCCGAGCATCGTCGAGCTCGCCGTCGAGGAAGTGGTACAGCCGGTGCACGGCGTCGTCGCAGTCGCCCATCAACGCTCTCCCACGAGCCCGCGTGCCATACCGAAGTCGTACAACCGCTTCTGCAACGCCCTTCTTCCGCGGTGCAACCTGCTCATGACCGTGCCGATCGGGATGTCGAGGATCTGGGCGATCTCTTTGTACGTGAATCCCTCCACGTCTGCCAGCAGCACGGCGAGGCGGAACTGCTCGGGGAGCGATTCGATCGCCTCCTTCACCTCGTCGTCGGTGAAGCGCTCGAGCACCTCCTCCTCGGCGCTGCGCCCGGCGGCGGCCGCTTCGAGCCCGCCGAGGCGGTGGTAAAGGTAGAGGTCTTCGACGTCCTCCACGTCGGCCTGCTCGGGGCGGCGCTTCTTGGCTCGGTAGGCGTTGATGAACGTGTTGGTGAGGATGCGGTACAGCCAGGCCTTGAGGTTGGTGCCCGCCTGGAACGACCCGAAGGCGCGGTACGCCTTGAGGTAGGTCTCCTGCACGAGATCCTCGGCCTCGGCCGGGTTGCGGGTCATGCGGAGGGCGGCCGTGTAGAGCGAAGGCATGTGCTCCATCGCCACGTCGGCGAATGTCGCCTGCTCGGCCATGCCGCCGAGGCTAGCCCCGCGGTCGCGCCGCACACGTCGAAAAGGGAGCCCGAGACGGGATTCGAACCCGTGACCTACGCATTACGAGTGCGTTGCTCTGCCGACTGAGCTACCCGGGCGGGACGCGGGCTTCGAGGGTAGCAGCGGTGCCTTGGTCGATCCTCAGGAGCAACGCCTGGAGGAAGAGGGTCTCGTTGGGGTTGCGGACGAGCGCCTCGTTGGCCGCGGCGACGGCCTCGAGGGCGGCCAGGGCGGCCGCCGCCCGCCGTCCTTCGGCGGTGAGCAGCCGGTCGCGGTAGGCCCCCGCCAGCGCCGCCAGCCCGAAGCGAAGCTCGTCCATGCGGGCCCGCCGTTGCTCCCGCTTGTGCCGCTCGAGCAGCTCCTTGCGACCCAGCCCGCGCTCGCCGTAGAGACGGGCCCGCTCGTCGAGCGCGGCCACCTCCTCGGCATGCCGAGCCGCCAAGGGCTCGACGATGGTGTCGAGCGAGGCCAGCAGCTCGTCGACCAGCGTGGCCACCGTGGCGCCGCGGCCGTCGAGGCGCTCCGGGACCGACTGCCACAGCGACCGCCGAGCCGCGAACCCGGAATCGGAGGCCAGCAGGCGGGCCCGGTCGACGCGCCCCTCGGCCGCCGCTGCGGCCGCCGCCGCCGTCTCCGGGGCCACCCCCTCCTCCACCAGCGCGGCGGCCAGGTCGCGCTCGGGCACGGGCCCGAACTCGACGCGCACGCACCGGCTGGCGATCGTCACGAACTCGGGGGGCAGCGTCTCCACCAACCCGACGAACACGGCCGACTCCGGCGGCTCCTCGATCGTCTTCAGCAGCGCCGCCGCGATCGGCGCCGCCAGGTGGAACTCGGGGATCACGATCACCTTCCGCCCACCCTCCATGGGCGAGCGCGCCGCCAGCCGGGCCAGCTCCCGGGCGTCGTCGATCGACATGCGGGCGCCCTCGCGCTCGTGCACCACGACGTCGGGGTGGACGCCCGCCCGCACCCGTCGGCACACCTCGCACGCGCCGCAGCCGCCCTGCGGGCACAGGAGGGCAGCGGCGAACGACCGCGCCGCCGTGCGCTTGCCCGTCCCCGGTGGGCCGACGAACAGGTAGGCGTGCACGGGCGACCGCGCCGCGGCCGTGAGCGCGGCC
>DATAAM010000078.1:0-8275 GCA_036260075.1 Acidimicrobiales bacterium
CCAGGCGCGGTCGGCGCAACGGGCGGCCTCGGAGGAGCGGAAGGCCGCGGTCGACCGCACCCTCGAGGTGCTGGGCGCCGCGATCGAGCGAATGCAGGCCACGACCGACCGGATCGACGGGGGCGTCACCGACCTGCGCGAACGGGTCGCTCGCCTCGAAGCGGCCGCGGCGGCGGCCGACGCCCGGAGGCTCGGTGCCTAGCGCGGACCCGTCGAGGACCGGTCCGAGAGGCTCCTGCTGAGGCCCGAGAAGGCGGCGGAGGCGCTGGCCATCGGGCGCACCAAGCTCTACGAGCTGATGGCCGAGGGCGCCATCGCCTCCGTGCGCATCGGCTCTGCCCGACGCGTCCCGACCGACGGCCTGCGCGACTTCGTGCACTCGCTCGCGCCCGACCACCGCGGCCGCCATGGTCGCGGCGGGCGGGGCGACGGCGCGGAAGTGGTGCACTGCCTCGGCGCCATTCATGCCCGACATGTGGAAGTCGAGCACCACCGCCTCGGCCGCCGCCTGCTCGGCGATGGCCACGCGTTTGTCGGCCGTGGCCGCCTCCGCCACGACCGCGTGGCGGGGCGCTTCCAGGGCAAATCGCAGCACGGCGCGGATGCCGTCTGTGTCGTCCACCACCAGCACCCGCGCGATGCCGCGTCCGTTTCCACTGCGTCGGGGATCGGAACGGCCTCGGGCTGGAGGGGCGCGGCGTGAGCCTGGCCCGCCGCCCGGAGTGGGATGGGCACCGCGAGCGCGACGAATGCCCGGACACGGATCTGGGCCTTCGCGCGGTCCCCGGCGGGTGGGACCAGGGCCAGGATACGGACGGGCCGGGCAGCGTCCGCACGGAGGCGGTGTGGTGCGGCGGGGGCAGCCGGGACGCCTACGAGGCGCTGCTGCTGGCGCTGTTCGCGCCCGAGCGCGCGCCCGTCGACGGGGCGTCCGAGTGAGCAACCCCGACCGCCGGGCAGTTACGGCGGAGGGTTATAAAATGGGCGGATAGTGGCCGGGGCGATGCGCCAACATCCCCCGGCCTGGCCAGCACCTACGCAGGAGGTACTGACGTGACCCAGGCTAACGGGATCGCCGCGGCGTCCCTGTTGCGGGTGAGCACCCACGCCCAAGCGGTGGAGGGCACGTCACTTGACACCCAGGCCCAGGCCAACGAAGCGTTCATCGCCGCGCGGGGGTGGCGGTTCGTCCAGCACTATGTCGAGGACGAGGGCGTGTCAGGGGCGAAGGACGCGGCCGACCGTCCCGACCTCGTACGACTCATCCGCGACGTGCAGGCCGGGCTGGTGCAGGTGGTCGTCGTCTACAAGGTGGACCGCTACGCGCGCGACGCGCTCACCTTCCTCCAGTCGATCAAGCACATCGAGTCGGCGGGGGCGATGCTGCTGTCAGCGTCGGAGCCGTGGGACGCGACCACGTCGGCCGGCCGCCTCCAGCGGACCATGCTGGCCGTGTTCGCCGGGTTCGAGCGCGAGCGCATCATCGAGCGCACCAACGACGGCCTGCGCGCCGTGGCCAAGATGGGCTACTGGCCCGGAGGCCCGCCCCCGTTCGGGTTCCGTATCGAGCCCGTTGAGGGGACCAAGCACAAGCGGCTCGCCGTCAATGAGGACGAGGCCGCCACCGTCCGCCTCGCGGTGGACATGCTCATCGGCGGCGCCACCACGCAGGAAGTCGCGGACCGGCTCAACGCCGAGGGGCGCAAGCCCCGTCGCGCCGCGCGCTGGACGCACGCTCTGGTCCGCCGCATGTTGAAGGAACTCCCACTCGCCGGCGCTTGGAAGTACGCCCGCACCCGTTCCGGCAAGCCGGCCCCCAAGGGCGAAGCGTTCACCGTCGAGGTTCCCGCGCTCATCTCCAGCCAGCGCGAGGTACGGCTGCGGGCCGCGCTCGCGGCGACGTCGATGCCGCATGTGCATGACCAGTTCTACGTGCTGCGGGGGATGCTCAAGGCGCCGTGCGGGGCCAGTTACGCGGGCGCCTACTGGCGCCAGCGGGGCTACCGGCAGTACGTATGCAACCACACGGCCTGGAGGGCCGAGGACCGCTGCGAGTGCCGCCGCCTCGACGCCAACCAAGTCGAGGCCGCGGTGTGGAACGAAGTCACCGCCCTCCTGTCCGATCCCGAACGGCTGCTGGCTATGGCCCAGGACTACCTCGGGCTGCGCTCCACCCAGGTCGGCGTCGAGCGCAAGCAGCTCACCACCGTCGCCAGCAAGATCGCCCGGCTAGAGCGCAGCTTGTCCGAGACGATCACCGAGTATGCCAAGGCCGGCCTGCCCGCCGCCGCTCTGGCCGAAGCTACCAAGGCCCTCCAAGCCGAGCTAGACGCGCTCAGGAGCCACCAGGCCCAACTGGAGGCATGGCAGGAGCAGAACGCGGCCGACAGCGGCCGTTTGCGCCGTCTGTGGGAGCTGGCCGACCTGGCAGCCCACCGCCTCCACGCCATGACCCCGCAGCAGCAGCGCCACGTCCTCACCCTGCTCGACGCCCAGGTCACCGTCCTCGGTTGGGACACCTGCCCGGCCTGCAACGGCAAGGGCAAGGTGGCCGGCGGTCGCGCCGGCGTCCGTTGCGAGCGGTGCGTCGGGCTCAAGCAGATCGCACGCGTCCGCGTCGAAGGCACCGTGTGGGACCGGCTGCACGATGCATTCGCAGCCACCGGCCCCGACGGCACGGGGAACCTGTGTGAACCCGATGACGTAGCGCCTCCGCCCCTCGCGCCTCGCCCACGACGAGGCGGTCGGGGCGCATGCGCAGGGCGTTGCGCACGAGGCGGCGCACCGTGACCTCGCCCGCCCCGTCGGCGTTGGGCGGGCGCGCTTCGAGGCGCACGACGTGGTCGAGCGGCAGGCGCAGCTCGGCGGTGTCTTCCACGGTGACGATGCGCTCGCCTGCCGCGATGGCGCCGGCCAGCGCGTTGAGCAAGCTCGTCTTGCCCGACGACGTGCCGCCCACGACGAGCACGTTGGCTCGGCTCCGCACGGCACCGCGCAGCAGCTCGCACACCGGCGGGGGCGCGAAGGCCTCCAGGGGCAGGCAGCGCTGTCGGAAGCGACGGACGGTGAGGCTCGGCCCGTCGGGCGACAGCGGCGGCAGCACGGCGTTGACCCGTGAGCCGTCGGGCAGGCGGGCGTCGACCAGTGGGGAGGCCCGGTCGATGCGCAGGCCGAGCGGCGCCACGATGCGCTCGGCCAGGTGCGCGACCACCGACGGCCCCAGGCACGTGTCGGTGGGCTCCAGCCCGCCCGCCCGTTCCACCCACACCCGGCCGTCGGGGTTGACGAGGATCTCGTCGACGTCGGCGGCGGCCAGGAACGGCTCGAGCGGGCCGAGCCCGCGGATGTCGGCCAGCACAGCGTCGACCACCTCGTCGAGCGAGGGGCGGGGCAGGAGCGGGACGGTGTGGCGCGCCAGCCGGGCGACCTCTGCCCGCGAGCCGCGGCGCTCGGCCGGCAGCTCCGCCAGCACCCGGTCGCGCACGGCCCGATGGGCCTGGGCGTCGACGGTCATGCCGCCTCCCGGAGGGCCCGTTCCAACGCTCGGGGGAGGCCCCGGGGCAGCAGGCCGCCGTCGACCCCACGGGCCACCGCCGGGTCCCAGGGGATGCGGGCACCCACCGGCACCCCCAGCACGGCGCTGACGTCACGGGGGCGCAGCAGGTGCCCGGGCTCCTCGACGAGCACGACGCTGGAGGGCCGCATGGGAGCGTCGACGGCGCGCCGCAAGGCGAGGAAGCACGGGCGCAGGACGAGCAGCGACACCGGGGCCGAACCGGCCACGGCGGTGCCCACCCCTGTGGCGGGCGGACCGCAGTCGACGACGACCGGCTGCGGGTGCTCGTGCAGGGCGGCCGCCAGCCGCTCGCCCTCGGGCGCGCCGAAGGTGGCGAGCGCGGACGACCGCGTGCCCCGCGGCAGCACGTGCACCGACTCGCCCACGTCGACGGCCAGCCGGCCGAGCGCATCGGCGTCGCCGACGGCCTCGATCCAGTCGGCGACGCCCGGGGTCTCGGGGTCGGGCACGCCGAGCGCAGCGGGGACGTCGCCGCCGAGGTCGACGAGCAGGACGCCGGACGGCGCGGCGCGCGCCAAGAGCAGGGCGAGGGCAGTGGCGACGACGGTGGTGCCACTGCCGCCTTTGACGGACCAGCAGGCGACGAGCACGAGTCCCTCCCGGACGCGACGAACGGACGTCAGGGGGAAGGGACGACCGAGAACCTACGGCGCGCCGCCACGGCACGCAAGAGGTTTTCCGCCGGGCCCGGCCGGGGACGAGCGATGCGTATGTCGGGCTGGCCCCTCCTCGTGATCCCGGGCACCTTGCTGCTGCTCGCCGCCGTGCTCTACCTGTCCGCGTTGGCCGAGGAGCGCTTCCTGTCGCCGCGCTCGCTGATCCTCAGCACCGTGCGGGCCCGGCGGACCTCGCCGGAGTACGCCGAGGCGTTCGTGGCCCGGCAGTTCGAGCGGCTGCTGCGCGAGTACCAGCGGTAGCCGGGGTTCCCTAGCATCGCCGCCGTGGAGGCGGCGTTCTTCGACCTGGACAAGACCGTCATCGCCAAGGCGTCGATGGTCGCGTTCGGCGGGCCGTTCTACCGCGAGGGCCTGATCTCCCGACGCCACGTGGTGCGGGCGCTCTACGGCCAGCTCGTGTACATGCACCTCGGGGCGGGCGAGCAGAAGCTGGCCCGCATCCGCGAGTCGGTGCTGCGGCTCACGCGCGGCTGGGAGCGCGAGCGGGTCCAGCGCATCGTGCGGGAGACGCTGGAAGAGGTCGTCGAGCCGATCGTGTACGCCGAGGCCGCCGACCTCGTCGCCGAGCACCGGGCGGCCGGCCGGCGGGTCTTCATCGTGTCGGCCTCGCCGGAGGAGCTCGTGCAGCCGCTGGCCGAGTACCTCGGCGTCGACGAGGCCATCGCCAGCCGGGCCCAGGTCGACGAGGACGGGCGCTACACGGGCGAGATGGCGTTCTACGCGTACGGCCCCTTCAAGGCGGAGGCCATGCAGGAGCGAGCGGCCGCCGAAGGCATCGACCTGGCTGCGTCGTACGCGTACTCGGACTCCTACACGGACGCGCCCATGCTCGAGGCGGTCGGCCACCCGGTGGCGGTGAACCCCGACCGCGTGCTGCTCAAGCTGGCGCGTGAGCGGGGCTGGGAGGTGCGGTACTTCAACCGCCCGGTGCCGCTGCGCACGCGACGGGTGCCGACGCCCCCGGCCGGCCCGACCGCGGCGGTGGGCGGGTTGGCGGTGGCGGCCACGGCGGCGGCCCTCGTGTGGTGGCGGGCCCGCGGGCGGACAGCGGCGCCCCCGCCGCCGCCTCCGAGCCTTATTCGACGCGCAGCTTCTTGGCGGCCACCACGCCCAGCGCAACGAGGATGAGGAGCAGCAGGAGCTTCTTCATGGCGGCGCACGCTAGTCCGCCCCGTCGCCTGCGGCACCCGGCACCACGCTCTTTGTGTATCATGCAGTTCCACGCATCGGGAGCGGCGGCCTCGCTCCCCTCCGACAGTCGACGGACGACGGAAGGGAGGGCTGTGCAGGCACACGACCGCTCGGGAGCGAGCGTGATCGCTCCCCTCTCTCGTCACCTGTACCAAGGAGAGGGTCGATGCTCGACGAACGGGCACGCAACCGCATGCACAACCGCCTGCGCGAGGTCATGGGCGACGACGTGGCGGAGACGATGATGGCGTCGTTGCCGCCCAACGGCTGGCGAGAGCTCGCCACCAAGCAGGACCTCGACACACGGCTCGAGCTCCTCGAACAGCGGCTCACCGCCACCTTCGAGCGGGCACTGCGGGCCCAGACCAGGGTGTACATCGCCTGGACCAGCGGGTTGACAGCCATGCTCGTCGCCGTCTTCGGCGCGGTGACGGCAATCGCCGTCCGCTAGTCCGCCAGCGCGGCCACCAGCGCGTCGACGAGGCCTTCGACGGTCGACACCTCGGCCACCACGTCGACGCGCAGGCCGAGCTCGCCCGCCGTCTGGGCGGTGACGGGGCCGATGCACACCACCACCGGCGGTACGTGCTCGAGGCCGACGGCCGCCACGTAGTTCCTCACCGTCGACGACGACGTGAACGTGATGGCGTCGGCCGCCGGGGGGCGCTCCACCGCCACCGGCTCCGTCCGATAGGCGGTGACCACCTCGACCTCCCAGCCCTTGGCCTGCAACCCCTCGGCCAGCACCGGGCGGGCGTCGGCGGCCTGCGGCAGCAGCACCCGTCCGGGCCCGGCCGGGAACGCCCCCACCAACGCCTCGGCCACGAAGCGCTCCGGCACCAAGTCGGGCACGACGCCGAACGACCGCAGCGCCTCGGCCGTGGCCGATCCCACCGCCGCCACCTGCGACGAACCGAACGACCGGGCGTCGCGCAGGCCGGCCGCCACCTGCGCCACCGCGTTGGCGGAGGTGAACACCACCCAGTCGTAGGCCGACGGGTCGACGTCGACGGGCTCCCCCACCACCCGGATCGTCGGCACCTCCACGACCTCGGCACCCAGCGCCCCCAGCCGCTCGGCCAGCCCCGACGCCTGCTCCCGCGCCCGCGTCACCACCACCCGGCGGCCGAACAGCGGGCGCCGCTCGAACCAGGCCAGGTCGAGGGCGGCCACCGCCCCGATCACCAACGTGGCGGGCGCCTCGACATCCGTGGTGCCGAGCGCCGCCAGCGTGGTGCGCACGGTGCGCTGCCGCGGCCGGGTGCCCCACTGCACCGACACCACGGGCGTGTCCCCGGGCAGCCCCCCCGCCATCAGCCGCTCGGCGATGGCCGCCCGCGTGGCCACGCCCATCAGCACGACGACGGTGCCGCCGACGCGGGCCACCGCCTCCCAGTCGGTCTCGGTGGCCGCCCACGGGTCCTCGTGCCCGGTCACCACCGTGAACGAGGTGGACAGCCCGCGATGCGTGACGGGCACGCCCGCGTAGGCGGGCACCGCCACGGCCGACGTGATGCCGGGCACCACCTCGAAGGGCACGCCCGCCTCCAGCAGGGCCAGCGCCTCCTCCCCCCCCCGAGCGAACACGAACGGGTCGCCGCCCTTCAGGCGTACGACCTCCTGTCCGGCCTTGCCCCGCTCGACCAGCAGCGCGTTGATCTCCTCCTGCGGCGTGCCGGGACCGCGGGGCGTCTTGCCCACGGAGACGCGCTCGGCCGACGGCGGCGCCAGGTCGAGGAGCGAGGCGACGGACAGCCGGTCGTACACCACCACGTCGGCCCGGCGCAGCACCTCGGCGCCCCGCACGGTCAGCAGGCCGGGGTCGCCGGGACCGGCGCCCACCAGGTAGACGGTCACGGGAGCAAGTCTCTCCCGCCGCAGTCGTCGAGCAGGTGACGGGCGACTGCGGCGCCGTCGGTGCCGCGAGCCCGCAGCACGACGTGGCCGTCCAGCGAGGCCAGCAAGCCTTCGATCGACAGCGACCCATCCTCCGCCACCGCGGCGTACGCGCCCACCGGGAGGTTGCATCCGCCTCCGAGCTCGGCCAGGAATGCCCGCTCGGCGTCGACCGCCCGGCGGGTCGGCGCGTGCTCGACGGCAGCGAACCGCTCCTCGTCGCCGGGCCGGCACTCCACCGCCAACGCGCCCTGGCCCACCTGCGGCACCATCACCTCGACGTCGAGCACCTCGGCCACGTGGGCCTCCCGCCCCAGTCGCTGCAGGGCGGCGGCCGCCATCACCACGGCGTCGAAAGCCGCCGCCTTCCGCAGGCGGGTGTCGATGTTGCCCCGCAGCTCGGAGAACGTGAGGTCGGGCCGCAGCCCGGCCAGTTGCGCCCGCCGCCGCACCGACCCCGTCGCCACGCGCGCCCCGGGCGGCAGGTCGTCGAGCCGCGACCCCACCAGGGCGTCACGAGGATCGCCTCGTTCCGGCACCGCCGCCAGCACCAGTCCTTCCGTCGGCTGCGCGGGCAGGTCCTTGGCCGAGTGCACGGCGAAGTCGGCCCGGCCGTCGAGCACGGCCGCCTGCACCTCCTTGACGAACACGCCTGTGCCCCCCATCTCGTGGATGGGCACGTCCTGGCGGCGGTCGCCCGTCGTCTCCACGACGACGAGCTCCACCTCCTCGTCGAGCAGCGAGGCGACGTACGAGGTCTGCCACCGGGCCAGCGCGCTGCCGCGCGTCGCCGCCCGCAGCGGCATCAGAGGTCGAAGAGGGCTCGCAGCGCCTCGGCCAACCGGTCGCCGCGGGGCGAGCCCGCCGCGTCCTTGAGCCGCACGGTCGGGTCGTGCAGCAGCTTGGCCACGATGCCCTTGGTGAGCGCCTCCAC
>DATAAM010000079.1:0-4293 GCA_036260075.1 Acidimicrobiales bacterium
ACGTACTTCCTCGCCGCCTTCGCCAAGCTGCGCTTCGGCGGCCTCGAGTGGGTCAACTCGGCCACGCTGGTGCGGGCCGTGGCCCGACGGGGCACCTCCTTGGCCGACCCGCTCCTCGACTACCCGTGGGTGCTGCACGCCACCCAGTACGGGTTGCTGGCCTTCGAGCTGGTGGCGCCGCTGATCCTGCTGCCCGGCCGCGTAGGACGGGCCGTGTGGGCGGGCGCGGTGGTCCTCCACGCCGTCACCTTCGCCACCATCACGATCGTGTTCCTGCCCCACGTGGTGTGCCTGACGGCGTTCCTTCCACTGGAGCGACTCGGGCGACGAGCCAGGTCAGGTACGGCAGCAGCACGGCCAGCATCGTGGCGGGCACGACCACTCCCGAGTCGTTCAGGCTGAAGCCGATCAGGCCCGCCACCACGGCGCCCACCAGGCAGGCGTGGAGGCCGTCGACCCGCTCGATCACCCGCAGCAGCCGCCCGTGCGGCCGCCACACCAGGAAGGTGAGGAAGGCGAACGCCACGGGGATCACGTAGGCCCACACCGTCGTGGTGAGGATCGACAGGTTGGCCGACGCCTTGCGCTCCAACACGGTGAAGAAGCCCGACACCCCGCCGTCGGCCACGTCGGACACCAGGCGGCCCAAGTGCGTGCGCGACGACTCGGGCCGAGCCAGGTCGACGAAGGCGAACACCGCCAGCACCAGCGCGGTGCCCGCCGCGATCACCGCGCCCCGTCGATAGCCGATGCGGGCGCCCGCCAGCAGCAGCAGCGTGACGGCGAACGCGGGCACGGTCGAGAGCACGCCCCCCACGTCGGAACCCATCGAGGGGTGCCCGTCGACCGCCGCCACCACCGTGAGCACGACCGCGCCCGCCACCAGCGCGCCCCGGCGACCCCTCGACATCGCCCACCCGGCGGTGACCGTGATCAGCGCCGAGATCGCCAGCAGGGCGAAGGCGAGGTTGCCGAAGCCCGCGAAGCGACCCGCCACGATCGGCGAGTAGCCGAACACGGTGTCGAGCTGGAGCCGCCCCCCGGTCACGATGTCGGCCACCAGCACGACGAGGAGCAGCGCCACCAGCGCCAGCGGCGGCGCCAGGGCATGCCGCCGACCGAGTCGCCAGGCCGCCCCCGCCAGAACGGCCGCGCCCGCGAACAGCGCCAACCCGTACCCCGCGGCCCCCAGCTCGCGGTAGCGCACCAGCCCCGACAGGAAGACCAGCGGCGGGACTGCCAGCACGATCAAGGCACCGAAGGCGGCCACCTCCAGCCACCGGCTCCGACGACGGCGCAGGGCGAGAACCGCCAGTGCGTACACGAGCACCTGGAACACGACGAACACCGTGCTCAACGGCCCGTGCATGCGGTCGCGGAACAGGGCGCGCTCGTTGGCCGCGGCCAGGTCGGCCAACCGCCCCTCCGAGAAGCGGCCGCCGCCGTCGCTGGTGATCGCCGTGCCCGTCATCGAGTCGGGCACGGCCACGCCCAGCCGCTGCAACACGGTGGGCGCGACGTCGGGCAGCGTGACGTAGCCCGTGCGCCGCGTGGTGGCGCTGCGCGCCCGCCCCGGCTCCACGCCTGCGCCCGCCATGGCGAACACCGTCAGCTCCGTCTTCGCCCGGGGCGGCGCGGGAGCCACGACGACCACGAGGTCACGGGTCAGGTCGACGTGGCGCAGCAGGCGGGCCAGCACGTCGTCGAAGTCCCGGAGCGCGGTGCGCACGGCGATGTCGGCCAGGCCGGGGGCGCTCACCGCTCGCGAGGCGTCGGCGCGCTCCAGTGCGCTGTTCTCCACCAGCACCACGTCGTGATCGGGCCACACGCGCTCGAAGGCGACGGCGGGGTCGACGCCGGCGCGCACGTCACCGCCGACCTCGCCCCGCTCGTCGACGACGGCGAGGGCGGCCTCCCGATGGAACCCGACCACCTCGAGGGGCGTGCGCTCGTCGGCGTTGGCGATCACGGCGGCCCGACGCCCCGCCTGCCGCAGCGCCGAGCCGAGCGCGCCGACCTCGGCGTCGTACAGCAGGGCGTCGTTGGCGGCGTCGAGGCTGTGCATGCCGAGGTGCACGACGGGGCTCTCGGGAGGCGGGCCCGCGCGCCGGGAGAACACGTCGCCCGCCCGCTCGTCGCCGAACCGTTCCTCGACGTGGAAGGCGAGCCCGGCCTCGCCGTCGGGCAACCACGGGTGGGTGCGGGTGAACCCGGCCGTGGCCACCGTGGCCCGGTTGCCCGCCCCGATGGTGGCGTAGGCCTCGCCCAGCGAGGTGGTGGGGCCGACGGTGCGGGGCGACATGGAGGCCACCGCGCCGACGCGCAGCAGTGTGGCGAGCGCGGGGTATGCGCGGTGCCCCTCCAACGCCTCCCACGTGAGCCGGGGCATCGACACGATGAGCACCTTGCGCACCTCGGGCTCCTGGGCCCGGGCGGGCGCCCCGCCGAGGACGACAGCGAGCGCGAGGGCGGCGGCGGCGACCCGGCTCATGCGTGGAGCATCGCGCGGTACACGTCGGCCACCCGGGACACCAGCGCCTCGCTCCCGTAGCGCTCCTCGACCCGCTTCCTCCCCGCCTCTCCCAAGGCGGCGGCCCGCACGGGGTCGACGTACAGGGAGTGCAACGCCGAGGCCATGGCCTCCGGAGCGCCGATCGGCACGAGCAGGCCGGTCTCGCCGTCGGCAACGAGGCCGGGGGCCAGCCCCACGGGCGTCGTCACCACCGGGCGGCCCAGCAGCATCGCCTCCACCAGGACGAGCGGCCCCGACTCCCAGCTGGAGCTGACGGCCACCGCGTCGGCGGCGGCGAGCTCGTCGGCGGCGTTGGGGCGGGGGCCCGCCAGCACGACCGTCCCGCCCAGGCCCAGGTCGGCGATCCTCGCCCGCAGAGCACCCTCCTCCGGACCCTCGCCCACGACCGCCAACCGCACCGGCACGCCCCGTCCGGCGAGCAGGGCCACGGCGGCGATCAAGGTGGGCAGGTCCTTCTGGCGGTGCAGGCGGGCCACGGCCACCACCAAGAAGTCGTCGGCGCCCACGCCGAGCGAGCGGCGCACCTCGTCGGTGGGCTGCTGCGGCCGAGGCACAGGCCCGGCGGGCGGGATCACCACGACGTTGTCGGCCCGCAGCCGCCCGGCGATGTCGTCGCTCACCGCGATCACCCGGTCGACCACTCGGGGCAGCGCCCGCTCCAGCGCTCGCAGCGGGACGGCGGCGCGCCCGCGCACCTCGTCGAGCACGACGTTGTGCACGCTGACCACCACCGGCGGGCCGCCCCGCAGGGAGGCGGCCAGCCAGCCCGCCTTGAGGCCGTGGGCGTGCACCACGTCGGCCTCTCGGGCCGCCCGCTTCAGCGACTGCCGGCCCCACGGCACCGCCACGTCGTGCTGCTGCGGCCCCACGCCGCGCATCACGCCCGGGGGGCCGGCGACCGCCACCGACCAGCCGAGGAGCGGCAGGCACTCCGCCAAGTGGGCCACGTGCCGACGGATGCCGCCGGTCGACGGCCCCAGCAGCTGGAGCACGCGCTCAGGCATCGACCCCCCGCACGCCGCCGCCGAGCCACGCCACCGCCCCGTACACGAGCAGGCCGACCAGGCCCGCGGCGGCCGCCTCGGCCAGCGCCGCGGGCTTGCTCGACGCCTCGAACGACCGCTCGACCCACCACATCGCGGGAGCGGCGGCAACGGCCGCCGCGAGCTGGGCCGCCAGCGGCCGGCGCAGGCGGGCGAACAGCGATTCGCCGGTGCGGCGCTGGAGCGCCACGAGCACGACTGCCCCGGCCACGAGGTAGGCCACCGAGTGCCCCACCCCGAGGGCCACCACCCGTCCGTCGCCGTCGACGGCACCGAACACCGCCACCATCACCGTGGCCCCCACGACCGCCATGGCCACGCTGGCCAGCCCGTGCGTTCGGGTCGAGCCCAAGGCGGCGAACGCACGGCCCGCCAGCAGCAGCACGCCGTAGCCGAGGAGCCCGGGGGCGAGCGAGGCCACCACGTCGGCCACCATCGAGGCCCCCGCCTCGGCCCGGTCGCCGAACACGGCCAGCCGGGCCAGCGGCCGGGCCAAGGCCACGAACGCGGCGGCCACGGGCAGGAGGAACAGCGCCATGAGCCGCACGGCGCGCGCCACTTCGTCGACGAAGCCGGGGCCGTCGTCGGCGTGCGCCAGCCGTGACAGCCCGGGGAACGCCGCCGTCGCCAAGGGCACGGCCACCAGCGCGTACGGCAGCAGGAAGAACGTGAGGCCGACCTGGAAGGCCACGACCCCGCCCTCCACGCCGTTGCCGA
>DATAAM010000080.1:0-5148 GCA_036260075.1 Acidimicrobiales bacterium
CGCCGTCGGCCTCACCGGCTTCTCGTACGGCGGCATGCGGGCGCTCATGATGGGCGTCGGCAGTGCGGCCAACCCGCAGTTCGACGCTCGTGTCGACGCGATCGCACCGGTCGCCGGCGGCATGAACTGGGACAAGGTCCCGGCGTTGAGCAGCGACGGGGCAGCCACACCGGCCTGGCGACCTCGGGCGACAACCTCGGCACCCGTCTGGTGGGGCCACCAGGGGTGGATGACGCACACGGACGAGGCTGTCATGAACACTGCCCTGACAGCCGAGCGGGCCGAGTTCGCCGACGAGGCGGTGCCGTCGAGCAACGGCAACGGCTCGATGACCGCCGGCTCGGCCCTGCTCACGATCTCCGGCAGCCCCGCGTTCACCGCCGGCGACGTGGGTTCGCGGGTCAACGTGGCCGGCGCCG
Source organism: Acidimicrobiales bacterium (assembly GCA_036260075.1). Classification (GTDB taxonomy): domain Bacteria; phylum Actinomycetota; class Acidimicrobiia; order Acidimicrobiales; family JAHWLA01; genus DATAAM01. The sequence continues at coordinate 420 of DATAAM010000080.1, forward strand.
GTGCGTCGGGGCGCACCCTCTGGACGTCGATCGCTTTGTACACAAGCCCGACCGAGGTGACGCTGGCGACGACGGCATCGACGCCGGTTTCGGGCGCCCGGGCGAGCTGGGGCCCGCGGGGCTTCTGGGACGAGCGGCTGTTCCTGAGCGGCGACGCGGTCGTGGACAAGGCTGCGCACATCGCGGTGCCCACCCTTCTGGTGCACGGTTGGCTGGACGGCACCATCGGGACCGCCTACGCCGAGGTGTACGGCGAGATCTACAACAGGATCCCCGGCAACGACCGCTACCTCTACCTCGGCTCCTGCACGCACTCCGGCTCCGGCCTGTCGGGCGACCCGTGTCACCAGACGACAAACGGACCTCGCATGCGCGACACGCTCCACCGGTTCTTCGACCGCTACGTGCGCGGTGAGACGACGAACGCAGTGCGGCCGCCGGGCACCACGACATGCGCGACGACCGGCCCCTGTGTGATCTACACGATCCCGGCAAAGTGGGTGAGCTCCACGAACAACCCGTGGTACACGGACAACTGGACAGAGGTGTCGCGCACCTCGTGGCCTCCGTCGGACTTCACGCCCGAGACACGGTACTTCCGCAACGACGGCACGCTCTCGACGACATGGGAGACCACCCCGCAGGCGAACACCAGCTGCTCGGCCCTCCCGCCGACCAAGGGAACGGGCTGCAGCACGTTCACCAACGACCTCAACGTCGCGCCGACGTTCGACGTCTGCTACGGCTTGACCTACGGCACGACCGAGGTGCAGTCGTTCGACTGGTCGTTCGCGGCGGAGAAGAAGGTGGCCCGCCTGGAGGCCGACCTGCACCTCAGCTCCACGACGAGCAGGCAGCAGGTGTACGTCGACGTGTGGCTCACCGACAGCGCGGGCACCGAGCTCACACGTGTCTGGCAGGGGTCCACCCAGATCGCACCGGTGAAGCGTGACGGCACGCCGGGAACGGTCTACCGCTTCAAGTTCCGCCCCGGTACCGCGGCGTGGACCGTCGCCGCAGGCCAGCGCCTCCGGATCAAGGTGGCGTCGGGCTACGCCAGAGGCCTGCCTTCGGAGCCCCTCCCCGCCACGTACACGCTGTACCACAACGACCCGTACAGGTCGGCGATCACCCTGACGTACGTGCCATGAAAGGCAGGACGATGCACGCACGACGGCTGTCGGTCCTTCTCGCCTCGGCCCTGTCTGCCTCGCTCGTCGCGCCCGTCCTCGGGCCTTCCAGCCAGGTGGGCGCGCACACGGGCCTGACGAGCATCAACGACGACTCGGGGGCGGACATCAGCCCCGATCCGACGATCAACGGCACAACCGTGCAAGTGCGCATCCTGCGGCCCTCGACAGACGCGTCGAAGCCCGCCGGCGGGTGGCCGCTCGTGATCTACATGCCGGGCGAGCTGAAGAACCGGTGCGCCAACATCAACGAGACGTCGGCTCGCACCAGTTGGTACACGCGCAAGCAGCTGGCGGAGCACGGGTACGCCGTCCTGAGCTTCAACGCCCGGGGCCTTCCCGCCAACTACAACGCGGGCTCCAATCCGACGGGGACGTCGGGCTGCAATGCGCTCGACGACGCCAAGGACGCCATCGACGATTCCGGCTGGGACCTCGGAGGCCCCAACGACAAGGCCGACGTGAAGGGCCTGATCGACTGGGCCGTCGCCAACTACACGTGGTCGGGCTGCGCGAGCTCGTGCATCGACGGCGACGACGTCGCCCTGATCGGCGCAGGAACCGACGCGCTCAAGGCGCTCCTCATGGGCGTGCCGAACCCGCCGAACGCACAGCACTCGTCGGGGGTGAAGGCGATCGTGGCCGTCGGGTACGACGAGCTGACGATCCGCAACCTCAAGGACGTCAGCAGCGACGGCGCCGCCGCGCCTGCGTTCCGAAGCGTCGACCACGGCCTCTGGGCCTACACCACAGACATGCACTCCGGGTACATGAGCCGCGCCGACGCCTCGTTGGCGGAGAACGTCATGAAGCTGCTCCGAGCCACCTACCTCAACGACACGGTGCCGGCGGCGACGACCTCGTGGTTCGACGACCGGACCGTCGTCGACGACAACTCGTCCGTCGACAAGGCCGGCGACATCACGACCCCGGTGTTCCTCGCCAACGCCTTCCTGGACGGCGACGGAGGGACCACCGCCGCGACACTCGCCTTCAACAAGCTCGCAGCCACCGAGAAGTTCCTGTACCTCGGCGCCTGTGGCTCCTCGTACACGCACCTGGCATCGAGCGCCACGGGGCCGTGCCTGACGACCAACGCCGCCAACCTGCGCGACAAGGTGCACGCGTTCCTCGATTGGAAGCTCAAGGGCGCGGCCAACACGGTCGGCGGGCCGGTGTTCTGGGCGGTGCCGCCTGCCGTCAACCCGTTGGCCACCGACGCCTGGTCGGTCGAGGACGATCCCGACGCCGTCTGGCCCCCGGCGCCCGACGCGTACACGACCACATCCTGCTTGGGCTCGGACGGCAACTGGTACACCGGGTCGTGCTCGACGGCGGCCCAGCCCACGTTGGACCGCACCGTGTCGAACGTGTGGTCCCAGGTCCCGCAAGCGGCGTTCTGCGCGGGTTCCACGTACGGGTCGAACGAAGTCGTCGCCTACACGTCGGGGGCAGACCCGGCCAACGACCTGAAGCTGATCGGCTTCGAGCTGGACACCCACGTGAAGTCCGACACCACCCGTCTCCAGGTCTACGCCGACCTCTTCTCCGTGGACACCCTCGGCAACGAGACGCGGATCTCGCAGGGCACCGCGCAGATGGTGCCCGTGAAGCGCAACGGCAGCGCCGGCACCGTCTACCGCTTCCGGTTCCGTCCCGTCGGCCTCGCCTGGACCCTGCCCGCCGGGCACAAGATCCGAGTGAAGCTGGCCGCCAACTACAAGAAGGCGTTCGCCCAGGAGCTCCTCCCGGCCACGTACACGATCAAGCACACCGACACCCAGCCGACGACGATCACCTTGACATTCGACATCTGAGCCGGGGGCGCTCGGCCTCCGCAGCGCACGACGGGCCGCCGCCTAGATTGGCGGCGTGGCCGAACGCTCGCTGCGGCAACGCAAGAAGGACCGCACGCGCGCCCGGCTGATAGAGGTCTCACAGCGCCTCTTCGCCGAGCAGGGCTACGACGCCACCACGCTGGAGCAGATCTGCGACGAGGCCGAGGTGTCGGTCCCCACGCTGCTGGCCTACTTCGAGTCGAAGGAACGCCTGGCGCTCACGCCCGACTACGACACCCTCGAGGCGTTCCGGGCCCAGGTGGACGATCCGGAGCGGCGGCAGTCCACGGTCGAGCTCTGGCGTGCGCACGTGCTCGCCGCCGTCGACGTGGCCACACGACCCCGGGGCGCGCAGCTCCGCTACCTGCGCCACTACCGATACCAGGCGTCCTCGCCCGCCTTCGTGCGGGGCACAGTGGCGTTGCTCCAGCAGTACGAGGATGTGCTGGCCGCCGGGCTGGCCCGCGACTTCGGCACCGATCCCGACCGCGACCTGACGACGCGCCTGATGGCCACGACGCTGATCTTCGGCGACCACATGGTCGTACGGCGCTGGGTCGCGTCCGGCGGCCAAGGCGACCTCGCGGCCGTCTGCAACGAGGTCATCGATGTCGTCGTCGCCACCTTCCGGCCCGCGCCCCGCTCGGCGACTGTCGCCCGCCGCGCCCGCTGACCTGTCAGCCGGACGTCGATCCCGCCGGACCGTTGACACAGCGACTCCGAACAACTATAAGTTCGATACAAACCGGAAATTGGGATCGCTCAAGATTTAAGGCTGTGCCGAGAAGGGGGGCGGACTTGGGCGCCCGACGCTGGAAAGGACCCACGCGTGCGCCTACGACGTCCCGCCAGGCTCCTCGTCGTCGCCCTGTTCGCCTCGTTGCTCTCGCCGGTCGCCTTCCAGGCGAGCCCGGCCGTGGCGCACGGGGTGTGCACCCCCAACGCCGACGACGCGACAGCCGACTTCTACCCGGCCACAAGCCCGTGGAGCGACGGCGTGAAGGTGCGCATCCGCGTCCTGCGCCCCGTCAACTGCGCGGGCAAGCCCGGGACGGGGTGGCCGCTGATCGTCCACCTCCACGGGGGGAGCGGCAACCGCTGCACCGACATCCCGTTCTACTCGCGGTACGAGACAGCCCAGCACGGCTTCGTGGTGCTGAGCTTCACCGCCCGAGGCAAGCCCGGCCCGCTCACCGTCGGAGCCGCGAGCAAGGGCTGCGACGACACAGAGGACGGCTACGACGCCCTCGACGACCCCGGGAGCGACTCGCCCGGACCTCGTGACCTGAAGGACATCTCCGAGCTGATCACCTGGCTCGCCAACAACAACTCGTTCACCGGTTGCTCGAACCCCTGTGCCGACACCAACAAGGTGGGCGTCACCGGGTTCTCGTGGGGTGGCCCCCGCACGCTGTGGATGGGCGTGCAGGGCCCGCCGGGCCACGCCACCCACGCCGGTCCCAACCACGAGTTCGACGACCGGGTGAAGGCGATCGCGCCCGTCGGCTCGCAGGTGCTGTGGCGCACAATGGCGAGCCAGAACAACGACGGGGCGGCCACACCCGTGGCCCGAGACCGCGCCGGCGGCACGTGGGGGAACATCGCCTGGTGGTTCAACCAGGGCTGGTTCGGCCACTGGACGCGGGAGTACTCCAAGCACGCAGGCGAGCTCGACCGAGCGAGCTTCCTCAACCAGACGCT
>DATAAM010000081.1:0-3660 GCA_036260075.1 Acidimicrobiales bacterium
TCGGCGATGGAGGAGGAGGCCCGGGCCAGCTCCTCGGTGGTGGCCGAGGTCTCCGTCACCGCCGCCGCCTGCTCGGTGGTGGTGGCGGCCAGCTCCTCGGAGGAGGCCGACAGCTCGGCGGCGGCCGAGCTCACGTCGACGCCGGCCTGGAGCACGGTGTTGGCGCTGCGCCGCAGGAAGCTGCTCTCGGCCCGGGCGAACCAGCTGCCGAACAGCACGAAGGCCAGCGCGCCGAGCGCCACCAGCAGCCAGCCGAGCCGGCGCTCCTGGGACACCTCGTGCAGCGCCTCGTCGCGGTCGAGGTTGGCGATGGCGCCCCAGCCCAGGCGTGAGACGGGTGCGAACCCCGCCAGCACCTGTTCGCCGCGGAAGCTCTCGGTGTCCACGGCGCCGCGCTCGTCGCGCACTACGCGGTGGGCTGCCTCGCTCTCGCTGCGCACCGACAGGGCGGGCCCGCTGGTGCCCAGCGAGGTGACGACGACCCGGCGGTCGCCGTCGACGAGCAGCACTTCGGCCGACTCGCCGTAGTCGGCGCTCGACAGGAGTTCGGCGAGGCTCTCGTCGCGCAGGTCGGCCAGGACGACGCCTGCCGTGCGCCCGTCGGCGGCGGCCACCGGGTGGGCGACGACGAGGCGCAGGCGCCCGTCGACGGCGGTGACGGGGCTCACGACCGCCTGGCCGCCCGCCGCTTGGCGGAACCAGTCGTCGCCCGAGGGGTCGAACGAGCGGTCGCCGTTGCTCGCCGCCACGACCCGCCCGCCCAGGTCGGCCAGCTCGACCACGTCGTAGGCGCCGTAGGACTTCTCCACCTGGGAGAGCAGCGGGGCCGCGCTGCCGTCGAAGGGCCTGCCCCGCAGCAGCGAGGCCACCACCTCCATGTCGCTGCGACGCTCGCCCATCCACCGCTCGACGGCGTGAGCGGTGTCGCTGGCGGCGATGAGGAGCTCCTGCTGCACGGCGTCGTGCACCGTGTCGGACGCCCGGTCGGCCATGACCGACACGAGCACGACGGTGATCGGGATCGACACCGCCAGCAGGCGCAGGACGAGGCGGTCGCGGTACCGACGCTGAGCCCGCCCCCACAGCGCGCGGAGGTTCATGGCGGGTGACAGTAGGCCCGAGCGCGCCGTCGCGGGTGCACCTGCGCTACCCTCGGCCCCAGTTGCAAAGTACACCGTTGTGATTATCCACAGGGGTTTGTGAACGTCCTGTGGACAGGGAGCCCGGCATGCCCGACTCGTTCACCCATCTGCACCTGCACACCGAGTTCTCCATGCTCGACGGTGCGGCCCGGGTGAAGGAGGTCATCGCGGCGGCCGCCGCCGACGGCCAGCCCGCCATCGGCATCACCGACCACGGCAACATGTACGGCGTCCTCGACTTCTACAAGGAGTGCCGGGAGCAGGGCGTCGTGCCCGTCATCGGCACCGAGGCCTACATGGCACTCGAGAGCCGCCACGAGCGGCCCGTGCGCCGGGGGCGCATCGACGACACCGGCGGCGACAGCGACGAGGGCGAGAAGCTCTACTACCACCTCACGCTGCTGGCCGAGACCACGCAGGGCTACCGCAACCTCATGAAGCTCTCGTCGGCCGCCTACCTCGAGGGCTACTACTACAAGCCCCGACTCGACTGGGAGCTGCTCGACCGGCACCACGAGGGCGTGATCGCCACCACCGGTTGCCTGGGCGGCGTGGTGCTCCAGGCGCTGTTGCAGGGCGACTTCGAGGGCGCGGTGGCCAAGGCGGCGCGCCTCCAGGACATCTTCGGCCGCGACTCGCTGTTCGTGGAGCTGCAGGACCACGGCTTGGCCAAGCAGCACAAGACCAACCCGCAGCTGATCGAGATCGCCCGGCGCATCGGCGCCCCGCTGCTGGCCACCAACGACTCGCACTACACCCGGCGCGAAGACGCCGTGGCCCACGACGCCCTGCTGTGCGTGCAGACCGGTTCTTCGATGGACGATCCCAAGCGGTTCAAGTTCGAGGGCGACGAGCACTACCTCAAGTCGGCGGCCGAGATGCGCCACCTGTTCCGCGACTTCCCGGAGGCGTGCGACAACACGCTGTGGGTGGCCGAGCGGGCCCGGGTCGAGATCGACTTCGGCAAGCCCAAGCTGCCGTCGTTCCCGCTGCCCGCGGGGTTCTCGTCCGACGACGAGTACCTGCGCCACCTCACCTATGAGGGGGCCCGCCTGCGCTACGGCGCCGAGCTGCCGGGCGAGGTGGTGGAGCGGCTCGACTACGAGCTGGGCGTGATCCGCGACATGGGCTTCTCGTCGTACTTCCTCGTGGTGTGGGACCTCATCCGCTTCGCCAAGGAGCGCGGCATCCGCGTGGGGCCAGGGCGGGGATCGGCGGCGGGCTGCTGCGTGGCCTACTGCCTGCGCATCGTGGAGCTCGACCCCATCCGCTACGACCTGCTGTTCGAGCGCTTCCTCAACCCGGGCCGCAAGCAGATGCCCGACATCGACATGGACTTCGACGACCGCTACCGCGGCGAGATGATCAAGTACGCCGCCGAGCGCTACGGCTGGGACCACGTGGCGCAGATCGTCACGTTCTCCACCATCAAGGCGCGGGCGGCGGTGCGCGACGCATCGCGGGTGCTGGGCTATCCCTACGCGGTCGGCGACAAGATCGCCAAGGCCATGCCCCCGCTGGTGATGGGGCGCGACACGCCGCTGTACGCCTGCTTGGAGAAGCACCCCAAGTACGAGGACGGCTTCAAGATGGCGCAGGGCCTGCGCGAGCTGTACGACGCCGACCCCGACGTGAAGAAGGTGTGCGACGTGGCCCGGGGGCTCGAGGGCCTGCGCCGCCAGGACGGCATCCACGCCGCCGCCGTCGTCATCACCGACGAGCCGCTCACCGAGTACCTGCCGATCCAGCGCAAGCCGGAGAACGGCAAGCCGGTCGAGGAGGCGCCGATCGTCACGCAGTACGAGATGCACGGCGTCGAGGAGCTGGGCCTGCTGAAGATGGACTTCCTCGGCCTGCGCAACCTCTCGGTGATCGAGCAGGCGCTCGACCTCGTCGAGGCGTCGACCGGGGAGCGGCCCGACATCGACTCGGTGCCGCTCGACGACCCCAAGGTCTTCGAGATGCTGAAGCGGGGCGACTCCATCGGCGTCTTCCAGTTGGAAGGCGGTCCGATGCGGGCGCTCATGCGCGCGCTGGCGCCCACCTCGTTCGACGACATCGCCGCGCTGGTCGCCCTGTACCGGCCGGGGCCGATGGCGGCGAACATGCACAACGACTACGCCGAGCGCAAGAACGGCCGGAAGCCGATCACCTACCTGCACCCCGACCTGGAGGAGATCCTGGCCGACACGCAGGGGCTGATGATCTACCAGGAGTCGGTCATGCGGGTGGCCCAGAAGTTCGCGGGCTACTCGCTGGAGGAGGCCGACAACCTGCGCAAGGCGTGCGGCAAGAAGATCCGCGAGCTCATCGCCAAGGAGCGCGAGAAGTTCGTGGCGGGCTGCGTGGTCACCGGCTACGGCGAGGAGATCGGCACCAAGCTGTTCGACGTCATCGAGCCGTTCGCCGACTACGCGTTCAACAAGTCGCACTCGTACGGCTACGGGCTCGTCAGCTACCAGACGGCGTGGCTCAAGGCCAACTACCCGGTGCAGTACCTGGCTGCCCTGCTCACGTC
>DATAAM010000082.1:0-6935 GCA_036260075.1 Acidimicrobiales bacterium
GGCGAACTGTCTCAGCAGGCGGCGGGCCTCGGCGGCCGCCGAGAGGTCGCCGGGCAACGTGCGAACGAGCCGCCGCCCGGAGCGGGGACCGGCGCCGTCGGAGCACGGTTCGATCGACGTGGGCGTCGTGCGCCCCAGCGGTGACACCGGCGCGTCGCGGACCACGTAGGACGACGGCCCCCGTTCACCCCGCAGCTGCGCCGCCGCCTCCGCGCAGAACCACCGCTGGAAGCGCCGCAGCTCATCTCTGGGAGGGACCGTGAGGAGCCTGCCGTCGGCCGAGAACTCCTCGATCTCGTCGAGCAGGGCGACGAACTGCTCGGCGATCATGGCGGCCACGCGGGGGAGGGCGATGCGCAGGTCGAGCGTGGGGCGGCCTTCTCGGAGGGCCACCTCCGCCTGCCTGCGGGTGTCGTCGCGGGAGCTCGACCAGGAGGAGAGGATGCGATCGACGAGCACGAGCAGGCGGTGCGGGTAGGCGGTGCCGGTCACGCCCTGCCGGGCACCCAGCCGCACGAGCTCCAGCTCGCGCAGCAGCTCGTCGAGGTACTCGCTCGACTGCACCACGACGAGCGACGGCACGTCGTGGAGCTCGACCTCCACGACGTCGAACGGCTGGGGCACCGACAGCACGACCATCGCCAGGTCGTCGCGGGGCGCGCCCTCCTCGAAGGCGTCGACGGCGTCGACGACAGCGTCCGCCGTGGCCGCTGCGTCGGAGCCGAGGGAGCTGCGCAGGGTCTGCTCCAGCAGCTGCGGGGCGAACTCGCCCGAGGGTGAACGTGCTTCGAGCAGCCCGTCGGTGAACAGCACCAGGGTGTCGCCGGGGTGGAGCAGCACCGTGTCGGTCGTCCACATGGAGTCGGCGAACAGGCCGACCGCCGGTCCCGGCGTGCCGACCCCGGCCACCTCGCCCTCGGCCTCGCGTCGCACCGGCAGCGGATGGCCGCCGGAGGCCATCGTCACCCGCACGTCGCCGCCGAGCGGTTGCACGACGGCATACAGGAGCGTGGCGAAGCGCTCTCCGAGGTCGGCCGCCAACACCGCCTCGTTGCACCGGGCGAGCACCTCGGTGGGGCGCGAGTCGACGGTCGCCACCGCCCGGGCGGTGTACCGCACGAGAGAGGTGAGGGCGGCCGCGTCCACGCCCTTGCCCGCCACGTCGCCGATGACGACGCCCCATCGGGGAGCACCGTCGTCGGCGGGGGCGACCGGGAAGACGTCGTAGAAGTCGCCGCCCACGATCCCGCCGCCGACCGGGCGGTAGTACACGGCCACGTCGAGCCCCTCGATGTGGGGCACCGCGCCGGGGAGGAGCGACTGCTGCAGCGTGTCGGCCATGCGTCCCAGGTGCCGGTGGGCGAGAGCGTTGTCGATGGCGACGGCGGCGCGGGCGGCGACGTCCTCCACGAACGAGAGGTCGGCGTGCGTCAGACGGCGCCCACTCGTACGGCAGGTCGTGAGCGCGAGCGTGCCCAGGATCCGGCCTTCCGCCTGCAGGGCGACGAGGATCCCCGAGCGACTGTCGAGCGCGCGCAGGAGGGCGAGCATCTCGTCGTCCTCGGCGATGTGCTCCCACAGCTCGTCGGGAGTCTCGGGGTAGACCTGTGATTCGCCCGTGCGGGCCGTGTGCAGCATGCGCTCGTCGAGCGCCACGTCGCCGGTGCGGGCCGACAGCGCCCGCATGGCTTCCTCGGCGCCCGGGTCGACGTGGGCGACGGCGACCATGCGGAGGGCGTCGCCCTCGAGCAGGTGCAGCGCGGCGCTGTCGGCCACCTTGGGGACGGCGAGCTGGACGACGCGTCGCAGCGTCGTCTCCAGGTCGAGCGAGGTCGCCAGCTCGCGGCCGGCGTCGGCCAGGAAGGCCTGGCGGTCGGCGGCCACGCGGGCCGCCTCGTACAGGCGAGCCCGCTCGATGGCCTGGGCGCAGTGGTCGCCCAGGGTCTGCAGGAACGCCAGCTCGTCGTGGTCGAACCGGCGCGGCTCGGGCCACCCCACGGTGAACACGCCCAGCGGCGAGTCGGCTGTCGTGAACAGCGGGATGACGACGAAGGCACGGTCGGTGGCGGGCAGGCCGGCCAGTGTCGGGTACTTGGCGTCCCGGTCCTCCAGCGATTCCATGACCACGATCTCCCGCCGGCGGATGGCGTCCACCGCGGGGACGGGTGCCGAGGCGGGAAAGCGGCGCCACCTCTCGCCGACCTGCCGTGTGTAGCCCACCTCGTGGACGAGCTCGAAGGAGTCGCCGCTCTCGTCGAGAAGGCACAGCGAGCCGGTGTGGCCCCCGATGGCCGCCGCGCCCTCCCGCACGACGATCTCGGCCACCTCGACGGGGCTGCGCAGAGGGCCCAGGCGGGACGTGACGCGTTGGAGGCTGACCAGCCGTTCGTCGGCCGTCGATCGCTGGTGCCCGCCTCCCACGGCCCGGCCCTCCTTGCCGTTGGCGGCCGCCGTGCCGCCACTCGAAGTGTACGGCTCATCGAGCAGCCTCGTGGCGGGGTGCTCCTCAGGTCAGGCCGGCGTGGTCGCGGACGTCGAGCCGCACCCGGGACCGATCGCCTCGCACGTCCACCCGTTCGCCGTCGGGGCCGACGGTGACGAGGAGCTCGACCAGGGTGCCTTCCTCGGCCCAGCGGGCGACCATCGCCTCGACGGCATCGGCGAACCACGAGGGGCGCACGGGCTCCACCGAGAGGGTGAACGGCGTGCCGGGGGCGAGGGTGCACATGGCCGGGTGGCAGGAGCCGGCCACGCAGTCGAGGACGAGCTCGTCGTGGCGGCGGCTGACGAAGAGGATGCGACCGCGGATGCGCTCGGTTCGAGGGGGCAGGTGAGCGCGGGCGGACTCGATCCGGCCGGCCGTGTCGCCAGGTCGCATGGCCAGTGCCAGGAAGACCGCGGCCGTCAGCACGGACAAGGTGATCAGCAGGAGCGGCATCGTCCGAGCCTCATGCGCCACCGGTACCCGGGGCGGCGCTGGTTGTCACCTGACGGGCCGGGGAGACCGAACGCCGTCATCCGTACGCTGGTTTATGTTTCAGATATTTAATTTCCTATTTACAGCATTGAGAGGCATCGGTTGCGCCCGATGCAAGCGATACTTAAAGTAGGCACCACCCTCATTGGCGAGATCTTCACTCGGAGGTGCCCATACGATGCCGCTTCGTGCCTGGCGAGGACCCTGTTGCTGCGATGCGAAAGCAGGTGCAGCGCGAGCTCGACCGGAGAGGCATGACCCAGGAGCAGCTCGCGAAGCGGGTGAAGATGAAGCCTGCAGCGCTGAGCAAATTCCTCAAAGGGACCACGCTCAAAAGGACGTTTCGATCCATCGAGCGCCTGCGCGACATCGAGCGAGCGCTCAAGCTCCCGAGCGGCACACTGGTCCGGGCGCTCGCCTTACTCAAGGATCCTCGGACCACGCGGAGTGCGATCCAGGCCGACGCCTCGTTGCCGCCCGACGTGAAGCACGCGTTCGAGCTGGTGGTGAACCACTACGCCGGCGTCAGGACCGCCAAGAAGGGCACCGCTCCTCGGGCCCAGGCGCCCGCCGAGCCGGAGGGGCTGGCCGCGGGCTCCGGCACGGTCGAGTCGACGGCGGCGGAGCACGAGGAGAAGCGCGAGCACGTCCGCAAGCGGACATCCTCGACGCCGCCCGCCAAGAAGCGGCCCCGCAGGTAACCGTCACACCCCGGTCGCATACTCGCGGCATGGCGAGGTGGGACCCGTGGGCCGCGCTCACCGAGCGCGACTACATCGTCTACGACCGGATGCCGGTGCCTGCCAGCGCGGGCGGGGCCATGTACTGGCCGGTCGACGAGTACGCGCTGATCATGATCGACCCGAGCGAGGGGCGGGTGCGTCGCCGGTGCCTGCTGGCGCACGAGCTCGTGCACGACGAGCGATGGGGCGGCTGCGATGCCTCGTACATGCCGCCGTCCTGGAAGGCAGTGGTCCGTCGGGAAGAGGGGTGGGTGAACGACATCGTGGCCGACCGCCTGGTGCCGCCCTGCGAGCTGCGGGCCTTCTGCGACCGCGCGGTGGAGCGAGGCGAGGCCGTCACCGCCGCCGAGGTGGCAGCCGAGTTCGACGTCACCGACGAGGTGGCCGAGCGAGCCCTGCGCCGCTTGGTCGGTGCCGGTGGCTAGCCGGGGGCAGGCGGGCCGCGTCGCAGTGATGCTCGCCGTCTGGTGGGCCTTGGTGGGCTCGGTCGTCACCGTCCTGCTGTGGCTGGCCGTCGTGTTCCCTGTCGAGGCCACGGCCGTGGCCACCGTGGTCCTCGCCCTCGTCGCCGTCGGCTTCGAGATCGCCCGCCTGCAGCGCGGGTTCGATCCGTGAGGATCTGCCGACGGCGCTACCCCGCGGTGCCGAAGGTTGCCGGTGCCCGCCGGCTGAGCGGCAGGTCCCGCCGAGCGGCGTCGTCGCTGGGCAGCACGTGGGCGAGGCGGCGAGCGGACAGGCATTCGTCCGCGGTCGGGAGCCCCCAGCCGCTCGCCAGGTGACCTCGGATGTCGTCCGGCAGGTCGCGCCAGCCCGGCGTGAAGTTGAGGACGAGGCAGTGCCGACGCCCGCCCGCGGTGTTCGGGTGCGTCCCGTGGAGGAGCCGGTAGTCGACGACCACGGCGTCGCCTTCCCGCGCCTCGAAGGTGACCTGGCCGGGGTCGTCGACCATGGCCGCGTGCGTCGCCGCCAAGGTCCCGGCGGCGGTGTCGTCGCCGGGGAGCCGACTGTGCAGGTCGACGCTGCGCCGATGGCTCCCGGGGAGGACGCGCAGCGCGCCGCTCTCGACCGCCGTGTCGTCGAGGTAGCACAGCACGGCCACCTGCGCGGCCTGCGGGCGCCACGTCACGGCGTGGTCCCAGCACCACCAGTCCTGGTGCCAGGGGAGCGCGCCGCTCCCCGGCTCCTTGGTGCTGAGGTACCCCGACGTCCAGCGGAGGTCGCAGGCCGCGGACGCGGCAGCCAGCCGAGCGAGCCGCCTCCCGTCGCCGAGCACGGCGAGCACGGCCGGGTGGTCCCAGCGGAGGGGGAGCAGGACGTTGTTGGGCCGTTCGCAGGCGGCGACGTCCGGCCGTTCTCCGTGCTCGAGGGCGTGGCGGACGGCCGCCGCATCGGTGGGCGAGAGCAGGCGTCGGACGACCGCGTAGCCGTGCACGGTGAACGGGTGCTGGGGTGCGTCCACGTTCGCGACCGACACGCCCGCACGATACGGGAACGTCGACCCACCGACCCGACCAGGCGAACCCGACGCGGCGCAGCCGGCTTTCCGCAATGCGAACAATGACCCACTCATCGTCGGGGCGCCGGTGCTGTTGAGCGACCGCCACGCCAAGGTCCGGCGCGAGGGATACCGCCGATGACCTACGGCTCGATCGGCAGCCTTCGGACCCGCAGGCGTCCCCGAGCAAACGTGACGATCGCTCCTCCTTCGAGGTCGTCGCGCACAGCCGAGAGGTTGGCGAGCAACAAGTCGGCCTGTTGGGTCGACGTCAGGTGGTCTGCCGAGCGCAGGAGGACCGAACGACGGCTTGGAGAGATGCCCCAGCGCGAGGAGTGCGGCAAAATCGGCGTCGGCCGAGACGATCACGCGGTCGTCCTCGGCCGCCGAAGCGAGGATCACGTCGTCGGACGCCGTCAGAAGCAGGATGTCGGCGACATGTACGGCGTCGTGGCCCCCGGCACGAAGCCCTTCTGCGACCACGGGCGACAGGTTGGCATCGATGACGAATCTCACCCCGACGCGGCGAGAGGGAGTTCTCGATCCTGCGCTGCCGCCGCCGCCCATTCCAGGGCGGCCAGGACATCCTCACGTTCGAGGTACGGGAACTCCTGGAGCAGCTCGTCAACGGTGCGCCCGGCGGCAAGCTGGCCGAGGACTGCACTCACGGTTACCCGCGTGTCACGGATGCAGGGAAGTCCCCGCATCCGGTTGGGGTCGACGGTGATGCGCTCGAAGGCCACGACCACAAGCGTAACCACCGGCGGCCAGGACGGCCGGGCAGGCGCAGGGTCGCCTTCTTCGCCCGTTGGTCGGGTCGCGCCCGCGGCAGGATTCGAACCTGCGACCCGCCGCTTAGAAGGCGGCCGCTCTGTCCAACTGAGCTACACGGGCGTGCCTGACCAGGCTACAGAACGAGGTCCGCCGGCCGTCCGATGTCGGTGCCCGAGCTCAGCCGCGCAGGCGGCGGCCGACCAGCGCCGCCCCCAACAGGCCCAGCCCGGGGAACAGCAGCGAGTTCGCCCCGGTCTCGGCCATCTGCCCGCTGCCGCTCACTGTGGCGGTGCCCCCCGCGCCCAGCCCGCTGCCGACCGCGCCCGGCCCGGTCGACACCGTCGTGACCGTGGCGAGCGTGGTCACCGTCGTGGGCGGCAGGCCTGCGGTCGTGACGACGCCCCCGGCGGTCGTGCTGGTCGTGGGTTCGTCGGACGACGTGGTGGTCAGCGCGGCGTCGTCGCCGTCGCCGTCGTCCTCGTCGACCACGGCCACGCCGACGAGGCCGCCCGCCAGGAGCAAGGCGACCAGCGCAGCAAGGAGACCGGTGCGGTTCTCGGCGTTCAGGGGTCACCACCTCGGATGGGTCGGCCGATCACCCGCACCATACGCGATGCGGACGAACGGGACGTGGACCCCCGAGGAGCGAGAGCGGGTGACGGGAATCGAACCCGCATAACCAGCTTGGAAGGCTGGGACTCTAGCCATTGAGCTACACCCGCGAGGCACAGCAAGGTACCCGTCGGGGAGGGGGGATTTGAACCCCCGACCGCCAGCACCCAAAGCTGGTGCGCTACCACTGCGCCACTCCCCGCGACCGCCTGTCCAGGGTAGGCGCGCCGTGGCCACCGAAGCTCGGGTGAAGCCGGCGGGCGTCCTTGCCTCTTGCAACAGCCACCCGGGAGGCGGCGTCGGACAGCGCCTCGAGAACGGGGCGTCCTCGCCT
>DATAAM010000083.1:0-20232 GCA_036260075.1 Acidimicrobiales bacterium
CTCTTTGCATCCCAAAAGGCGGGGTAGCGGGGGTCAGGCGCCTTTGCCGGGGACGATGCGGTAGGCGTCGTAGACCGAGTCGATGCGCTTGACCGAGGCCAGCATCGAGTCGAGGTGCGAGGGGTCGGCCAGCTCGAAGTCGAACCGCATGCGGCTGATCCGATCGGACCCTACGTTGGTGGACGAGGCGATGATGCTCACGTGGTGCTCGGACAGCACCTTGGTGACGTCGGCCAGCAGCCGCGAACGGTCGAGCGCCTTGATCTCGATCGAGGCCACGAACACGCCGGACCGCTCGCGGTCCCACTCGACCTCGATCAGCCGGTCGGTCAGCGACGCCGCGTTGGCGCAGTCGGACCGGTGCACCGACACGCCCCGGCCCCGGGTCACGAACCCGATGATCTCGTCGCCCGGCACGGGGGTGCAGCACCGCGACAGCCGCACCATCACGTCGTCGAGCCCCTCGACGTGCACGCCCACCGACTGCCGCCGTCGCGACCGCGTGGGCCGCCGGGCCGTCGTCGGAAGCTGCTCCTCGTGGTCGCCCCCGCGCAGCTCGCGCGACACCCGTTGGGCGATCGACTTGGCGGACACGTGCCCGTCGCCGATGGCGGCGTGCAGCGCGTCCAGGTCGACGTAGTTCATGGTCTCGGCGATCTTCAGCAGCACCGGCGACGAGGCCAGCTTCTGGACGGGCAGGCCCTCCTTCCGCAGCGCCTTCGACAGCTCGTCGCGGCCCGTCTCGATGGCGTCCTCCCGTCGCTCCCGGGAGAACCACTGGCGGATCTTGTTGCGGGCCCGGGGCGTCACCACGATCTTCAGCCAGTCGCGCGACGGCCCCGCCGACGGCACCTTCGACGTGAAGATCTCCACGGTGTCGCCGGAGTGCAGCTGCGAGTCCAACGGCGTCAGGCGGCCGTTCACGCGGGCCCCGATGCAGCGGTGCCCCACGTCGGTGTGGATGGCGTACGCGAAGTCGACCGGCGTGGCCCCCACCGGCAGCGTGATCACGTCGCCCTTGGGGGTGAACACGAAGACCTCGTCCTGCTCGAGGTCGAGCTTCAGCGTCTCCAGGAACTCCGCCGGGCTGGCCGTCTCCGACTGCCAGTCGACGATGCGCTGCAACCAGGCCACGTCGGCGGGCGAGGCCGACTCCTTGTAGCCCCAGTGGGCGGCGATGCCGAACTCGGCCCGGTTGTGCATCTCACGCGTGCGGATCTGCACCTCCAGCGGCTTGCCCTGCGGCCCCACCACCGTCGTGTGCAACGACTGGTAGAGGTTGAACTTCGGCATGGCGATGTAGTCCTTGAACCGCCCCTGCACCGGCTTCCACGTGGCGTGGATGGACCCCAGCGCGGCGTAGCAGTCCTTCACCGAGTCGACCAGCACCCGGATGCCGACGAGGTCGTAGATCTCGTCGAACTCCTTGCCCTTCACGACCATCTTCTCGTAGATGGACCACAGGTGCTTGGGGCGTCCGGTCACCTCGCCGTCGATGCGCAGCTCCGCCAACCGGTCGCGCACCTGCTCGAGCACCTGGGCGAGGTAGATCTCCCGTTCGGGCGCCCGCATGGCCACCATCTGCTCGATCTCGGCGTAGCGCTTGGGATGGAGGGCGGCGAAGGCCAGGTCCTCCAGCTGCCACTTCATCTCCTGGATGCCGAGGCGGTGGGCCAGCGGCGCGTAGATGTCGAGCGTCTCCTGCGCCGTGCGCCGCTGCTTCCACTCCGGCATCGCCGCGATCGTCCGCATGTTGTGGAGGCGGTCGGCCAGCTTGATGATCAGGACCCGCCAGTCCTTGGCCATCGCCACGAGCATCTTGCGCATCGAGGCGGCCTGCTGCGCCTCCTTGGAGTCGAAGCGCACCCGGTCGAGCTTGGTGACGCCGTCGACGATGCCCGCGACCACCGGGCCGAACTCGTTGCCCAGCTCCTCCAGCGACAGCCCCGTGTCCTCCACCGCGTCGTGGAGCAGGGCGGCGGCGATGGTGACGTCGTCGAGCCCGAGGTCGGCCACGATCGTGGCCACCGCCACCGGGTGGTGGATGTAGGGCTCGCCCGACTTCCGCAGCTGGTCGACATGGGCACGCGCCGCCGTCTCGTAGGCCCGCTGGATCAGCGACGTGTCGGCTTTGGGGTGGTAAGACCGGTAGGCGTGCAGCAACGGCGTGAGCACGCCCTCCGGGGGGAGGGCCTGCCTGCGCCAGGGAAGCACCCGATCGACGGTCGCCATCGCGTCTCTAGTCGTACACCAACAGCGAGGCGATGTCGCGCCCCGGGAGCTTGCTGCGCCCGCCCAGGAACGCGAGCTCGATGACGAACCCCAGCCCCACCACCTCGCCGCCGAGCCTCTCGACCAGCCGGACGGTGGCCTCGGCGGTGCCGCCGGTGGCCATCACGTCGTCGATCACCAGCGCCCGCTCCCCCGGCGCCACCGCGTCACGGTGGATCTCCAGCAGGTCGGTGCCGTACTCCAGCACGTACTCCTGCTTCTCCACCGACCACGGCAGCTTGCCCGCCTTGCGCACGGGCACGAAGCCCGCCCCGAACCGGTACGCCACCGGCGCCGCCACGATGAAGCCGCGGGCTTCGATGCCCAGCACCTTGTCGACCCGCTGCCCCGCAAAGCGGTCGGCCAGCGCGTCGACGGCGGCCCGAAAGGCCTCCGGGTGGGCCAACAGCGGCGTGATGTCCTTGAAGACCACGCCGGGCTTGGGGAAGTCGGGGATGTCGCGGATGTGCTCCCGCAACAGCGCTGCCATGGAGGAAGGCTACTCGCCCCCGTTCTGCGCGGGTCTCTGCACCGCCACGGTGCGAGGACCGGCCCGGAACGCGGACTTCAGCGGCGCTTCCCCTTCTTCCGCGGACGAGGCGTGGGCCGAGACGCGGGCCGGGGCCGGGGATCGCCGTCGCCCGCCGCCGGACCTGCTGCGCCGCCGCCCGCCAGCGCTGCCGCCGCCGCAGGGGTGAGCGGCGGGCCCGCGGTGCCGCCCCGGGCGGCCAGCCGGTCCTTGATGCCCGCGTACCTCGGCTCCCGCTCCTTCAGCAGGGCGAGCAGCGGTGAGGCCACGAAGATGGACGAGTAGGCCGAGGCGGTGAGGCCGATCAGGAGGGCCAGCGCGAAGTCCTGCAAGGTGGTGGCGCCCAGGATGAAGCCGCCCACCACGAGCAGCGACAGGATCGGGAGCAGAGCGGTGATCGAGGTGTTCAACGAGCGCATGAGCACCTGGTTGAGCGACACGTTGACCATCTCGCCGTACGTCATGCGCCCGGACGCGGCCAGGCCGCGCGTGTTCTCGTCCACCTTGTCGAACACCACGATGCCGTCGTAGATCGAGTAGCCGAGGATCGTGAGCCCGGCGATGACGGTGGCGGGCGTGACCTCGAAGCCCGACAGCGAGTACACGCCGACGGTGACGAGGATGTCGTGGAACAGGGCCGCCAGCGTGGCCACCGCCATCTTCCACTCGAAGCGCAGGCTGATGTAGGCGGTGATGGCCACGAGGAAGAAGACCAGCGCCCGACGAGCCTTGTTGGTGATCTCCTCGCCCCACGACGGGCCCACCTCGTTGGTGCTCACCGTCGTGGGATCGACCTTGGCCAACTCGGCCAGCGTCCGCGTGACGTCGGCCGTCCTGCCCTCGCTCTCCTCGCTCGAGGCCTGGACTCGAAGCAGGTCGTCGCCCAGGACCTGGATCTTGGCGTCGCGCAGCCCGAGCGGCTCCAGCGCGTCGCGCGTCTCGGCTACCGACACGCCCGCCGCCTCCACCTCCCACGAGGTGCCGCCCTCGAAGTCGATGCCGAAGTTGAGCCCGCGCACCGCCAGCGACACGAGGCCGAGCCCGATCACGACCAGCGAGATCAGCGCCCACAGCCGCCGGCGGCGCACGATCTCGAAGTTGGTGTCGCCGGTGTACAGCCGGCGCCAGAGGCTCGCCCGCTGCTCGCTCACGTGGCGCCCCCTGCCGGGGCGACGGCGAGCCCTCGGGCCACGCCGAGCCAGCGGGCCTCGGTGAACACGCGGTTGCGCCCGAGCAGCCCCACCAGCGGCCGCGTGAAGAACCAGGCCACGACCACGTCGAGCAGGGTGGACAGGCCGAGGAAGAAGGCGAAGCCGCGCACCGACCCCACGGTGAGCCAAAAGAGCAGGGCGGCGCCGATGAACGACGACACGTCGGCGGCCAGGATGGTGCGGAAGGCCCGGGAGAACCCGCGGTCGACCGACGAGCGCACGGTCTTGCCGGAGCGGATCTCGTCCTTCAGCCGCTCGAAGTACACGACGTAGGAGTCGACGGTGACCCCCACCGAGATGATGATGCCGACGGCTCCCGCCAGGCTCAGCGCCAGGCCGCTTGTGGTGCCGAGGAACGAGATGATCGACCACATCAACATGCCCCACACGCACAGGCCGAGGAACACCACAAGCCCCAGCGCCCGGTAGTACAGGACCATGTAGAGGAGGACGAGCGCCAGGCCGGCGATGCCCGCCGCCACGCCCGCCCGCAGCGAGTCCTTGCCCAAGGTGGCCGAGACCCGCTGGGTGGACTGCGGCTCGAGCTCGACGGGGAGCGAGCCGTAGCGCAGCACAAGAGCGAGGTCCTTGGCCTCCCGCTCGCTGAAGTCGCCGCTGATCTCGCCCTTGCCCTTGAACTCGGTGGCGTTGATCTCCGGTGCCGACTTGACCACGCCGTCGAGCACGATGGCCACTTGGCGCCGGTAGTTGCGCTTGGCCAGCTCGTCGAACTGCGTCGCCCCCTCGCTCGTCATTGTGAAGGAGACCGCCCACTTGTTCGCGTCGGGGTTGAACGCGGCCCGAGCCGACTTCAACGCCTTGCCGGTGAGCTCCGTGGGGCCGAGCCGATAGCGAGCGACGACGTTGCCCTCGTCGTCGAACTCCGGCAGCACCACCGGCTGGTCGGCGACGTCGTCCTCGCGCCGCGTCGTGGGCACCTCGGTGGTCGTGGTGGTGGACGCGTTGGGATCGGCAGGCGCCGTGGTGGTGGTCGAGGGCTTGAAGCCCTCGGGCGGCAGGATCTCGGCCACCGGCCGGAACCGCAGCTCAGCCGTCTGGCCCACGATGCCGAGGGCCCGGTCGGCGTCCTTCACGCCGGGCAGCTGCACCACGATGTTGCCGCCCAGACGGCTGATGTCGGGCTCGGCCACGCCCAGGGCGTCGACCCGGTTGCGGATGATCTCGATCGACTGGTTGAGGATCCCCCGCGAGACCTGCTCCTTCGGTTCGAGCACGACCGACGTGCCGCCCTGGAGGTCGAGGCCCAGCTCCGGCTCGTTGCCCGCGACCACTGTGCCGACCACCGCGGCGATCGCGACCACGAGGATGAACACCAGCGAGCCGACCGTCCCCCGTCGCATCAGCCCGCCCCTTCCTCCTCGTCGAACCGACTGCTGATGGCAGGCCGCAGCACGGTGAGGACCGTGCCCGGCGCCACCTCCAGGCGGGCCTCCTCGTCGGTGAGCGCGACGATCGTGCCCAACAGGCCCCCGACGGTGACCACGCGGTCGCCCACCCCGAGCGAGGCCACCAGCTCCCGCTGCCTGCGGACGCGCTGCTGCTGCGGCCGCACGAGGAGCAGCCACATCAACCCCAGGAGCACGAGCGGGAACAGGAGATCCACAGCGCGGCGCAGGTTAGCAGTGGGCCACTACGACCAGACGGCCGCGACCTCCCGGCGCAGGGCGGCCAGGCAGCCCTCCTCGACGGCCCGCCGCGCCCGCGCCACGAGCTCGAGCGTCCACGCCAGGTTGTGCACCGTGAGCAGGTGCATGGCGGTCAGCTCGCCCACTTGGAGAAGGTGGCGAAGGTAGGCGCGGGACCACGTGGCGCACACGTGGCACGCGCAGGCCGGGTCCAAGGGGCCGTCGTCGCGGGCAAAGGCGGCGTTGCGAAGCTGGTAGCGCCCGTGGGCCGCCAGCACCGTGCCGTGGCGCGCCAGCCGGGTGGGCAGCACGCAGTCGAACATGTCGACGCCGAGCCCGATGGCCTCCACCAACCCGACCGGGTCGCCCACGCCCATGAGGTAGCGCGGGCGGTCGGCGGGCAGCTCCTCGAGGGTGGCGGCCAAGGCAGGCAGCATCTCGTCGCGGGGCTCGCCGACCGACAGGCCGCCGATGCCGTAGCCGTCGAAATCGAGCTCGACGGTGCGGCGGGCGCTCTCCCGGCGCAGCCCCTCGTCCACGCCGCCCTGCACGATGCCGAACAGCGCCTGTCCCTCGCGGCGGGGGGTGCGGCGGGCCCGGGCCGCCCACGCCGCCGTGCGCTCGACGGCCACCCGCACCACGTCGGGAGGCGACGGCAGCGGCGGGCAGACGTCGAGCACCATCTGGATGTCGGCCCCCAGCTGCGACTGCACCCGCACGGCGTCCTCGGGCGTGAGCCGGTGGAGCGACCCGTCATAGGTCGACCGGAACGTCACGCCGTCGTCGTCCACGTGGGGGTCGAGCGAGAAGACCTGGAACCCGCCCGAGTCGGTGAGGACGTGGCCGGGCCAGGCGGCGAACCGCCCGATGCCGCCCATCGCCTCCACAACGTCGGCACCGGGGCGCAGCATGAGGTGGTAGGCGTTGGCGAGCACCACCTCGACGCCCAGCTCGGCCAGGTCGCGGCTGGACACCGCCCGCACCGTGCCGCGGGTCCCCACCGGCATGAAGCACGGCGTGCGGAAGCTGCCCCGGGGTGTGGTGACGGTGCCGGCGCGGGCGGCGCCGTCGACTGCTCCCACCTCCAGGCGGGTCACCGGCGGGCCACCAGCATGGCGTCGCCGAACGAGAGGAAGCGGTAGCCCTCGGCCAGGGCTGTGTCGTACAGCCCGCGCCAGCGGGGTCCCACGAAGGCGTCGAGCAGCACGAGCAGGCTCGACCGGGGCAGGTGGAAGTTGGTGAGCAGCACGTCGACCACCCGGAACTCGTAGTCGTCCCGGATGAACAGCGAGGTGCGGCCTTCGAGCTCGCCGGAGGCCGCCGCCGCCTCCAGCGCCCGCACGGTGGTGGTGCCCACGGCCACCACCCGGTCGGCCGCCTCGCACGCCGCCATGGTCGCCTCCGGCACGACATAGCGTTCGGAGTGCATGACGTGGTCCTCCACCCGCTCGGCGGTGATGGGCCGGAAGGTGTCGAGCCCGACCACCAGCTCGACGGTGGCGGTGCGACAGCGGGCAAGCACCTCCTCGGTGAGGTGGAGCCCCGCCGTGGGCGCCGCCACGGAGCCGGGCCGCGTGGCGTAGACGGTCTGGTACCGCTCGGGGTCGTCGAGCGGCTCGGTGATGTACGGGGGCAGCGGCACCGTGCCGTACCCGAACGGATCGGCCAGCAGCGTGACCCGACGGCGGCCGTCGTCGCCCACCGCCTCGCCCACCTCCAGGACGGCCGTGCCGTCGCCCGCGTGCAGGGCGGTGCCGGGGCGCACCCGGGCGCCGGGTCGCACCAGCGCCTCCCATCGGGGGCCGTCGACCGCTTCGAGCAGCAGGACCTCCACGGCCCCGCCCGTCGCCTTGCGCAGGTGGAGGCGGGCGGGCAGCACCCGGGTCTCGTTGACGACCACGAGATCGCCGGGACCAAGCAGATCTGGCAGGTCCCGCACCCGACGGTGCTCGGGCGGGCGAGCAGGGTCGAGAGACACCAGGAGCCGGGCGGCGTCACGGGGCTCGGCCGGCGCCTGCGCGATCGCGGCGGCGGGCAGTGGGTAGTCGAAGGCGTCCGCGTCGGGCATGCGCCGGAGAGACTAGAAAGACAGGAGAAAACACGCCCCCCGGCGAACTGGAACACGGGGTCGAATCGCCGGAGCACAACGCAGTCGCAGTCGATGGGAGGCGGATGGCTCTCCGCGCGGACGATGTCGACCTCGGCCGGGACCGTGACTTGGTCCTCTGCGCCCAGTCGGGCGACGACGACGCCTTCGAGGACCTCTACCGCCGCTACTTCGCGCGCCTGTACCGCTTCTGCCTCCGGCGGGTGGGGGACCCGCACGAAGCCGAGGAGCTGACCCAGGAGGCGTTCACCCGGGCCTACCGCGCCCTGCCCAGCCTCGCGGGCGAGCGCCGCTTCTACCCGTGGCTGAGCGTGATCGCCTCGCGCCTGTGCGTGGACGCCTTCCGGCGCCGGTCCCGCAGCGAGCCGGCCCCCGTCGTCGACCTGGGCGTGCTCGAGGGCGGCCAGGAAGAGGTGGAGGACGCCGCCGACGTCGTCCTGCTCGAGCGGGCGCTCGAGCGCCTGACCCCCCGCCACCGCCACGTGCTGCGGCTGCGGGAGGAGGAGGGCTGGTCCTACCAGCACATCGCCGAGCACTACGAGGTGAGCCTGGGCACGGTGGAGGCGCTCCTCCACCGGGCGCGCCGGGCGTTGCGCCGCGAGTTCGACCTGCTGGCGGGCGGCGACGGCCGGCGAGCGGCGGGGCTGCCGGTGCTGGGCTGGCTGGCCCGCCGGCTGCACCGGGCCCGGGCCCGCCTGACGGGCTGGGAGGCGGCGTGGGCGCCCGTCGTGGGCAACGCCATGGCCGCCGGCTTCGTGGCCTTCGGGGCCGCCGCGGGCACCAGCGCCCCGGCGCCCGCCGCCATCACCATGACGCCGGTGGCGGCGGTGCGCGAGGCGCCTGCCCCGTCCCCGGAGGTGCCCGGTCCCGCCGAGCGCCCCCTCTCCGCGGGGAGCCGCACCGGCGACGCGTCCACCGCCCCGGCCGCGCCCGCACCCACGCCCACCGACCGCACCTCGGCCACCCGGCAGGCATGGGTGGCGCCCGAGCTGCTGGTGACCCACGACCAGGCGCAGCAGCGCGCCGCCGCCCAGCCCACGGGCCGCAACGAAGACGAAGCCGGGGTCGGCGTCGACCCCGAGGAAGCAGTGATCGACACGGTGCGCTCGATCGACCGCACCGTCGACGAGTTCGAGAGGAAACGATGAGACGAGTGGCCGCCCTCACCATCGCCTTGGTGGGCGCCCTGGCCGCCACTGCGGCCCCGGCGTCGGCCTGCGAGGAACATCCGTACGACGGCGACTGGGCGTGCGTGTACGTCACCGAGGCCGGGGTCGGCTACTGCCAGCAGAACCCCGTCCCCGAGGTCGACGCGCCGCCCGAGGCCGAGCTGCTGCCCGAGGTGCCCGACCTGGCGCCGATCGTGGAGCAGTACGTGGTGCCGCTGATCCCCGCCGGACGCCTCTGATCTAGTCGAACAGCCCGGGCGCCTCGGCGGTGGGGGGCGGCGCCAGGCCGAGGTGGTGCCAGGCGGCGGGCATGGCCACCCGGCCCCGGGGCGTGCGCTTCAGCATGCCGAGCTGCAGCAGGAACGGCTCGTAGACGTCCTCCACCGTCTCCGTCTCCTCGCCCACGCTCACGGCCAGCGTGGACAGGCCCACCGGCCCGCCGCCGAAGCGCCGGCAGACCGTGTCGAGGATGGCCCGGTCGACCTTGTCGAGCCCTGCCTCGTCGACGCCGAAGAGCGTGAGGCCGGCGTGGGCCACCGCCTGGGTGACGACCCCGTCGCCCCGCACCTCGGCGAAGTCGCGCACCCGCTTCAGCAGCCGGTTGGCGATGCGGGGCGTGCCCCGGGCCCGGCCCGCCACCTCGCGGGCGCCGTCGGCGTCGAGGCGGACGTCGAGGATGCGAGCAGCACGCCCGACGATCTCCACCAGGTCGTCGACGGGGTAGTGGTCGAGCCGCGCCACGAACCCGAACCGGTCGCGCAGCGGCCCCGTGATGAGCCCGGTGCGGGTCGTGGCGCCCACCAGCGTGAAGCGGGGCAGGTCGAGTCGGATCGAGCGGGCAGCGGGGCCCTTGCCGAGGACGATGTCGAGCTGGAAGTCCTCCATGGCCGGGTAGAGGATCTCCTCCACCGCCCGGCCCAGCCGGTGGATCTCGTCGATGAACAGGACGTCGCCCTCGTGGAGGTCGGTGAGGATGGCGGCCAGGTCGCCCGCTCGCACCAGGGCGGGGCCGCTCGAGACGCGCAGGCCCACCCCCATCTCGGCGGCCACGATGCCGGCCAGGCTGGTCTTGCCCAGCCCCGGCGGCCCGGCGAAGAGGAGGTGGTCGGCAGGCCGGCCCCGCCGCTGGGCCGCCTGCAGGATGATGTCGAGGTGCTCCTTGAGCTGGGGCTGGCCCACGAACTCGGCCAGCCGCCGGGGCCGCAGCGTGGCTTCCTCGGCCACCTCCACGGGGTCGACCGCCGCCGCCGTGAGCACCTCCTCCCGGGGGCTCATCCCGCTCCCGCCACCCCGGCCGTTCTGGAGGACGGATCCTGCCGCATGCGGCGCGATCCGCCCCCCAGAACGGCGAGGGCGGACTTGAGGAGGTCCTCCACGGGGCCGTCGTCGGGCAGGTCGCGCACCGCCTCGCGCACCTCCTCGGGGCCGTAGCCGAGCCCCGCCAGCGCGGCGCGCACCTCGGCCCGAGCCGAGGAGGCGGCCCCCACCGGCACCAGGTCGCCGTCGAGGTCGAGGTCGAGGCGGGCCTTGAGCTCCACAAGCAGGCGGGCCGCCGTCTTCTTGCCCACGCCGGGCACGGCGGTGAGGGCGTCGGCGTCATCGGCCAACAGCGCCCGCTGGAGGGCGGCGGGCGACAGGGCGGAGAGGATCGCGAGGGCCAGGGCGGGGCCCACCCCGTGGGCGCCCAAGAGCGCCTCGAAGCACGCCCGTTCGTCGCGGCTGCCGAAGCCGTAGAGCACGAGGGCGTCCTCCCGCACGTGGGTGTGCACGTGGAGGAACAGCGGCCCGCCCAGTTCGGCGGTGGCCAGCACGGCGGGCGTGACGCTCACCCGGTAGCCGACGCCGCCCACCTCCAGCAGCACCTCCGGGGGCGACGCGGGGATGCGGTCGAGCACCGTGCCCCGCAGTGAGCCGATCACTGCAACGCCTCCGCCACGCGGGCCAGCCGGGGCGCCACCGTGAGGTGACAGAGGGCGAGCGCCAAGGCGTCGGCGGCATCCGGCGGTCGTGGCGGCTCGGGCAGCGAGAGCAGCGCCTGCACCATGCGCTGCACCTGTGCCTTGCCGGCGGCGCCGTAGCCCGCCACCGCCTGCTTCACCTCGTTGGCCGTGTACTGGGCCACGTCGCAGCCCGCCTCGGCCGCCGCCGCCAGGGCCAGCCCGCTCGCCTGGCCCACCGACATGGCGGTGCGCACGTTGGTCTGGAAGAACACCCGCTCCACCACCACCACCTCCGGCTCCGTCTCCGCCAGCAGCGCCCGGAGGTCGGCCTGGAGCGAGGCCAGCCGGGCCGGGAGGGGCTGGGACGGCGGCGTGGTGAGCACCCCGGCCACGTGGGCCGTGGTGCCGCCCCGCCCGCGCGACACCAGGCCGTAGCCGCAGCGCGACACGCCGGGGTCGATGCCGAGCACGAACACGCGTTCGAAGATACCCGCAGGCCGCCGCGCCGGGGTGGATGCCCCGTTTTCTTCGCAGATCCGGCGCCCTGCACCCGTATTTGCGGAGAAAATCGCTCAGGGGGAGGCGGCGCGGACGGCGGCCACCAGCTCGTCGGTCTTCTTGAACGTGAGCCCGTGGGCCGAGCGGTGGGCGTAGCGCACCACGCCCTCGCCGTCGACCACGAACACCGACCGCTTGTAGAACCCGAGCGGGCCGACGACCGAGTAGAGGCGGCCCACCTCCTTGTCGCAGTCGGCCAGCAGCGGGAACTTGAAGCCGCCCTGCTTGCACGAGAACTGCTCGTGGCTGTCGACGTCCTGCGGGCTGATGGCCAACACCTGCGCGCCGACCTCGGCGAACTGCTCGATGTCGTCCGAGTAGGCGTTGAGCTGCGTGGTGCACACCGGCGTGTTGTCGCCGGGATAGAACACGAGCACCACCGGCTTCCCGCGGTGGTCGGCCAGCGAGTACGTGCGCCCGCCCGTCCCCGGCAGCTCGAACTCCGGCGCCCGGTCCCCCACCCTCGGCGAGGCCATGCTCAGGCCTCGACCGTCTCGATGATGTGGTCGGGGATGTCGAAGTTGGCGTAGACGTTCTGCACGTCGTCGTGGTCTTCGAGCATGTCGATGAGCTTGAGGACCTTGCGGGCGTCGGCCTCGGTGTCGAGCGGCACCGACGTCGTCGGCAGCATGGTGAGGTCGGCCGAGTCGAAGGCGATGCCCGCCGCCTCCAAGGCCGCCCGCAGCGCCCCGAGGTCGGTGGGCGCGCAGGTGAGCTGCCAGGTGTCGCCTTGGTCCTCGAGGTCCTCGGCGCCCGCCTCCAGCGCGACGGCCATGAGGTCGTCCTCGGTCACCTTCTTCGGGAGGATCACCACGCCCTTGCGCTCGAACTGCCACGACACCGCCCCCGGCTCGGCCAGCGAGCCGCCGTTCTTGGTGAAGATCGCCTTCACCTCGGCGCCGGTGCGGTTGCGGTTGTCGCTCAGCGTCTCCACGATGACGGCCACGCCGTTGGGCGCGTAGCCCTCGTAGTTGATGGGCTCGTACTTGACGCCTTCGAGCTCGCCCGTGCCCCGCTTGATGGCCCGCTCGATGGTGTCCATGGGCACCGAGGCGTCGCGGGCCTTCTGGAACATGGTGCGCAGCGTCGGGTTCGTCTCCGGGTCGCCGCCCCCCTCGCGCGCCGCCACCTCCACCTGCCGGATCAGCTTGGCGAAGAGCTTGCCGCGGGCCTTGTCGGCCGCGCCCTTCTTGTGCTTGATCGTGGCCCACTTGGAGTGCCCGCTCACTGGTGCACCACCCTCGCCGAGGCTGCTGCACCAGCCTGTGCATCCCGCTCCTGCCGGCTTCGCCGGCGGGCCGCTCGGGCCCCGTTCGCCTGCGGCTCATTCATGGCCTACAAGCCTCCCAGGAACAAGCGGTGGAGGCGCAAGTCGTCGGACAGCTCGGGGTGGAAGGCGGCCACCAGCGTGGGCCCCTGCCGGCACAGCACGGGCCGACCCTCCACGGTGGCCAGCACCTCGACGCCCTCGCCCGCCTGCTCGACGACCGGTGCGCGGATGAACACGGCGGGCACCGGCCCGCCCGGCACGCCCTCCACCTCCAAGGCCGTCTCGAAGGAGTCGACCTGGCGGCCGAAGGCGTTGCGGCGCACGGCCACGTCGACCACGCCGAAGCTGCGCTGGTCGGGCCGCCCGTCGAGCACCTCCCGGGCCAGCAGGATCATCCCCGCGCACGTGCCCAAGGCGGGCATGCCGTCGGCCAGCCGCTCGGCCACCGGCTCGAACAGGCCCGACGACTGGAGCAGGAGCGACATGGTGGTCGACTCGCCGCCCGGCAGGACCAAGGCGTCGACCCCCGCCAGGTGGTCGGGCACCCGCACCTCGACCACGTCGGCGTCGAGCGCGGCCAGCGCGGCGGCGTGCTCCCCCACGTCGCCCTGGAGGGCGAGGATGCCGACCTTCATGTTCGCCTCCGAAGACGGCCGCCGAGCAAGCGTCGCTTGCGAGGCGAGAGGTTCACCAGCCGCGCTCGGCCAGCTTCACCTCGGGGTCGGTGATCCCCCGCATGGCCTCGCCCAGCCCGCGGCTGACCTTGGCCACGATCGACGGGTCGCGGAAGTGGGTGGTGGCCTCCACGATGGCCCGGGCCGTCTTGGCCGGGTCGGACGACTTGAAGATGCCCGATCCCACGAACACGGCCTCGGCACCCAGCTGCATCACCAACGACGCGTCGGCCGGGGTGGCGATGCCGCCCGCGCAGAACAGCGGCACGGGGAGCCGCCCCGTCTCCGCCAGCTCCTGCACCAGTCCCACGGGCGCCTGGAGCTGCTTGGCCCAGCCGTACAGCTCGGCCGAGTCGGCCTGCGTGATGCGCCGGATGTCGCCCAGGATCGAGCGCAGGTGGCGCACCGCCTCGACGATGTTGCCGGTGCCCGCCTCGCCCTTGGAGCGGATCATGGCCGCCCCCTCGGAGATGCGCCGGAGCGCCTCGCCCAGGTTGGTGGCGCCGCAGACGAAGGGAACGGTGAACGCCCACTTGTCGATGTGGTGGGCTTCGTCGGCGGGGGTGAGCACCTCGGACTCGTCGACGTAGTCGACGCCCAACGACTCGAGCACCTGCGCCTCGGCGAAGTGGCCGATGCGGGCCTTGGCCATCACCGGGATGGTCACCGCCGCCTTGATGCCCTCGATCAGGGCCGGGTCGCTCATGCGGGCCACGCCGCCGTCGCGGCGGATGTCGGCGGGCACCCGTTCGAGCGCCATGACGGAGACGGCGCCCGCGTCCTCGGCGATCTTCGCCTGCTCGGGGGTGACGACGTCCATGATGACGCCGCCCCGCAGCATCTCGGCCAAGCCTCGCTTGACGCGGTCGGTTCCCGTCTCCCGTGCAGCCATGGCCGCCATTCTACGGGCGGCCCGCGACAACCCCGCCCGGGTTTACTTGACCGATGTGGCTGCGCCGATGGGCG
The DNA here is from genome assembly GCA_036260075.1 of Acidimicrobiales bacterium. GTDB lineage: Bacteria > Actinomycetota > Acidimicrobiia > Acidimicrobiales > JAHWLA01 > DATAAM01. The sequence continues at coordinate 14,342 of DATAAM010000083.1, forward strand.
CCAGGCCGATCCAGGTGGTGCCCGGCGTCATCGCGATGGGCAGCCCGGCGCCGTCCTTGTACTCCGTGATGGCAGCCGCGTTGGCCTTGGCCCAGCGCCCCTTCACCAGCCGTCCGTTGGACAGCACCCAGGCGTCGCCTGCCCCCGTGACCTCGGCCGTCGGGACCGGGAAGCCCGCCGGGTCGCGTGAGGAGGTGTTGGAGTACCGCACGAACTGGATGATCACGTTGGTGAAGCCGATCTGGGCCCCGTCCTCCACCGTGTGCTGGGTGCCGTTGGTGGTGCGCCGCCACACCGACGTCGCCGGGTCCCACACCCACTCGGCCTTGGTCTGGCCGCCCATCTGCACCGTGAGGTGCGTGAGCGGCGCCCCGCCCGCCACGCCGAAGGGCTGGCCGCTGGGCAGGAAGGTGAACAGCGGCGGGGGCGGGAGGACGTCGTCCTTCGCCCCCTTGTAGAGCGCGGCGGTGGACGTGAAGAGGTTGTGCGGGCCGGGCCGGTCGTTGCGCTTTGTGTACGCCTTCGTCAGCTCGTCGTAGCCGACCAGTGTGACGGGCGCCCGCTTGATGAGGCGCACGAACTGCGGCGCCCCGCCCGAGTAGGCGAACAGCCCCCGCAGCGGCGTGACGATGTCGGGGTCGACGGGACGCACCGAGCGCACCGGCCCCACCGAGGCGGCGTCGCGCGAATGGAACACGGCCAGGAACCGCACCACGCCGCCTTCCACCATCTCCTCGTAGACCACGTCGGCGGCGTCGAGACCGGCCTGCGGGCGGGCCTGCGGGGCGTTGTCGATCTTCACGATCAGGGCGGGCCGTCGCTGCTTGTCCTCGCTGGGCTGGGGCAGGCCGGTGAGGAAGGCGGCCGGCGGCGGCGCCGTGGTGGTGGTCTCCTTGGGCGTGGTCGTCGTGCGCTTCGACTCGTCGTCGCCGCCCCCGCAGGCGGCCAGGAGGCAGGCGACGAGGGCGGCGATCAGGCTGCGGCGCATCCCACGATGAGAGCACCCCGCACCGTTCTGGTGGGGGATCGACGCGCTGGGGCGTCTCGATCCCCCACCAGAAGCGGGCATCAGTGGACGGCGGCGGTACCCGGCTGGGGCAACTCCACCCACGTTGTGCCCGGCGTGAGCTTGACCGGCGCGCCGTGGGCGTCGAGGTACTCCGTCACGGCCTCCAGCGCCGGTCGCCGCCACTTGCCCTTCACCACCTTGCCGTCGGTCAACACCCAGGCGTCCCCCTCGCCCACCAGCGCCGCCGCAGGCACGATGGCCCCGGAGCGATCGCGCAGGCCGGTGTCGTTGTACTGCACGAACTGCACGATCACGTTGCGGGCCGACACCTGGTTGCCCGCGGTGTCGCGGTGCACTCCGCCGTCCTGGCTGCGGCGCCACAGGCCCGCGCCCGCGTCCCAGCCCCACTGCACCCGCGTGACCACTGTGCCGCGGTACTCCATGCTCGCCCCGCCCGCCGGTGTGGGCAGCGGGTCGCCGACCGGGGAGGGCTCCCCCTGCCCTCGGAACCAGAACGGCACGGGAGGCGGCCCCGACCCCTGCGGGGTGTGGGAGAACAGGCGGAACGTGCCGGTGAACAGGTTGTACGGCGCGGGCCTGCCTCGGCGGCGCTCGTAGTCGCCGGGGAAGGCGTTGATCCCCACGTTCACCACCGGCGATGTGGCGATGAGCTTCTCGAAGGCGGCGTTGGCGCCCGAGTAGGCGAACAGGGGCCGGTTCAGCGAGTGGGCGATGTGCATGTCGGTGGAGCGGGCCGACCGCACCGGGCCCAGGTCTGTCGCCTCCTGCGAGTGGTAAACGACGGCGAAGCGGGTCACGCCGCCTTCGACCATCTCCTCGAACACGAGGTCGGCCTCGGCCAGGCCCACCTGCGGCCGGGCCAGCGGGGCGTTGTCGATCTTCACGATGAGCGCCGGGCGCCCCAGGCGGGACGGCTCGGCAGGCAGCCCCGTGAGCGGCGCGTGGCCCGGCGGCACGGTCGGCCCCGCGGGCGGCGGCGGAGGCGCGGCCTGCGTGGTGGGCGGCGCCGTGGTGGTCGTGGTCGTCTTCGCCTCCTCCTTCTTGTCGCCGCCGCCGCAGGCAGCGACGACGAGGGTGAGGACGAGGGCGACGGCAAACAGGCGAACGCGCATCACAGCTCCCTGAGCGCCTGGATGCGCTCCTCCAACGGTGGATGGGTGTCGAACAGGCGCCCGAGCCAGGCGAACCGGCCCTCCGACTCGGCCCGGGCCACGGGCGATTCGATCCAGAGGTGGGCGGTGGCGTGCGAGCCGGTGCCGACGACGGTCCTGTCTTCGCGCAGCTTCTCGAGCGCGGAGATGAGGCCGGGCGGGTAGCGGGTGAACGACACGCCCGTCATGTCGGCCAGCGTCTCCCGCCGCCGGCTCACGGCGTACTGCATGAGCCGGGCGATCAGCGGGCTCGCCACCAACAGCACCAGGCTGACGACGGCGACCACGGCGCCGGCGGGGTTGTCGCGGTCGCGTCGACGGGCGCCGCCCCACCACAGGAACCGCATGCCCCAGTTGGCCAGCAGCACCACGATGCCGACCATCGTGACCGCCAGCGTCGACACGAGGATGTCGTAGTTCTTGATGTGGCTGAGCTCGTGGGCGATCACGCCCTCCAGCTCCACTCGGTTGAGCTTCTCCAGGAGGCCGGTGGTGCACGCGATCGCCGCGTGCCGAGGGTTGCGACCGGTGGCGAAGGCGTTGGGGGCGGGGTCGTCGACGATGTACACGCGGGGCTTGGGCAGGCCCGCGGCGATGCAGAGGCCCTCGACCAGGTTGTGCAGGCGGGCGTGCTCCACGGGGTCGGCGGGGCGCGCCCCGCTCATGCGCAGCGCCACCGCGTCGGACTTCCAGTAGGACGCGAAGGACGTGAGCGCCACGAAGGCGAAGGCCACGAGCAGGCCCACCGGCCCGCCGCCGAGCAGGACGTTGAAGGCCCATGCCACGGCCCCGACCACGACGACGAAGGCCGCCACCAGGAGCGCGGAGCGGCGCTTGTTCGCCGAGATCTGCTCGAACACCGGGCTCTAGAAGCGGACCGAGACCGGGCCGCGGCTGGTGTCGTCCGCCTCGAAGTACTCCCGCTCGGTGAAGCGGAAGGCACGTGCGATCACGTTGCTCGGCACGGACTGGATGCGGGTGTTGTAGGCCTGCACGCTGTCGTTGTAGAACTGCCGGGCGTAGGCGATGCGGCCTTCGGTGCCCGCCAGCTCCTCCTGCAAGGAGAGGAAGTTCTGGTTCGCCTTCAGGTCGGGGTAGGCCTCGGCCACGGCGAACAGCGAGCGCAGGGCGCTCGTCACCATGTTCTCCGCCTGCGCCTGTTGGGCCACGCCCTCGGCGCCGATGGCGGCGGCCCGCGCCCGCGTGACCTCGTCGAACACGCCCCGCTCGTGGGCGGCGTAGCCCTTCACCGTCTCCACCAGGTTGGGGATGAGGTCGTAGCGGCGCTGCAGCTGCACGTCGATCTGCGACCAGGCGCCTTCGATGCGGTTCCGCAACCCGACGAGGCGGTTGTAGAGCAGGACCACGGCGAGCGCCGTGACGACCACGACGCCGAGGACGATCCAACCGATCACACGGGCCATGGTAGGCGCGCCCCCTCGCCGTTTCGCGGCAGCGAGGCCGGACTAGTCCCATCGCGCGGCCACAAATGGGCAGATCGGGCGATAGGCAAAGACCCGCTCCGCGGTCAAAGTGCCCAAGGTGGTAGCAGACACCCGAACTGGGGGACGCATGCGCAACGTACGGGCGGCCGTGGCCGCAGCACTCACCCTGAGCCTGTTCGCCGCCCTGTCCTCGGGGCCCGCGACGGCCGCGGCCACCGGCGTGGGGACCGCCTCGGCCGAGACGACGGTGGTCGCCGTCGACCTCGGCTCCAACGGCGCCCTCCTGGCGGTGCGGCTCCTGGGCGACGACGCCCGAGGCACGATCGACCCGAAGGTGGCCTCGGCCGCCGAGGCGTTCGGCCGCGTCACCGGGCTGTCGGTGGACAGTTCCGTCGACGCGCTCGACAAGTCGTCCGGGCGGCTCGAGAGCAAGGACCCCGGCGGCCAGAAGCAGGTGACGCAGGGCTCCGTGAACCTCGCCAACCCGGCGCCGGGCGTGACGCTCCCCTCTGCCGTGGTCACCGGCACCATCGGGCTCACCAGCCTGTCGTCGAACGCCACGGCCACCAAGTCGGTCTCCACCATCGCAGGCAACGTCACCAACGCCACCCTCGGCGGCGCGCTGGCGAAGCTTCAGGGCGTCTCCTCCACCCTCACCGCCACGGCGGCGAACACGGCCTCCGAGACCACCCGCAGCGTGAAGGTCGACCAGGTGGTCGTGCTCGACCTCGGCGCCTTCCTCGAGGGGCTGGGCCTGTCGGTCCTCGACCTGCCCGTGCCCACAGTGACCGCGCTGCTGGAGACACTCGACCTCGACGTGGGCAGCGTGGCGGCCGATGCCATCGTCGACACCGTCGAAGACCTGAACGCCACGATCGACACGGTCCAGGCCCAGGTGACGACGTTGACGAACACAGGGCTCGGCAGCGGCACCGTGGGCAGCGTCGTGACGCTGGTGAACAACACGCCGCTCGGCACACTGATCGACACCACAACGCAGGCGACGATCACAAACGCCACCCAGCTCATCGCCGAGCTCCAGGCCGTGATCGACGAGCTGCAGGCCACACTCTCCGACCTCCTGATCGGCGCCGCCGAGGTGCTCGACGGCGCCCCGCTCCTGTCGGTCGACGGCCTGGAGGTCACGATCGGCACCAAGGCGGCCGACACCACCGGCAACAGCAGCACGACCAGGTCCGGCAAGATCGGCTCGGTCACCGTGGGCGGCGTCACAATCCCCGGCGTCGACCTGCTGGCCACCGCCGACAAGCTGAAGGCCACGGTCAAGTCCGTCACCGACGAGCTCGACGGCGTGCTCGGCACGCTCGACGACGACTTGGCCGGCATGGTCTCGGTGGTGCTGTTCGAAGAGGTTGCCGGCGCGGGCGTGAGCACCGCCAACGGCTACGTGAAGGCCGTGCAGGGCATCACCGGCCTGCGGGCAACGGTCACGCCGCCCGCGGCGCTGGCCACGATCGTCGACGGCATCCTCGCCCTGCCCGGCGTGGGCGACGTCATCGCCGCGGCAACCGGTCCCACCTCGGTGCCGCAGCTGGACGGGGCCATGGACGACCTCAAGGTCGCCCTCGGCACCACCCGCTCGCTGGGCGGCGGCGGCTCCGTGCGGCTCGCCCACGTGCTGGGCACCTCGGAGTTCGCGGCTGCCACGTCGGGCACCGGGGGGCCGGGCGGCGGCACCGGCGGCGGCACGCCGGGCGAGGCCGATCGCTCGCTGCCCGCCACCGGCCGCAACGGCACCCTGCCGCTGACGGCGCTGGCCACGCTGCTCGTGGCCCTCGGCCTCGGGTTCCGGAACTGGGTGCACATGCCGGTCCGGGCCGTCGGGCTTCGCACGAACAGGACGCGCTGACCCGTCCTCCACCAGACGACGCACTCGGCGGGTCACGCACCAAGAGGGGCCTCTTCCCCAGTGGAGGCCCCTCTTGCGCGCATACTGTGCTCGTGGCTCTTCGCCTGACGGCTCGTCGCGGTGCCGGCGGGCGCGCCAACCCCGCCGGCCTGGTCCTGCTGCTGTTGCTGCTGACCGCCTGCCCCCGCGACGAGTCCCCCACCGTCTCGGCCGACGACACCACCACCTCGTCGTCGACGACGTCGACCACCGCGCTCGTCGCCACGCCGTTGCCCGCGTCGGCGCCCGCGGGCGCCACCCGGGGCTACCTCCGGGACGTACGGGTGGCGGCGCACCCGGGCTACGACCGCGTGGTCTTCGAGTTCGAGGACGCCCTGCCCGGGTACCGGGTGGCG
>DATAAM010000084.1:0-18970 GCA_036260075.1 Acidimicrobiales bacterium
GCACACGGCCAAGTGGGAGCACGACGGCACGCTGTCGTTCCGCCGCTCGTGTGCCCACGGCGTGTGCGGCTCCGACGCCATGGTCATCAACGGCTCCAACGCCTTGGCGTGCATCAAGCTCATCCAGGACGTGGGCGAGGACATCACCGTCGAGCCCATCAGGGGGCTGCCGGTGATCAAGGACCTCGTGGTCGACATGGAGCCGTTCTTCGCCCAGTACCGGTCGGTGCTCCCGTACCTGATCAACGACGACGACCCGGGCTACAAGGAGCGCTACCAGTCGACAGAGGACCGGGAGCGCTACGACGACACCACCAAGTGCATCCTGTGCGCGGCGTGCACCACGTCGTGCCCGATCTACTGGGGCAACTCGTCGTACGTGGGGCCGGCGGCCATCGTCAACGCCCACCGGTTCATCTTCGACTCCCGCGACCAGGCCGCCGACCAGCGCCTCGACATCCTCAACCAGCGCTCGGGGGTGTGGAAGTGCCGCACGGCGTTCAACTGCTCGGAGGCCTGTCCCCGCGGCATCAAGGTCACCCACGCCATCGAAGAGGTGAAGCGCGCCCTCCTCTACGACCGGGTGTGAACTAGTCCGTTCGGGTGGTTTTCGCCAACGCTCAACTCGCGTCGTAGCCTGTCCGATTGAAGCCTTCGGAGAAGGACTTCGCTTTCTCGGAAGAGAAGGTGAGGGCAAGGGGGACGGGAGAACGGGGTCGTGGGACGTCGTGTCGGCCGTCGCCTGCAAACGGGACCGACATGCGCGACGACATCGCCCACTTCCGACGCAGCGCCGCCGACCGCCGGCGAGCCCTGCTGCTGGCGTGGGCCGAACTGCTCGAACGGGCGATCTCGGACGGCCCCCGGCCGCTGCGCCCGGTCTTCGAGGCCGAGCTGGCCTTCGAGCGCTGGGCGGGCGACGTCTGGCGCCGGCTGCGCCCCCGCCTGCGACTGCTGGCGGCGTGGACCGTGCGCAACGTCGAGGAGACGCTGACCACCGCAGGCCCGCACCTGCAGGCCGACGCCGACCGCCTGCTGCCGCGCGCCGCCACCGCCGCCCGGACCGTGCACCGGGGCTGGCGCCGGTTCGTCGACGCCGCCGACGACCTCGACCGCCACGTCAGTCGCCGCCTGCCGGACGCGCTGTCGCGCCACGACCAGCGCCGCCTGGCCGAGCTGCTGCTGGCCACCGCCGCCATGGTGGCCGTCCTGGGCGTGGCCGCCGCGGGCAACCTCGACCCAAACGTGCGGCCGTTCACCGTCGACCGCCTGGCAGGCGGCGCCCCCGCTCCCAACGAGGCGCTGGCGCCGGAGCCGGAGCCCGCCCCCGCCCCGGCCGACACCCCCGAGCAGCAGGCCGCTCCTGCGCCTGCGCCGGCGGCCGGGCCCGTGCCCGCCACGCCCCCGCCCCCTCCGCCGCCCGCCATCCCGGCCCAGCGCGGCCCCGTCCCCGTGGGGAAGGGCATGTGGATCTACGTGGCCGAGCAGGCCGAGGGCGGCAACGCCGACGCCATCGTGGCCCGGGCCACCGCCACCGGGCTGACCCACCTCTACGTGCGCACGGGCACCCTGAAGGGCGGCTTCATCGGCGCCGACTTCCTCAACCGGCTGCTGCCCAAGGCCCACGCCGCGGGCCTGCGGGTCTACGCCTGGGACTTCCCCTACCTCAACGACGTGGCGGGCGACGTCAACCGGGCGCTGGCCGCCATCCGACACCTCACGCCCGACGGCCACCGGGTCGACGGCTACGCGGCCGACATCGAGCTGCGCAGCATGGGCGTGAACGTCACGCCGGAGACGGCGACGGCCTTCGGCTCGACGCTGCGGCGCATGGTCGGCCCCAACTACCCGCTGATCGCCACCGTGCCCCGGCCGTCGCCCGCGCTGGTCACGTACCCGTTCGCCGAGGTGGTGGCCTCCTTCGACGCCGTGGCCCCGATGGTCTACTGGCTGGGCCAGGACCCGGCCACGCACGTGATCGACACGATCAAGAAGCTGGCGCCCCTGGGCAAGCCGATCATCCCGGTGGGCCAGGCCTACGACGGGATCCGCGAGGGCGGCCCGCCCGGCGTGCCGCCACGCGACCAGTTGCTGCGCTTCATGCAGGCGGCCGAGGAGCACGGCGCCGTAGGCGTGTCGTGGTGGTCGTGGCAGCACGCCGACCAGCAGGCGTGGGACGCCGTCCGCGACGCCACCAGCTTCACCCTGCCGTCGTCGCCCGCGCTGTCGCCCTGGCAGATCCGGGCCTACCAGACGCTCGTGGCCACGCTCGGCTTCCCCATGCCGATCACCGGCCTGTGGGACGACGCCACGATCAACGCCGTCAAGGCCTACCAGGCCGCGGCCCGGCTGCCCCAGACGGGCGTGGTCGACGAGGCCACCCGGGCCATCCTGCTGTCGCCCTTCGCTCCGCCACTGCTGCCCTAGCCTCCCCGTGTGCTCCGCCGGGGACTGCTCGCGCTCCTGCTCGTGCTCCCGGGTTGCGCCGACGACAGCCCCCGGCCCACGGTGTTCGCCGCCTCGTCGCTGACGGAGGCGTTCCGGGCGCTCGACGTCGACGCCGACTTCTCGTTCGGGTCGTCGTCGCGCCTGGCCCGGCAGGTGGCAGAGGGCGCCCCCGCCGACGTGCTGGCCACGGCCGACGAGGCGAGCATGCGCTCGGCGGGACGGGGGCGGCCCGTGCCCTTCGCCACCAACCGGCTGGTCGTCGCCCACCGGGGCGCCGTGCGAGAGCCGGCCGACCTGCCCCGCCTCCGAGTGGTGCTGGCCGCCCCGTCCGTGCCCGCCGGGCGCTACGCGGCGCAGGCGCTGGCGGCCGCGGGCGTCGTCGTGCAGCCGCTCTCGCTGGAGCCGGACGTGCGGGCGGTGGCGGCCAAGGTCCGCAGCGGCGAGGCCGACGCGGGCGTCGTCTACGCCACCGACGCCGAGGGCCTCCAGACCGTCGAGCTGGGCGTGGAGGCTCGCTACGTGGTGGCCGCCCTGACCGACCGCGGCCGGCCGTTCGTGGCCCTGCTGCTGGGCGCCCGCGGCAGGCGCGTGCTGACAGAGCACGGGTTCGGGCTGCCGTGACCGAGCGTCCTTCCGATTCCGGGCACGCTTTTGTGCCGCATCGGCACAAAAACGTGCCCAGAACGCCGGTCGGCCTGGTGGCGGCGGCGGGGATCGGCGTCGTCGTGCTCGGCGTGCCAGTGCTCGGCCTGCTGGCGCGCACCCCCTGGTCGGACGCCGGGCGGATCCTGCGGGCCGACGCCACCCTCGACGCCCTGCGCATCTCGCTGGCGGCGGCGACCCTGGCCGCCGGTCTGGCCGTCGCGCTGGGGGTGCCGCTGGCGTGGGTGCTGGCCCGCACGACGGTGCCGGGACGGGCAGTGCTGCGGGCGCTGGCGCTGCTGCCGCTCGTCCTCCCCCCGGTGGTGGGCGGCGTGGCGCTCCTGGCCGCCTTCGGGCGCCGGGGCCTGCTGGGCGGCGCCCTCGACCTGCCGTTCTCGTTCCGGGGCGTGGTGGCCGCCGAGCTGTTCGTGGCGCTGCCGTTCGTCGTCGTCACCGTGGAGGCAGGCCTGCGGCAGCTCGACACCCGCTACGAGGAAGCTGCCGCCCTGCTCGGCGCCGGGCCGTGGACGGTGTTCCGCACCGTCACCCTGCCCCTCACACTGCCCGCCGTGGGGGCGGGCGCGGCGCTGGCCTGGGCGCGGGCGCTCGGCGAGTTCGGCGCCACGGTGACGTTCGCGGGCACGCTGCCGGGGCGCACCGAAACGTTGCCGTCGGCCGTCTACGTCGCCCTCGAGGCAGAGCCGGGCGCCGCCCTCGTCCTCAGCGTGCTGCTGCTCGCCATCGCGGTGGCCGTCCTGTTCGCCCTGCGGGGCCGATGGCTGGGCGCATGGCGGTAGCGCTCGACCTGGCACCCGGGCGCACCGTGGTGGTCGTGGGACCCAACGGGGCGGGCAAGACCACGTTGCTCCGCCGCTTGGCCGAGGAGTCCACGGATCGGGTGGGCGTCGTGCACCAGGACCTGCGCCTCTTCCCGCACCTCACCGCCCTCGACAACGTGGCCTACGGCCTGCGGCGAAGAGGCCTGCGACGGGCCGAGGCCCGGCGACGGGCGGCCGAGTGGCTGGCCCGGGTGGGCGTGGCCGAACGCGCCGACGCCCGGCCTGCCGAGCTCTCGGGCGGCGAGGCGCAGCGGGTGGCCCTGGCCCGGGCGCTGGCGCCCGAGCCGCAGCTGCTGCTGCTCGACGAGCCGCTCTCGGCGCTCGACGCCGTCACCCGTCCGGCCGTGCGCCGCCTGCTGGCCGAGCACCTGCGCGCCTTCGCCGGCCCGCGCGTGCTCGTCAGCCACGACGCCGTCGACGCCATGACGCTGGCCGACACGGTGGTGGTCCTGGAGGCCGGCGAGGTCACGCAGTCGGGCTCGCCCGAAGAGGTGCGCGCCCGACCTCGATCGCCCTACGTGGCCGAGCTGGTGGGCGTCAACCTCCTGCGCGGAACGGCCGCCGCCGGCGCCGTGCGCATCGGCGACGCCACGCTCACCGCCGCCGAGGCGCCCGACGGCGACGTGCTCGTGTCGTTCCACCCCCACGCGGTCGCCCTGCATGCCGGCCCTCCGGGCGGGTCGCCCCGCAACCTGTTGCACGGCACGGTGCGGTCCCTCCACTCCGACGGCCACCGCGTGCGCGTCGAGATCGACGCCGCCGTGCCGCTCGTGGCCGAGGTGACGGCCGCCGCCGCCGAGGAGCTGCGACTGGCCGAGGGCGTGGACGTGTGGGCGGCCGTCAAGGCGACCGAGCTGCGGGTCGAGCCCGCCTGACCGGGCCCAGAACGCTCCCCGAGGGAAGGTTGCGGAGATCTCGTTCGAGATCGTGACTAGTCCTCATACCATCGGGACCAGTCCTCGAACGCGGGGGCAAACGGCGAAAAGGGGCGGGGCGTGGGGGCTGGGACGTTTTCGAGGATTCTGCACGGTCGTCGTCGCGCCCATGCGCGCCGCACGGCCACGGCGTTCGTGGGGATGTGCCTGCTGCTGGGCACGCTGGCGAGCGACACCGGCAGCGCGGGAGCGACCGGGCGCCCACCGCAGGTCGAGCTCGACACGTTGGTGCCGGGCGACCAGCGGAACACGGTCCACCGGGAGCAGCCGCTGGCTGCCCGGTTCACCGAGGCGGACCGCGAGCACGTCGATCCGGCGTCGATCACGTTCCGACTGACCGACGGCGACACCGGAGTCACCACCACCTTCGACGGTGACGACGTGCAGTACGACGCCGCCACCGGCGTCGCCCGCAGCACCCCGGCGACCCTCGAGCCCGAGCACCGCTACGAGGTCGTGCTGACCGCGGCCGACGGAGCCGGCACCGCGCAGTCGACCACGTGGACGTTCCGCTCGATGACGATCGAGGCCTCCGAGGCGTCGGCGAGCATCTCCGGCAGCGAGGGCACGCGGGTCGGCGACGACGGCGAGAACGCGGCGTGGGAGTTCGTGCCGCAGCTCGACCTGGGCCGCTTCACCGTGACCGCCTCGCCCACCGCCCACAGCGGCTACGGGCCCATCGGCCACGACGTGCCGCTGGGTGCGGCGCGGGTGGAGTTCTCGCTTCCCGGCCAGCCCGAGGGCACGCGACTCTCCGTGCCCGCCTACGCCCCGGACAAGACGGTCACTGCCTACAAGCAGTACGTGCAGTTCCGGGAGGACCCCCAGCGGACGAAGACCATGCAGGCGAGCGCCGTCTTCCTGGAGCCCGTGACGGTCAGCCTTCCCGCACTGGCCACCGATGCGGTCCTCGAGCTCGACGTGCTGAAGGCGCCCGCGTCGATCCCGGCCTTCGAGTGCCCCGACCCGTTCGTGGGCGCACCGGGGTGCGACCCCGACGCCTTGCGCTTCTTCATGGCCGAGGACTTCGCCCTCGACCTGCTCGCCAAGCAGCAGCGGGGCCAGGCCATCTCGCCTGCCGCCGTGCCCGACGTGTTCGTGGGGCTGGCCCAGTACCTGTGCGGCACGGCCGACCCGGAGACGGGTCGGTGCAAGCTGCCGGTGCCCCACTGGGCGCCCCTCGACCCCGACACCTGGCAGCGAGGCGACCTGCCCCGCGCACCTGCGGAACCGGCCGTGTTCGCCACGCCGGGGTCGTACCAGTGGATCGTGCCGCCCGACGTGCGGTCGGTCGAGGTGGCCGTGCGCGGTGGCGTGGGCGGCGGCCTCCCCGGCTTCTTCGGGGCGGCCACGACGCAGCACGCCACCCTCTCGGTGTCGCCCAACCAGGTGCTCGACATCGTGGTGGGCGGCGCCGGTCGCGACGGCAACGGCGGCTACGGCGGCGGCGGCAACGGCGGCACCGGCGTGATCGGGCCGTGCTGCGGCGGCGGCGGCAACGGCTACGGCGGCGGCGGGGCCAGCCGCGTCACCCGCAGCGGCGCCCACCTCGTGGTCGGCGCGGGCGGCGGCGGACAGGGCGGCGGCGGCACCACCAGCTCGACGAGCCTCGGCGTGCCCTCCGCGGGCGCCACCACCCAGGGCGGCACCGGCGGCGACGCGGGCGCCCCGGCGGTGGACGGCGGCCGCGGCAGCTCGATCCCGGGCAACTGGCCGGGCGGCTTCGGCGGCCGAGCAGGCGGAGCCTCGGCGGGCGGCGCCGGCGGGTCCGGCATCGCCGACCCCGACGGCGTGGCCGGCGGCTCGCTGGTGGGCGGGCGCGGCGGCAACGCCTCGGCCCCCGGCAGCGGCGGTGGTGGCGGCGGCGCGGGCATCTGGGGCGGCGGGGGCGGCGAGGCGGCCTGGTACGGCGGCCTCGGGGGCGGGGGCGGCGGTGGCGGCGGCGGTCGCTCCCTCGGCGGCACCACCCTGACCGCGGCGTCGACAGTGGGCGACGCGGGCCAGGACGGCTTCGTGGCCATCGTCCCCAAGGAGACGTTCACCACCACGACGTCGGCGAGCTCCCTCGAGTGGCAGGACGGGCAGCCGGTGGCCGACCGCGTCGAGATCGACGGCACGACGTTCTTCGAAGGCGTCTCGTACCCCGGCGACATGGACATCCCGACGCCGCAGCAGTTCGCCGACGCCTGCGCGGCGGGTTACCGCTGCGTCTCCAACGACGTCTCCATGCAGCAGGCGGCGGCGGCCGGCGACCCGGCGGGCGGTGGCTACCAGAACCGCGACCTCCAGCGCCGGTGCCTGTTCATCGACGGCTACAACCGGCCCAAGGACGACTGCAACCAGGAGATGGGGGCCGTCGGGGTGCTGCCCTACCAGGGCGGCGACAACCAGCTCATGGCGGCGTGGGTCACGCAGCTCGGCCTGGCCGACAACACGACGAACGCGCCGCCGCCCGACGACCGCATGAAGTCGCCCGCCGCGGTGGACGGCTTCGGTGCCTCGTGGTTCGACGACGGGCACGAAAGAGGCGGACAGAAGTGGTCGCACCGGCCGTCGACGACGGACGTGTTCTTCGTGCAGAGCGACTGGTACTACCACCGCAACGACATCCCGCAGTGCCACCGGGCGTTCGCGGGCTGCACCACACCGATCCCGCCCACCCGCGACGTCAGCCACTACGTCAACGTGAGCACGATCACAGCGGACACGTCGTCGGTGCAGTCGGCCTCCGACTACCTGCCGGGGCAGGGCTGGGGCTACGGGTTCAAGATCCCGTACCTGCCGACCAGCCCGCTCGACGGCAACGGCTGGCCGAAGACGAGCACGCAGTACTACGACGCCTGCTACGCCCACTACTACACAGTGGGGAACACGAACTGCCAGGACCAGTCGGGCAACTCCAGCTGGTTCACCGGCTACTACAACCCCGACTCGGGCACACGACTCGGTCCGCGAGCCGGGATGGGCCGCTCCTACGGCTACCACGTCGAGGCCAAGTTCAGCGGCACCCAGTCGTCGCAGGCCGGATGGTTCGCGGCCAGCTACGGCCACAAGTGGACGGAGCACACCGTCGAGTTCAACGGCGGCTGGGGCTGGGACATCTTCCCCAGGCGCAGCAAGGTCCCCAGCTTCAGCGTCTCATTCACACCCAAGGAAACGGAGAAGGCAACTGTGACGTACTTCGTAGGCCGCTACTGCTACGGGAACGCGTCGTGCTGAGGCGCGGCAGATCGACGAGACGGCGCCGGGCAGCCTTGGCCGCGCTGGCGTTGGTGAGCGTGTCGCTGGCGCCCACGGCGGTCGGACCCGCGAACGCGGCCATCGCCCAGCCGAAGTCCTTCTGGTGCATCGACAACATCAGCCAGCAGTGGCGAGTGCCGGACAAGGTCACCCGCGTCCACATCATGGCCGGCGGCGGTGAGGGCGGCTGGGGCAGCACGAACGGCGGCACGCCGGGCAAGGCCGCGATCGTCGGCGGCGAGGCCATCGTGGTGCCGACATTCGACCTCTACATCAAGGTCGCCTGTGCGGGCGGGGCCGACGGACGCGGCGGCTGGGGCCATCCCTACTCCGGCTACACCGGCCAGAGCGGCGGCAACGGCGGGTACGGCGACTGCTGCCAGATCTCGCGCGGCGGGGGCGGCGGCGGCGCCAGCGTCGTGTCGCACATCGGTTGGTCCTGCGGCAACGACATCGACGACGTCACCGGCTGCATCGTCGCCGGCGGCGGCGGAGGCGGAGGCGGCGGCACCAGCTGTGGCGGCACGTGGGGCGGCAACGGCGGGTACGGCGGCGAAGGCGGGCAGAACGGCGCCAACGGCAACTCCGGCTCGGCGGGCCGCGGCGGCGCCGGCGCCTCGCAGACGGCGCTCAACGCACCCGGGGGCTCGGGCGGCCCGGGCGGGGGCCGGGGCGAGGCGGGCGACCCGTCCCTCAGCAGCAGCGCTTGGGTCGGCCTGGGCGGCGACGGCGGCAACGGCGCCTCCGGAGCCTGCTACGGCGGCGGCGGTGGCGGCGGTGGAGCCGGCCATCGCGGAGCCGGTGGTGGTGGTGGCGGCGGCGCGGGCCACGGCGGTGGCGGCGGCGGAGGCGGTTCCTCGTGGATGGGCCCGTTGATCGGCGCGGCGATCGTGCCCGCCGCCAACACCGGCCACGGGTTCGTGACAATCACCCCGCTGGCCCCCGACTCGGCGGCGGTGCGGGCCACGGCGTACCCCCAGGGCGCGACCACCGCGCAGGTGGGCGGCTCGGCGTGGACGTCCCTCTACGTGTACGACCAGTACGGCAACCCCATGCCGAACACCGACGTGGTGGTGAACGTCAACGGCGTCCACACCCGCACGGCGACGATCCGGACGGGCTCGTGGGGCTACGCGAGCTACTCGTACACCGGCAGCACCATCGGGGCCGACGTGGTGCGGTTCAGCGTCGGCGGGTTGGCTCTCGCCGCGGTGGGCGTGCTGTGGCAGCCGGGCACGACATCCACGAGCGTGGTCGTGTCGCCCTCGGCGCAGAACGTCGACGTGGGCTCGTACGCCACGGTCACGGCGACGGTGCGGGACGCCTACGGCAACCCCGTGCCCAACGTGAGCGTGCGCTTCACCCGGAGCTTCGCCAACCCCGGCCAGGCGACGGTCGCCACCAACGCCGACGGCGAGGCCAGGCACACCTACCGCTGCTCCACGCAGGGCGTGGACGACATCGAGGCCGTCGTGCCCGGCACCACATCGGTGCCCGGCCGGGCCGAGGTGGCGTGCGTGTCGGGGTCGGTGCCGACGAGCATCCCCGACCCCACAACCACCTCCACGACCTCGCCTTAACCCGGTCGCGGTGGGCGAAGCCACTCGGCCCAGCCGAGGGCGTCGCCCACCCGGCCCAGGCGGCGGTCGAGCACACCACCGGGGAGCACCAACGGCGCCCGGTGGAGGGTGACGACGGCGGCAGGCTCGACCGGCGACTGCCGGACGGGCCCGCCGTCGGCCGTCACCCCGGCGAAGCCGGCGGCGGAGATGCCGCCCCACTCGTGGCGGCGCCAGCCCAGCCCGTCGAAGGCCAGGCGTTCGGAGCCGACCAGCACCTCGCCGTGCACGATGCCGGGCTGGGCGTAGGCGCCGTCGCCGCCGTCGGGCTCGGCCGTGGCCTCCCAGTCCAGGTCGAAGCCGAGTGGCGTGCGGTCGCCCCGCTCGGCACCGAGCGCCTCGTCGGGATCGTCCAGCGCCACGCCGAAGGCTTCGAGCCCGTAGGACCAGTGGTCGAACGGCGTCTCGCAGGTGTGGTCGGCCCACAGCCCCTCGGCCCGCAGCTCGAGCGACGCGGACGAGCGGGGCAGGGCCACGTCGGCGTCGCGCACCAGCAGGTAGGGCCGGCCGTCGCCGACCAGGCCGGCCCAGTACCAGGCCACGCCCGCCTGGAACGCCAGTCCCACGAAGCCCGCCAGCGACCCGTCCGGCGTGAACAGGTCGAGGGCGAACAGCTCCGGCGGATCACCTCGGCGCCGCTCCCAGCGGGGATCAGGCACGGACCACGCCGTCCTCACCCGAGCAGTCGACCTCGACGTCGAGGCCGTGGAGGTCGCCGCGCACCCGGGCGGAGACCACGCAGGGCACCCCCAACGACGCGGCCAGGATGCCCACGTGGCTGCGCGGCGTCCCCGTCGTGCACACGACGGCAGCCAGGCGGTCGCCGAGCAAGCGCAGCCACACGGCGCCGGGGTCCTTCACCACCGCTACCACGGCCTCGACGTCCGGCGGCACGCGAGCCAGGTCGTCGGCCCGCACCAGCGTGAAGGCGCGGCCGCGCACGGGCGGATGGTCGAACGCCTTCATCCCCCGACCTGTCTCGTGCACGACGACGCATGCTAGAGAGGAGCCGTGGCCCGGTACCTCAGCGCCGAGTGGTTCGAGGAGGTGAACGAGGCGGCGCGGGCGAACCAGGAGCTGTCCGAGGTGGTGGGTGGCGTGCGACTCGTGCTGCAGCAGGTGGTGATCGACGGCCCCTCCGGCGACATCCACTACGCGGTGCGGATCGAGGACGGCACCGTGACGGTCACGCCCGGAGACGCGCCCGACGCCGACGTCACCGTCACCGAAGACCACGACACCGCGGCGGCGCTGCACCGGGGCGAGCTGCGGGCCGCGCACGCGTTCATGACCGGGCGCATCCGGGTGACCGGCAACACCCAGGCCCTGCTGGGCGCCCAGGCGGCGCTCCACCGGCTCGATGCCGTGTTCGCGTCGGTGCGGGAAGGAACGACGTGCCCATGAGCACAACCGGCACCAAGCCGCCCGGCTGGTACAGCGACCCCGACGACCCCGGCCTCATCCGCTACTGGAACGGCGTGGGCTGGACCGACGAACGCCGCCCCCGTCCGTCGTGGGCGCCGCCGCTCGACCCCGAGGAGGCGGCCCGGCACGAAGAGGCCGTGCGCCGCCGTCGGAAGTGGTGGGCCCGTGGGGTGGGTTCGCTCCTGGTGGGCGTGCTGCTGGTGGCCACGCTCTTCGCCGTGCGGGGAGACGTGCCCGCCGTCCCGGCCCGCACCGTGGAGGACCGGGCCTTCACCGACGCGGCCAACGCCCTGTGCGCCGAGGCCATGCCCGCCATCCGTCGCCAGCCGCCCCAACCCGGCGACCGCGGGGACCGCCCCTCGGCGGGCGAGCGGCTGGCCCGCCGGGTGGAGGGCACGGCCGACGACCTCCAGGCGCTCGTGATCGAGTTGCGCAGGCTCCCGGTGGCCGATCCCGACCGCCCCCAGGTGGAGCGGTGGCTGGACGACTGGGACGAGTTCATCGGCATCGGGCACCGCTACGCCGACGCCCTCCGGACAGCCCGGAGCGCGGAGTACACACGGGTGGCGGCGGAAGGCGACGCGCCCAGTCGCCGCATCTACGCGTTCGCCAAGGCCAACGGCATGCCCGACTGCGTGTTCGAAACACGCTGATGGACGTCCTGTCGAGCCGGGTCATGCTGCGGCCGGTCGACCCCGGCCGGTCGGTGCGCTTCTACCGCGACACGCTGGGCCTGGCCGTGTACCGGGAGTTCGAGGGCGGCGTCGTCTTCTTCCTCGGGGGCGGCTTCCTCGAGGTCTCCGGCCGGGCCGACACCGCGGCGGGCCCCAACGTGGCCTTGTGGCTCCAGGTGCGCGACGTGGACGCCACCCACGAGGAGCTGGCAGCCGCCGGGGTCGACGTGCTGCGGCCGCCCGCCACCGAGCCGTGGGGCCTGCGGGAGATGTGGGTCGCCGACCCCGACGGCGTGCGCATCGCCGTCGTGGAGGTGCCGGAGGACCACCCCCTCCGCCGCCGCTGACCCTCGCGTTTTCTCCGCAAATACGGGTGCAGGGCGCCGGATCTGCGAAGAAAAAGGCGGGGGTCGGGTCAGGGGCGGAGGTCTTGGACGTTGCTCTCGAGGACTGTGCCCTCGCCGCCCAGGGCACGGATGGTGAGCCGCATCGCCCGGTGGGGCGACGCGAACACGGTGACGACGTAGCGCACCCCCGGACGGGCAGGGTCGGCCACGACCTTCGCCTCTGTGGCGGGCCCGTCGTCGACCGCCACGAGCACCCGCTCCACGTTGTCGGAGGACACACCGAGCAGCGCCAGCGCCTCTCCCTCGCCGTCGGGCGTGAGCTGCTCGAACCAGATCGTGTTGGGCGGGGCATCGGGCCGCTCGGTGGGGCAGCCGGACGCCGTGCCCCGGCCCTCGACCTCCAGGGCCACGCAGGGCCTGCCCTCGTGGTCGACGCCGTGGAGGGTCCAACGCCGGTTGCCGACGGTGCCCTCGGCCAGCGGGCGGCGGCCGTCGGGCTCGACGGCGGGCGCCTCCACCTCCTCGACCGGACGCTCGGGCACCACGGCGGCGAAGGCGAAGGCCGCGGCGGCGGCCACCAGCACGGGCACGAGGCGATGCCTCCGGCGCGGCACCTCCACGTACCGGGGGTGCAGGGCGGTGGCGGCGGCCACCGCCTCGAACGTGGCCCGCACGCGGGCCTCGGTGTCGATCATGCGAGCGCCTCCTTCACGCGGGCGAGTCCCCGGTGGACGAGCGACTTGACGGTGCCGGGACGGCACCCGAGGGCGGCGGCGATGTCGGCCTCCGACATGTCCGCGTAGAACCGCAGCACCAGCGCCGCCCGGTGGCGGTAGGGCAGGCGTCGCAGCACCGCCCACGTCTCGTCGTACTCCGGGATGTGGGTGACGGTGACGACGTCGGGGCGGTGGCGCCGCTCCCGGGCGGTGCGACGGTGGGCGGTGCGCGACAGGTTCACCACCGAGGTGCGCAGGTAGCCGTCGGGGTTGTCGACGTGGGCGGCGTTGCGCTGGTAGCCCATGAAGGCGTCCTGCACCACGTCCTCGGCCGTCGCCTCGGAGCCGGTCAGGAGGTTGGCCAGCCGCAGGAGGCCGGGCCGGAGGCGGCGGTACACGTCCTCGGTGGCCTCGTCGGCCCGCACGTCGATCACGCCACCATGACGCCCGAGGAGCCGGATCGGTTGCACTCGTCTCAGTCGACGTCGACCGTGCCGCCCGCCCGCCAGTAGAAGCCCTCGCGCCGTTCGAGGAACCCCTCGTCCACCAGCGCTCGCCGCAGGGCGGCGTGGTCGCTGTGCCACTCGCCCAGCAGGTCGTTGACCTCGCGCTCGGCGTAGGTGCGGCCGGGCTCGAAGCGGCCCGCCAGGAAGTCGAGCACCACCAGGCGCTTCGACCGCGACGCGGGCAGGTGGCTGAGGCGCTCGCCCGCCAGGAAGTTGCGCAGCACGTCGGCCTGCTCCGGGGTGGCGCCCAGGTCCTCCGGGGCGGGCGGGGCCGGCCTGCGGGCGGCGGCGGCCCGGGCCACGTCACGGAGGCGACCGACGGCGACCCGGAAGCCGCCGTCGTCCGGCTCCACCAGGCCCGCGGCCACCAGCCGCTCGAGCGCCTTGTGGACGGCCCGCAGGTCGAGGGCCGTGCGCTCGGCCACGGCGTCCACCGTGCGGGCACCCAAGGCCACGGCGGCCACCACCCGGAGGCGGTCGTCGTCGGCCAGCAACCCGACGACGGTGGCGGCGTCCGGCTCGTCCACGCCTACGGCCCGGGGTCCTCGCCCAGCTCGTGCAGGGCGGCCGCCACCGCCGCCCGCAGCCGCCGGGCGGTCTCGGGCGCCAGATGGGCGACCAAGCCCGCTCCCGCCCGTCCCACCTCCTCCAGCGTGAGCACCACCCGCAGGTCGCCGCAGGACTCGCAGTCGTCGGTCATCCCGACCATCCAGCTGGCCGTGCCGCGGTCGTCGTCGGGCGGGTGGTCGTCGGTGGCATCGTCGATCGAACGCCGCATCGCCGGAGACGGTACGCTCGGCCGATACCGTCCGTCGATGCGATGAGGGAGGCCCTGTGACCCTGGCCGAGGTGATCGACGACCACTTCCTGCGGCGGTATCGAGAGCTTCTCGATGCCGAAGACGCTGCGTTCGACGAGCTCGAGCACGCCTACGAAGACGGCGACCGCGAGCACTTCGAGGTCGACCTCGAGCTGTGGAAACGGGCCATCAACCGCAAGCTGGAGTACCTCCAGCGCTGCGGCGTGCAGGTCTCGGTCTCGCTGTCGGTCTAGGGCTACGCCCCGTTCGGGCGCCGGCGGGCGTCAGCCCAGCAGGCCGAGGGCCTGCACCGTGTCGCGCTCCTCGCCCAGCTCGGCCACGGAGGCGTCGATGCGGCCCCGGGAGAACTCGTCGATGTCGAGGCCCTGGACGATCGACCACTGCCCCGCACTCGTGGTGACGGGGAACGACGAGATCAGCCCCTCGGGCACGCCGTAGCTGCCGTCGGACGGCACGGCCATGCTCACCCAGTCGCCCTCCGGCGTGCCCCGGGCCCAGTCGCGCACGTGCTCGACGGCGGCGTTGGCGGCGCTGGCCGCCGACGACAGGCCGCGGGCCTCGATGATGGCGGCCCCCCGCTGCTGGACGGTGGGGATGAACTCGTTCTCCAGCCAGGCCTGGTCGTCCACCAGCTCGGCCGCGCTCTTGCCCTGCACCTCGGCGTGGAAGGCGTCGGGGTACTGGGTCGCCGAGTGGTTGCCCCAGATCGTCATGCGGGTGATGTCGGTTGTGTGGACCCCGAGCTTGGCGGCCAGCTGGGCCTTGGCCCGGTTGTGGTCGAGGCGGGTCATGGCCGTGAAGCGCTCGCGGGGGATGCCCGGGGCGTTGTTCATGGCGATGAGGCAGTTGGTGTTGGCCGGGTTGCCCACCACGAGGACGCGCACGTCGTCGGCCGCGTTGTCGGACAGCGCCTTGCCCTGCACGGTGAAGATGGCGCCGTTGGCCTCCAGGAGATCCTTGCGCTCCATGCCCTTGGTGCGGGGGCGGGAGCCGACCAGCAGCGCGTAGTTCACGCCCTCGAAGGCCACGTTGGGGTCGTCGGTCTCCACCACGCCGTCGAGGAGCGGGAAGGCGCAGTCGTCCAACTCCATGGCCACGCCCCGCAGCGAGCCCAGCGCCGGGGTGATCTCCAGCAGGTGCAGCGTGATCGGCTGGTCGGGGCCGAGCATCTCGCCACTGGCGATGCGGAAGAGGAGGCTGTAGCCGATCTGGCCGGCAGCCCCCGTGACGGCGACGCGGACGGGGCTCTTCTGAGGCATGGCGCCGACACTATTCTCCGGGGCGATGAGGGGCGAAGCCCGGATCCGCGTCGAGGCTCCTGCCGAGAAGGTGTGGGACCTCGTCGCCGACGTCACCCGCATGGGCGAGTGGAGCCCGGAGACGTACCGGGCCGTGTGGCTCGACGGCGCCACGGGGCCCACGGTGGGCGCCCGCTTCCGAGGCGACAACCGCATGGGCCTGGTGAAGTGGTCGACCACGCCCACGATCACGGCCGCCACCCGCGGCGAGGAGTTCGCCTTCGACACCGGCTCGACGCACTGGCGCTACGAGTTCCACGGGCGCGAAGGCGGCTGCGAGGTCACCGAGTCGTACGAGACGCACATGAACGTGCTGCTCGAGCTCGCCTCGCGGCTCACGCTGCGCGACCGCGCCCTCCAGAGAGGCATGCAGAAGACGCTGGAGCACCTGAAAGCGGCCGCCGAAGCCGGCTGATCTCAGACGTCGACGGTCCGCACCAGCGGGTCGAGCCGACGGAGGTCCTTGGGGTCGGCCGTCACCACCGGTTGGCCGGCCCGCCGTGCGCACACCACCACGTGGGCGTCGGCGATGTCGCTGGTGCCGGTTGTGGCCAGCAGGCGCCCCACCTTGGTGGCGTCGACGCGGTCGAGCGGCACGACCTGCGTGTGCGGCTGGCGGATCAGTCGGGCCAGCCGCGCCTGGCGGGCGGGGCGGCGTATCGCCTGGGCCAAGGCCGGCGCGGGCACGGTGATCGGAGCGCCCTCCTCGTCGGCGCGGGCGAGCAGCACGATGACCCGCCGGTCGTCCTTGTCGAGCCCGATGAGCGGGCCGGTGTCGAGGGTGAAGCCGGCCGTCACGCCGCCGGGCTCTTGCGTCGCCTGCCCGTGCCGAGGACCGTGTCGGCCCATGCCCGCTCGTCCTTGGTGAGCTTGCCCCCCGTCTGGGCCAACGCCTCGGCGAGCATGTCGCTCCAACCGGCAACGTCGTCGAGTGAGACGGCCACGGCGTGCTGCACGAACCCGGACACGCTCGACGACTTGCCCGTGGCGACCAACTGCCGCACCTGCTCCAGTTGCTCCTCGTCGAGGGTGACCGTCACCTTCTTCGTTGCCATACCGGTCACCATACCGCAGGGGCTCAGAGGCGGTCAACGATCGCCGAGGCGAACTCGGAGCACTTCACCTCGGTGGCACCGTCCATGAGCCGGGCGAAGTCGTACGTCACGATCTTCTCGGCGATGGTGGCTTCGAGCGCTCGCACGATGTCGTCGGCGGCGTCCTGCCAGCCCAGGTGCTCGAACATCATCACGCCCGACAGCAGCACCGAGCCGGGGTTGACCTTGTCGAGCCCGGCGTACTTGGGGGCGGTGCCATGGGTGGCCTCGAAGATGCCGTGGCCGGTGACGTAGTTGATGTTGCCGCCCGGGGCGATGCCGATGCCGCCCACCTGGGCGGCCAGCGCATCCGACAGGTAGTCGCCGTTGAGGTTGGTGGTGGCGATGACGTCGAACTCGTCGGGCCGGGTGAGCACCTGCTGGAGGGTGATGTCGGCGATCGAGTCCTTCACCAGGATCCTGTCGCCGGGGCGGCCGCCACAGTCGTCCCAGCCCACGGCCACCTCCGCGAACTCCTCACGCGTCAGCTCGTAGCCCCACTGGCGGAAGGCGCCCTCGGTGAACTTCATGATGTTGCCCTTGTGCACGAGCGTGACGCTCTTGCGGTTGCGACGAACGGCGTGGTTGAGCGCCGCCCGGATCAGACGCTTCGAGCCGGTCTCCGACACGGGCTTGATGCCGATGCCGGAGTCTTCGCGGATGGCGGCCCACTTGCCGCCGAGCTCCGCCAACATCTCCCGCAAACGCTTCGCCTCGGGCGTGCCCGCCTCGACCTCCAGGCCCGCGTAGATGTCCTCCGTGTTCTCGCGGAAGATCACCATGTCGACCTTCTCCGGGTGCTTCACCGGCGACGGCACCCCTTGGAACCAGCGCACCGGGCGCAGGCACACGTAGAGGTCGAGGATCTGGCGCAGGGCCACGTTGAGGGACCGGATGCCGCCGCCCACCGGCGTGGTGAGCGGGCCCTTGATGCCGATGAGGTGGTCGCGGAAGACGTCGACCGTCTCGTCGGGCAGCCAGTTGCCGGTCTCGTTGTAGGCCTTCTCGCCGGCGAGCACTTCCTTCCACTCGATGCGCCTGCCGTGCTTGGCGGCGGCGGCGTCGAGCACGCTCTTGGCAG
Organism: Acidimicrobiales bacterium; assembly: GCA_036260075.1. GTDB lineage: Bacteria > Actinomycetota > Acidimicrobiia > Acidimicrobiales > JAHWLA01 > DATAAM01. Next base: position 17,685 of record DATAAM010000084.1, read on the forward strand.
CAGGCCAGATGTCGACGCCGGTGCCGTCCCCTTCGATGAACGGGATGACGGGCTCGTCGGGTACGCGCAGGGCCCCGTCGGGTCCCATGGTGATCTTCTCGGCCATGGCCGGAGCCTACCGGCGCTGGTACGGTGCCCGGCCCGTGGCGGAGGGGACGCGGTACTTCGAAGACCTCGAGGTCGGCCAGGAGCTCTGGTCGCCGGAGGTGGTGGCCGACCGCGACGACCTCATCGCCTACGGCCGCCGGTACGACCCGTGGCCGTTCCACTGGGACGAGGAGGCCGCGGCGCAGACGCCCTTCGGCGGAGTCATCGCGTCCGGCGGCTACACCATCTCGCTCTGGTACCTCACCGGCCATCTCCTGGAGGTGGCACCCGTCGCGTTCCTGGGCGGCCTCGACTGGCACGTGAAGTTCGCCGCCCCGCTGCGCCCCGGCGACCGCCTCAGGCAGCGCAACGTCGTGCTCGAGAAGCGGCCGTCGTCGAAGCCGGGCCGAGGCGTGGTCCGCTCCCAGATCGATCTCCTCAACCAGGACGGCGCGCTCGTGCTCGGCATCGACGTGGTGTGGCTGATCGCCACCCGGCCCTAGCCCGCCCCCTTTCTGGGGGGAGCGAATCGACCACGGGTGGTCGATTCCTCCCATCAGAACCGGTCAGAGGTCGAGGTTGGCGTGGATCTCGCGCGTGGCAGTGGAGCGGTTGAGCGTGTAGAAGTGCAGCCCGGGCACGCCTTCTTGGAGCAGCTCGCAGCACAGCTCGGTGGCGACCTCGACGCCGATGGCACGCACGGCCGCCGGGTCGTCGGCCACCTCGGCGATGCGGGCCGCCAGGTCGGCAGGGAACTCGGCCCCGGCCAGCTCGGCGAAGCGCTTCACCTGCCCCGGGTTGGTGACGGGCATGATGCCGGGCAGCACCGGCTTGGTGACGCCGCGGTCGGCCAACTCGGCCACCATCTCGAAGTACGACTCGGCCCGGAAGAAGAACTGCGTGATGGCGAAGTCCGCCGCCGCCAGCTTCTCGGCCAACCGATCGCGGTCACGGGCCCGGTCGCCGTCGGAGCGCGGGTGCAGCTCGGGGTGGGCGGCCACGCCCACCGAGAAGTCGCCGATGCTGCGCACCAGCTCCACCAGCTCGCACGCGTATCTGAAGTCGCTCGGCGGCACCGGCTCGCCGTCGGCCAGGACGGGCGGGTCGCCCGCCAGGGCGAGGATGTTCTCGATCCCCTCGTCGCGGTAGCCGGTGAGGATGTCTTCGATCTGGGCGCGGGTGTGGGCGACGCACGTGAG
>DATAAM010000085.1:0-2098 GCA_036260075.1 Acidimicrobiales bacterium
CGACGTCGAGACCGCCGAGGTCGGGCAACACCGCGTCGTGCGGGATACGCCCGAGCAGGAGGTCGGCATCGGTGACGGTCGGTTGCATGCCGCCGCGCCCGTAGCACGCCGGTCCGGGTACTGCGCCGGCACTGCGCGGCCCGACCACCAGCGCGCCACCCGGGTCGACGCTTGCGATCGAGCCGCCGCCCGCACCGATGGTGTGGACGTCGAGCGACGGCAGCCGAACCGGGAAGCCCGCCACCGATCTCTGCGCGGCCGGTGCGGGAACGCCGTTGAGCACCAGGCACACGTCGGTGCTGGTGCCCCCCATGTCGAACGTGACCGCGTCGGGGAACCCGGCAGCCAGTGCGGCCGCCGCCGCGGCGCGCACGCCGCCCGCCGGCCCGGACAGGAGCAGCGACGCCGGTCGCTCTGCGCCCTGGGCGACGGGTACCAGGCCGCCCGCCGACGTCATGACCAGCACCTCGTCGGCCAACCCCTCCAGGGCGGAGAGGTACGGCGAGCACGCCGGTCGCAGGTACGCGTCGATCACCGTCGTCACCGTGCGCTCGTACTCGCGGAACTCGGGCGAGACGTCCGACGACAGCGTCACCGCCGGCCCCCGTTCCCGCAGGACGGCGGCCACGGCCTTCTCGTGGGTGGGGTTGAGGTCGGCGTGCAGCAGGCACACGGCCACGTGCTCCACGTCGTCGGGCAGCGACGGCAGGGACGCCGGGTCGAACGGCTCCACCTCCCGGCCGTTGCCGTCGAGGCGGCCGCCGACCTCGAAGCGCAGCTCCCGCGGCACGAGCGGCACCGGCCGGTCGGCCCACAGGTCGTACAGCGAGGGCCGGTCCTGGCGGGCGATCTCGATCACGTCCGCGAACCCGGCGTTGGTCACCAAGGCGATGCGGGCTCCCCGTCGTTCGAGCAAGGCATTGGTGGCAACCGTCGTGCCGTGCGCCAGTGTGGCCGGCCGCTCGTCGCCCAAGCCCTCGGCCACCCCCACCGCCGGGTCGTGTGGCGTCGACGGCACCTTCCGCACCCGGCCGTCGTCGGTGACGACGTCGGTGAACGTGCCCCCGGTGTCGACGCCCACGCGCACGGGCAGCGACCCTACGCCGGTTCGACGATCCAGACGTCCTCCTCGCCGAGGTGGTCCTGGAACGAGCGGACCAGCCGCCCGACGAACGGGTCGACACCGTCCCACACCAGCACCGCCTCGTGGGCGTGCCGGGCCAGCCAGGCGTCACGCCGCGAAAACGCGGCGGCCAGCTTCGGCTTGCTGTCGGGCACCTTCGACTGGAGCACGACCCGGTCGACGGCGGCATCCAGGAACCGGCGGTAGCGGACCCGCACGTCGGCGGGCCAGCGGGCGTCGAAATCGGGGAACGGCAGCACGGCCACGAGCGGCACACCCACCTCGATCGCGGCCTCGGCGCCTGCCTGCGCGGCGCCCAGGTCCATCCCGCTGAGCACCACGAGGTCGGGGTGCATCGTCGCCTTGGCTGCCAGGAGCTCGCGCAGGTCGGCAGCACGTGCCCGGTCGCCGCCGACCACGAGCCGCCGGCCCTCCGGCACCCGCGGACCGCCCGCGACGTCGGGCTCGGGCAGCGGCCCCACCGGCGCACCCGCGCCCGAGGACGACTGCTGCGTGCGAGCTGCCTGCACGGCCAGGCGGTCGACCAAGTCGTTGTACCGGTCGTTGCCGTGGCCTTTCACCCATCGGAACCGCAGCCGCTGCGGCTCGGCGCGGTACAGCGTGATGAGGGGCTCCCACAGGTCGCGGTTGGCCACCGGCTTCTTCGCTTTGTTGAGCCACCCGCGGGCCAGCCACCCCTCCCACCAACGGTCGCGGAAGCAGTTCACGACATAGGTGGAGTCGCTCACCACCTCCAACGGCCCGTCGAGCGCCTGCACCGCCTCCAGCACCGCCCGTATCTCCATGCGCTGGTTGGTGGTGGCCGGATCGGGACCGGCGGCGTACGGCCCGTCGGGCACGGCCCAGGCCCAGCCGCCCGGCCCGGGGTTCCCGAGGCAGGCGCCGTCGGTATAGACGATGCGCACGTGGTCAGCATGCCTGTCGGCAGGCGCGAGGATGGTGACGTGATCTTCG
>DATAAM010000086.1:0-1716 GCA_036260075.1 Acidimicrobiales bacterium
CACCCCGACGCGCTGGTGTGCTGGGAGGCGCAGTTCGGCGACTTCGTCAACGGCGCCCAGATCGTGATCGACCAGTTCATCGTGGCCGCCGAAGACAAGTGGGGGCAGACCTCGGGACTCGTGCTGCTCCTCCCGCACGGCTTCGAGGGCCAGGGGCCGGAGCACTCCTCGGGCCGGATGGAGCGGTTCCTTCAGTCTTCGGGCGAAGGCAACATCCAGGTGGTCAACTGCACCACGGCGGCGCAGTTCTTCCACGTGCTGCGACGACAGCTGCACCGCGAGGTGCGCAAGCCGCTCGTCGTCTTCACGCCGAAGTCGCTCTTGCGGGCCCGCCAGGCCCGCTCGCGGGTCGACGACCTCGTCCACGGCCGCTTCCGCGAGGTGCTCTACGACAACGCGGTGGGCGATGCCCGCCGTGTGGTGCTGGCCGGCGGCAAGGTCGCGTACGAGGCGATGGCCCGCCGCGACGAGCTGGGCGCCCCGGTGGCCGTCGTGCGGGTGGAGCAGCTGTACCCGTGGCCGGAGGAACAGGTGGCGGAGGCCGTGGGCCGCCACCGTCCCGACGAGGTCGTGTGGCTGCAGGAGGAGCCCGAGAACATGGGCGCCTGGACGTTCGTGCAGCCCCGGCTCCAGCGTCTCTTCCCCGACGTGTGGCACGTCTCCCGCATCGAGACCGGCTCGCCCGCGTCGGGGAGCGCCGCGCTCCACGCCATGGAGCAAGAGGACCTGCTCACCCGCGCCTTCGCCGGCCTCTGAGCCGATTTTCTCCGCAAATACGGGTCTCTGGACCCGTATTTGCGGAGAAAACGGTGCGTCAGCGCGGGGTGCGCCACATCACGGTGAGGGGCGGGCAGTCGTCGACGCGCAGCTCGTCGAGCTCCTCGAAGCCGTGGCGGTGGTAGAGCAGCTTGTTGCGGGGCGACGACGCCTCCAGGTACGACGGTCGCCCCTCCTCGTCGGCCCGAGCCAGCACGTGGGCGAGGAGCGCCGACCCCAACCCCTTGCTCTGGTGGGCGGGGTCGGTGCCGATGAACGGGATGTACCAGTGCGGCTCGTCGGCTCGGGCGTGGCGCTTCTCCATCGCCGTCACCAGCTTCAGCAGCCGCCCGATGCGCCTTCCCGACAGGCGCAGGTACGGCGGCAGCAGCTTGAACGTGTGCGAGACGGGCGCCTTCCACGAGTCGGGCGGCACCCACACCACCGCAGCGTTGCCGTCGGCGGTCATGTAGACCTCGGACTTCGGCATGTACGTCACGCGCAGGAGCGCGTCGAAGGCCCGCGGCCCGGCATGCGCGTAGCGCCCGTCGTCGGGAGCGGCCAGCCAGCGCAGCACGGGATCGTCGGCGAATGCCCGTCCCAACGTGGTCGACACCTGGCCGCGGTCGGCGTCGGTCGCTCGTCGAACCTCGTGCACGTCGCCTCCTGTCAGCGCACCGGGAAGCCCACCACCTGCTCCAGCTCGCGGAGGGCCGTGTCAGGGTCTACCACCTTGATGGTGGTCATGCCCATGGCGCGGGCGGGCTTCAGGTTCACTCCGAGGTCGTCGAGGAACACGGCCTCGTGGGGCTCGATGTCCAGCAGCCGGCACGCCAGCTCGTAGAAGGCAGGCTCGGGCTTGCGCAGGCCGACCTTGCTCGACTCCACCACCACGTCGAACAGCGCCATGACCTCGGCCAGCTCGGGCCGCGTCTCCGGGGCGGCGATGTTGTTGGTGAG
>DATAAM010000087.1:0-18861 GCA_036260075.1 Acidimicrobiales bacterium
GAGGCCGGGGGGCGTCGCCCTTCCCGAAAGGACCCCCAGGATGAAGCTGTTCAGAACTCGGCCGCGGCGGGCAGCCGTGGCCATCTTCGCGTTGGGCGGCGCCGTCGTCGGCGTGGGCGGGGCGATGGTGCCCGCCCAGGCCACACACGACTCGGCACCGCCCCGGTGCAACCGAGTGTCCGTGTGGACATACAAGTCGCAGCAGGGCAAGGAGTACGTGGTCGAAGAGCAGTGCATCGGGCCCGCGCTCTTCCCTGATCGGATGAACGCGCCCGTGGGGCACGAGGACGACACGCAGCCGAAGGGCACCACAACCGGCGCGGGCGTCAAGGTCTGGTTGACCTGGCCCGGCGTGCCCTAGTCCGAACCGGCAGTCGCAGCGACGACGTCGACCGTGGCGCAAGCGGCACCCGAGACCACGTCGGTCGAGCAGTTGTCGAAGTTCATGCCACCGTATGTGCGCCGATCGCCGTCCGGGCCCTCGGTCCCCAGTGTGACGTGGGCCGAGGCGCCTTGGCCGTGCCTGCCTGCCTCGGCTTGGGCACGGACCGACGTCGTGCCGGACTCGGCCGGGCTCGCCTCGGCGACGGCCGCCGTCGCCGAGGCCGGGGCGTCGGGCGCGGGTGCCGCCGGGCGTGCAGGCTCGGGAGCCGTCGGCGGGGTGGCAAGCAACACGGCCGTCCCGGACAGAGACGGGGCGGGCTCGCTCGCCGCGCCGTCGGGGGTCTGAGCGGCCCTCGTGGGCGCGGGGCGCGTCGAGGGCACGGTGGCGATGGCCACCACGGTGACCGTCGCCGCCGCCACGCCGAAGGCACCCGCGTGCTCGACCAACGCGCTCTGCACCCGCTGCACGCGGCTGCGGAGGCGCAGCACGGCGGTGCCGACGGCGACGCCGCCGAACACGCCCATGCGGTCGGCGAACGCCTGGTACGTCTCCTTGAAGGTGTGCCGGGCCCGGGCGAACAGCGACTTCACCGCATCGATGGAGATGCCTTCGTGGGCCGCCACCTGCTCCTGCGTCCAGCCGTCGAGGGCCAGGTGCCGGAACACCCGCTGCTGGCGCTCCGGCAGGCTGTCGAAGGCCGCTTTGATGCCCTCGCGGCGCACGACGTTCTCGAACTCCTCGTCGACCCCGCCGCCCACGACGGCCGGCTCCGGCTCCTCGTCGACCGGCACGAGGTCGGGACGGGCGGAGCGGCGGCGGAGGGCATCGGTGGAGGCTCGCAGGGCGATCGTGCTCAGCCAGGCCCCGATGGGGCGGGAGCCGTCGATCGAGTGCCGGTTGCGGTAGGCCCGCACGAAGATCTCCTGGACCACGTCGGGGGCCTGTTCCTGGCCCACCCGGCGGGCGGCGATGCGGTGGAGGCGGGCCGCATGCTCGTCGTAGAGGCCGCTCCAATCGAGCGCGAAGGCGTCCGACGAGTCGAACAGCGCAGCACTTCTCGGCATCGTCGTCGCCATGGGCCCCCAGCCGCCTCCCAGTCGAGCCTCCGTAACGGTACGACTGTGGCGTTCGGGTGGCAAGAGGCCGATTCGTCGCACGGCCCGGCTGTCACCCACGGACGGGCACCTCAGTCGGGCTCGGCGGCGTCGAGGGCGGCGTCGTGGGCCGGCTCCAGCACGTCGAGCACCGTGCACGTGGCGGTGGAGACTCGGCCCGTGCCGCAGTAGGTGGTCGAGTCGTGCCCCCAGGTCAGCTCCTGGCCGAGCGGGCCGTCGACGTCGACTGTCCGCCGGCGCTCCTTCTCGGTCCCCCCGACGGTCGCCTCCGCCCCGAGCGCGTCCGACCGCACGGTCCAGGCCCGAGGCGGCATGGCCAGGCCGCTCCCCCCTGAAGCGGCGGCCACCTGTCGTTCCACCTCGTCCACCGCGGTGGGCGGGTGCCGGCGCGGCCGTTCCGGCGACCCGGTTGCCGCGGTCGGCTCGCGGGCGGGCGAGGCCTCGACGCCGCCGCCCGCCGCCGGGCTCTCGGCCTCGGTCGAGTCCGCCGAGGCGATGCCCTGGGCGTTCGGCAGCATCCCCCCGGCGCCGGCGAACGCCGCCACGGCCGCCAGCCCGAACAGCACCTCGGCGTGCGTCGGGACGAACAGCTCCGTCCGGCCCAGGCGGGCGCGCAGCCGCGTCACGGCGGGACGGAGGGGGAGGACGCCTGCCAGCCCCGACTCACGCCAGAGCCGCTCGTACTCCAGCCGGAACCGCCGCCGGGCGCGCAGGACCGCGGCCCGCACCGCCTCGGGTGCCAGGCCTTCGCGGCGGGCCAGGTCGACCTGGCTCACGCCCTCGAGGGCGACGGCGTGGAGGAGCCGTCGGTGCCGCGGGTTCACGGCCCGCAGCGCGGCCGCGACCACGCGCCCTCGCGCCCGCGTCCGCATCGCCTCGTACGGCTCCTCCGCGGTGGCGTCGTCGGGGTGGCACACCGGCGCGGCGCTGTCGGCCTGCCGACGGGCCATGGCGGCGCGCACGGCGATCGTGGTCAGCCACGGCCCGATCGGTCGGTCGACGTCGATGGTGGCGCGGCTGCGATAGGCGCGCAGGAACGTGTCCTGGAGCACGTCGTCGACCGCGTCGGCATGGACGCGCCGCGCGATCACGCGCCGCAGGCGCGGCGCGTGCAGGCGGAAGAGCTCGTCCCAGTCGCGCACCGTCACGGGCTCGCCTCGGCGTGCTCGACGGCCGGCTCCACGGCGGCGGCGACCACCACGTCGTAGACGGGGCACACCAGTGTCAGAAACCGGTACGCGCAGTTGAACGAGTTCCCCTGGTTCCTGTCGAAGCCCGGCCCCTGTGTCGTGAGCCGGATCGTGCGCTCGTTGCCGTTGTCCTCGATGGTGGCCTTGGTGCCCAGCGCGTCGGCCTCCACCGTGCGCTGCCGAGGCCCGACCCCCACGGCTGCGCCACCCCCGGCTCCCGCCACCCGGCGTTCGTCGACCCGCAGCCCGGCGGAGATCGACGGCGACGAGCGTGGCGTGGGCCCTTTCGCGAGTGCAGGCGACGACGGCGGGGACGCCGAGCGCATGGCGTCGTCGGCACCGGAGACGACCGCCGCGGGCGCGGCCGTCGCCTGCTCCCGCGTCCCGGTGGACGCCGGTCCGGCGGCGGCGAACACGGCCAAGGCGGCCAGCCCCAGCCACGCCTGCCCGTTGGCGGGCAGGAGAGGCTCGAGCTGCTCGAAGCGGCTGCGCAGCCGGGCCACCGTGGGGCGGATCGAGGTCACGCCCGCCAGGCCCGACTCGCGCGACAGCCGTTCGAGGCAGGCCTGGAAGCGGTGCCGGGCACGCGACACGGCCGCCCGCACCGCCTCCGGGGCGATGCCTTCGCGACGAGCCAGCTCCGCCTGGCTGGTGCCCTCGATGGCCACGGCGGCCAGGAGCCGGCGCTGGCGAGGGCGCAGCGAGGCGAACGCCGACTCGACGGCCCGCAGCCGCGTGCTGCGGCGAAGCTCTTCGTGCGCGTCGGGTGCCGCGGGCGCGGCCTCTTCGGAGAACGTCGCCTCCACCCTCTTCGGCCGAAGGTCGGAGGCGGTGCGCACGGCGATCGTGGTCAGCCACGGGCCGGCCGGGCGGCTGCCGTCGAGCGTGTGCCGGCTCCGGTAGGCGCGCAGGAACGTCTCCTGCAGCACGTCGTCCACCGCCGCCGACGGGACGCGCCTTGCGATGATCCGTCGCAGCCGCGGCGCGTGCTCGCGGTAGACCCGGTCCCAGTCGCGGGGCGTCACGGCACCGCTCCGCTGTCGAGGACGGGCTCGAGCACCACGGGCACGACGACGTCGTACGCCGCGCACACCAAGCCCGTCGTGATGCCCTTCGTGCAGTGGAACGACATCGCCTCCGAGCCGTTGCTCGCCGGTCCGTCTGTCGACAGCCGGAGTGTCCGCGTCTCGTCGCTCGCCTGGACGGTGGCGTGCGTCCCCAACGCGTCGGCGTGCACTGTCCTCCGGCGGGGCCCGAGTGTGATCGCGGCTCCTGCGCCCTCTCCCGGCACTCGCTCCTCGGTCACCCTGATCCCGGCGCCCACCTCGGGCGACCCGCGACGCGGGGCCGCGGGTGCAGGTGCCGTAGCCGTTGCCGTTGCCGGTTCGACGTCGCCCGGCTGCACGGGTGCACTGCGCGCCGCGTCGGGCGGCGACGCGCTCGCCGGCGGCGCGGGCAGGGCCGCCGAGCTCGCGGTGGCGAACACGGCGAGCGCGGCCAGCCCCAGCAGCGCATCGGCACCGACGGGGACGTGCACCTCGAAGCGATCGAAGCGAGCGCGCAGACGGGCCACCGTGGGACGGAGCCACGGGACACCGGCCAGGCCCGACTCCCGCGACAACCGCTCGAGGCAGGCTTCGAAACGCTGTCGGGCGCGGAACACGGCGGCGCGCACGGCCTCGGGCGCGATGCCTTCGCGACGGGCCAGCTCCGCCTGGCTGGTGCCCTCGATGGCCACGGCGGCCAGGAGCCGGCGCTGGCGAGGTCGCAGCGAGGCGAACGCCGACTCGACGGCCCGCAGCCGCGTGCTGCGGCGAAGCTCCTCGTGGGCGTCGGGTGCCGCGGGCGCGGCCTCTTCGGAGAACGTCGCGTCCACCCTCTTCGGCCGAAGGTCGGAGGCGGTGCGCACGGCGATGGTGGTCAGCCACGGGCCGGCCGGCCGGCTGCCGTCGAGCGTGTGCCGGCTCCGGTAGGCGCGCAGGAACGTCTCCTGCAGCACGTCCTCCACCGCCGCCGACGGGACGCGCCTTGCGATGATCCGTCGCAGCCGACCCGCATGCCTTCGGTAGATCTGCTGCCAGTCGGCGTCGTCGCTCGGCGACGTCGGTGTCCCGTCCTGCACTGCTGCTCCCCCGGGAGCGGGAGGGGCTCCGCTCCTACGAGTCGCAGGTTCGACGCGAAGGGCGCCGATCCTGCTTGCTCGGTTTTCCGCGAACAAAACCGTCACGTTTTCGCGATCCGCCGGTAACAGGAGTTCAAACAGCGAGGGGCCGACCGACGCGACGGCTTGCCTCTCGGCTCGTGAGCACGGGGAGGCAGGGGGAGATGGGGCAACGCCGCAGGCCGGCACGGTCACGCAGTCGTTGGGGCGCACTCGGCATCACCATCGCAATGCTCGCGTCGCTGCTCGCCGCCGTCGTCGGCGCGCCCTCCTCGCCGGCCGCCGCCGAACCGGCGCCCGCTTCCGCGCCGGTCCCGCACGACCCTCCCCTGACGAACACCGAAGCGCCCGTCACCGCCGCGCCCGCAGGCGCGCCCGAGGCGCCCACAGTCGCCGAAGTCGTCTCGATGCGCACCGAGAGCTCGAAGACGTTCTCGACCGCGGAGCCGGGGCGCCACGTGACCCGCTTCTACGCCTCGCCCATCCACTTCAAGGACGCCGCGGGCGCGTGGCAGGACATCGACATGACGCTCGTTCCCCTGCCCGACGGTCGACTGCGCTCGCGGGCCAACTCGGTCTCGGTGACCCTCGCGCCCACCGCCAACGCCGCGCAGCTGGCGCGCGTCGACTTCGACAGCGAGCACTCGGTCGCGTTCGGCCTCGAAGGGTCGTTGCCCGCGCCGGTGCAGGCGTCCGGTCCGCTGGCCACCTACGCGTCGGCGCTCCCTGACGTGGCCGTGGAGCTGCGCGGGTTCCACAGCGGCGTCAAGGAGGAGCTGGTGCTGGCGTCGCGCCTGGCCCCTTCGACGTACGTGTTCCCGCTGACCCTCCGCGGGCTCACTGCGCACCTCGAAGACGGCGAGATCCTCTACAAGGACGAGGAGGGCACGGTCCGCGGGGTGACCCCGCGCGGCTGGATGCAGGACTCCACCCCGCCGCGGCCCGCCGGACAGCCCGCCAACCCGTCGGCGGGCGTGCCCTCCTCGTCCGAAGGAGTGGCCTACGAGCTCGTGCCGCACGGCGACGGGCAGGCGATCAGGATGACGCTCGACCGGGCGTGGCTCGACGCCCCCGAACGGGTCTATCCCGTGCGCGTCGACCCGACGACGACGTTCTACGCCAACACCGACGACACCTACGTCGCCACCAACGACACGACGCGCAACGACACCTTCGGCGACCTCAACGCGGGCACCCAGACGTGCTGCACCAACACCATCAAGTACCGCTCGTTCATCCACTTCGACACCGGGTGGCTGCGGGGCAAGGCCGTCGGCATCGGCTACACCCGCATCGCCACCTACCTGTGGGGCGGGTGGAGCTGCGACAGCCGGCCCACCTCGATGTACCGGGTCACGCAAGCGTGGTGGGGCGGGAGCATGGCCACGTACCCGGGGGCGAACGTGTGGGAGGAGGTGGCCCGCCGCAACACCAACCCGTGCCCGAACCACTGGGAGCAGTGGGACAACGCCGGCGTCTTAGACATGGTCCACAACTGGAACGTCTCCCAGATCTGGGCCGACCACGGCGTGATGATCATGGCGTTCGACGAGAACGACAACAGCCAGTGGCGTCGCTTCTACTCGGCCAACCAGGGCGGGGTGACGCCGCACCTCGTCACCGACTGGTGGGGCACACCCAACACGCCGGGCAACCTCTCGCCGGGGAACGGCGCCACCGTCGGCTCGATCTCCATGAGCGCCCGCCACACCCACAGCGACACAGAGTCGTCGGCCCAGCTCCTGTTCCGCCTGTTCAACTCGAATGACGCGTGGCTCCAGGAGTCGTGGACGGGCTACGTGTGCAACGGTTGCAGCGGCTCGTGGGGGCCGTCGCTCAACGACGGGTCGTATCGGTGGGACGTGGCTGCCTTAGACGGCGCGGGCCGATGGTCCGGCTGGTCGGGCCGGCAGTCGTTCGTGCTCGACCGCCCGCCCAACATCCCGGTGCACCAGTCGCCCCCGAGCGGCTCGAACCAGTCGTCGCCGCCCACGCTTCGAGCCCGCTACAGCCACCCGAGCGGCAACGACACGAACGGCCGCATCACGTTCAACGTCTACACGTCCTCGACGGCGAGCACGCCGAGCTGGTCGCAACAGGTGACCGGGCTCTGCAACGGCTGCGACGGCTCCGTGACAGTGCCGGCGAGCCTGGCCGACGGCGACTGGTGGTGGGACGCGCAGGCCTTCGAAGCGGGCTCGACGGGCTCGTACTCGTCCGGCAAGAGCTCCCGCTGGGCCTACCGCCTGGACCGCACGCCGCCGCCCGCGCCCGCGGTGTCGAGCTCGTCCCACCCCGACCCGGCCGTCTGGTACGCCTCCCGCGCCCTCCAGTCGTCGTGGACGGCGCCCCCCGACGCCACCGGGATCGCGGGCTACAGCCTGGTCGTCGACCAGGTCGCCGATACCGTCCCGCCCGCGCAGTCGAGCCAGACGACCACCGCGTACTCGACCACCGTGCCCACCGACGGCCAGTGGTACCTGCACGTGCGCGCCGTCGACGGCGTGGGCAACTGGGGCACCCCGGCGCACTTCGGGTTCAAGGTCGACGCCACCACCCCGGGCGAGCCTGTGATCACGTCGGAGACGCACGCGGACGAGACCCGCTGGTACACCAATCCCGACCCGACGTTCGCGTGGTCGGGCGGTGACACCGCTTCCGGGCTCGGGGGCTGGTCGTATGCCCTCGACGCCGTCCCCGACAACACGTCGGAGGGGACATTCGCCTCCAAGGGCTACTTGGCCCAAGCCGACGGCGTGCACACGTTCCGCGTGAAGCGCCTCAACAACGCCGGGACCTGGGGGGCCGTCGCCGACTTCGACGTCCGCATCGACGCCACGCCGCCTCCCGCGCCGACGGTGAGCTCCTCGACCCACGCCGACGCAGCCACGTGGTACGCCAACGCCAACCCCTCGGTGTCGTGGTCGGCGACCGACACCGCGCCGGTCGACGGCTACTCGTGGGTGCTGGACCAAGCGGCGGCCACGGAGCCCGACACCACCTCGGAAGGCACGGCCACGTCCCAGAGCTGGACGGGCAAGGCCGACGGCCTGTGGTGGTTCCACGTCAAGGCGCGCAACGCGGCGGGCACGTGGGGGGCGACCACGCACCGGGCGATCCGCATCGACGCCGTGGTGGAGAACCCGACGATCGCCTCGAGCTCGCACCCGGACCAAACAGCCTGGTACACGAACGACGATGTCGCCTTCTCGTGGTCGGCACCGGCGCAGTCGGGCGTGGCCGGTTGGTCGTACACGTTCAACGGCACCGATCCCGACACCACGTCGGAGGGCACGGCGACCACTCGCACCTACGCCGACATGCCCGACGGCACCTACGTGTTCAAGCTGCGCGTCCTCGACGGGCTCGGGCGCTGGAGCGGGGTCAGCTCCTACACCGTGAAGGTCGACGCCACCGCGCCGATCGTGTCATCCACCTCGTCGTCCACCCACCCGGTCGAGGCCAACTGGTACAACAACGCCAACCCGACGGTGTCGTGGTCGGCCACCGACACGGCGCCGGTCAACGGGTACTCCTGGGTGCTCGACCAGGTGGCGAGCACCGTCCCCGACACCACCTCCGAGGGCACGGCCACCTCGCAGAGCTGGACGGGCAAGGCGGACGGCCTCTGGTGGTTCCACGTGCGGGCCCGGAACGCCGCGGGCACGTGGGGCGCCACCGTCCATCGCGCCGTGCGGATCGACACGTCGGCGCCGACGGCGCCGCCGGTGACGTCCTCGACCCACCCGGTCGAGGGCACGTGGTACACGAGCAACAGCCCGACGTTCGCCTTCGCCACCACCGACGACTCGGGCGTCGACGGCTACTCCTACCTGCTGGACCAGAGCGCCACGACCGTCCCCGACACCACGTCGGAGGGCACGGCCACGACCAAGGGCTACACGGGGCTGGCCGACGGCACGCACTGGTTCCACGTGCGCGCCCGCAACGGGCTCGGCATGTGGGGCGCCACCGCCCACTTCAGCGTGCGGATCGACACCGTCAACGGGGCGCCCAGCGTGACGTCGTCGACCCATCCGAGCCCCGGCACCTGGTATTCGAGCGGCGCCCCGAGCCTCGCCTGGTCGGGCAGCTACCCGTCGGGCGTGCTCGGCTGGTCGTACGTCCTCGACCAGAGCGCCGGCACCGTCCCCGACACCACGTCGGAGGGCACGGCCACGACCAAGAGCTACACGGGGCTGGCCGACGGCACGCACTGGTTCCACGTGCGGGCGCAGACGGCTGCCACCTGGACGCAGACGGCGCACTTCCAGATCCGTGTCGACGGCACCGCGCCCGCGGCGCCCCCGGTGTCGTCGACGACGCACCCCACGCAGACGACGTGGTACACGAACGCCAACCCCTCGGTCTCGTTCCCCACCTCCGACACGGCGCCGGTCGACGGCTACTCGTGGGTGCTCGACCAGGCCTCCGGCACCGATCCCGACCTGACGTCGGACACCACCGCGACCACCCTCAACTTCAGCGGGCTGGCCGACGGCGTGCACTGGTTCCACGTGAAGGCTCGCAACGCCTCCGGCCTGTGGAGCGCGACCACGCACTTCGCCATCCGCATCGACACCACGGCGCCGGCCGCCCCCGGCGTGTCCTCGACCACGCACGCGTCGCAGACGAGCTGGTACGCGAACGACGATCCGAGCTTCGCCCTCTCCGCGACCGACGTGTCGGGCGTGGTCGGCTGGTCGTACGTCCTCGACGACGTGGCGACCACCACGCCGGACACGACCTCGGAGGGAACGGGCACCACCGTCACGTACGCCGACCGTTCCGACGGCGTGCACTGGTTCCACGTGCGGGCCCTGAACGGGGCGGGCCTGTGGAGCGCCACGACCCACTACAAGGTGCAGGTCGACGACACCACCCCGTCGGCACCCACGGTGTCGTCGTCCACCCATCCCAGCGAGACGGCCTGGTCGGCACAGCCGAACGCGGCCATGAGCTTCCCGGCCGGTGACACGGCGCCGATCGACGGCTACTCGTGGTCGCTCGACCAGTCCCCCTCCACCACGCCCGACACCTCCTCGGAAGGCCTGTCGAGCTCGGCGACGGTGACACCGGGCGAGGGCACGTACTGGTTCCACGTGCGAGCCCGCAACGCATCCGGCCTCTGGGGAGCGACCCGGCACTACGCGCTGAAGACCGACGCGGTGACGGGCGGGGCGACGATCTCGTCCTTCACCCATCCCGACCAGGACGTGTGGTACCCGACCCGCGCCGCCGAGTTCTCGTGGACGGCGGCCGAGGAGTCGGGCATCGCCGGCTACGCGACCAGCGTGACGCCCGACGGCCCCGGCAACCCGGGCACGACGGTGGGCACGACGTCGGCCTCCGCGAGCGTCGGCGTGGCCGAGGACCGGGTCTGGTACTTCAACGTGCGCGTGAAGAGCAACACGGGCGTCTGGGGCCCGATCGCCTCCTACCGGGTGAAGGCGGATGCCACCCAGCCGCCCGTGCCCACCGCGAGCACGTCCACGCACCCCGATCCGAACAAGTGGTACGTCCACAACGACCCGGCGTTCACGTTCTCCTCGTCCGACGTGTCGGGCATCACCGGCTACTCCTACGCGCTGGACCGTGCCTCCTCGACCGTGCCCGACGACGTGGCCGAGGGCACTGCGACGGCCAAGTCCTACACGGACGTGGCCGACGGCGAGTGGTGGTTCCACGTCCGGGCCCGCAACGGCGCCGGAACCTGGGGCGCCACCCGCCACGTCAAAGTGCTCGTGGACACGACCCCGCCGGGGGCGCCGTACGGCCGGGTGCACCCCGAGTCGACCACAATGGGGAACTTCGTCCGCTTCGACGTGGGCTGGAACGATTCCGCCAGCCCCGTCCGCGCCGTGGTCTGCAAGACCGACCAGGTCGTGTCCCCGGGCACCTGCGGCGGCCCGGCCTGGGCCACGGGCACGTACTCGCACGACAACCCGTCGAGCGCCTCGTACGGGACCACGTCGAACGACCTGGGCCAGAACACCTACTACGCCTTCGCCTGCGACCAAGCCGGCCTGTGCTCGCCCTCCGTCGTCGGCACGTTCACGGTGACGCCCACGGAGTCGACGGGCGGCGGCGGGGGCGGGGTCACAGCGGCGGCCGCCTCGCCCAAGGCGGCGAGCGACTACTTCCCCCACAAGTGGCGCACCGAGCCATTGCAGCGGTGGCGCTTCTCCGTCGACTTCCCGAACCACGACGAGATGTTCCAGAAGCGGGTGATCAGGGGGGCCACGCACTGGAACGACCTCGACGGCGCCCAGCGCTTCGGCAAGATGGTCCAGTACGAGCCTCGCTACCACCCGATCGAGTGGTGCACACAGCACAGCCACGACGAGGACCCGTACGCGGAGATCACGGTCACGACCCGGGAGGCGGACCCCCACCCGCAGCTCGCGCCGTCCGACCACGACTACGACGGCTACGTCCTCCCGTGCGAGTCCGAGTGGGACGAAGGCCGGTTGCTCAACGCCTTCATGTACCTGCGGGAGCACGGCAACTGGTACACCGGTGACAGCGGCACCGTTCCGTGGGACAAGTGGGACCTCGAGAGCGCGGCCACCCACGAATGGGGCCACGTGGCGGGCTTCCACGGCCCGTGGGCCAGGGGCCACCTCAACCCCGAGTCGGCCGCATGCACGTGGAACACAAGCACGCCGTACCACACGATGTGCCCGGGCGGCCCGAACGGCAGCAACTACGGACGGACGCTCGAGGACCTCGAGATCTGGCAGTACGAACGTGCCTACACACGGGGCCACTGGCTGGCCACGTCCGACGGCGGCGTGTTCGCCTTGGGCGGTGCCCCCTTCCACGGCTCGCTCGGAGGCATCAGGCTGAACCGGCCGATCGTCGGCATCACAAGCCGGCCGCAGGGCAACGGCTACTGGATGGTGGGCCAGGACGGCGGCGTGTTCGCCTTCAACGCCCCGTTCAAGGGGTCGCCTCCCGGCCAGGGCCTCAACGAGACCGACATCGTCGACATCGTGGAGACCCCGTCGGGCAACGGCTACTGGATCGCCAGCGCACGAGGCGGCGTGTTCACCTACGGCGACGCCGGCTTCTTCAACTCGCTCGGCAACGTGAAGCTGAACCAGCCGATCGTCGCCATCGAGCGCACGCGGACGGGCCAGGGCTACTGGATGCTCGGCGCCGACGGCGGCGTGTTCGCCTTCGGTGACGCGCAGTACCACGGTGGGCTGGGCGGGACACGCACCCGCACATTCGTCGACATCGTCAGGAGCAAGTCCAGCACCGGCTACTACCTCCTCGACCGGGAGGGCGGCGTGCACGTCTTCGGCGGAGCCAACTGGCAGGGCGACGTCGACGGCCAGGTGCCGAGCACAGTGTTCGCCGGGATGGGCTCGACCGACGACGGGCTCGGCTACAACCTCGTCGGCTACGAGGTGCACAACGGCCAGTTCTTCGGCCGCATCCGCCGGCGGGGCACGGCCGGCTACTGGGGCCAACCGGTGGGCGCCATCAGCGGGTCCGTCGTCGGTGTCGCAATGAAAGAATGCTGCTAGGGGGACGGGGGAGATGCCCGAAGACCGCGAACACGTACTGCAAGCACCGGAGCGGAAGGGCCCCCGTCGGCGCCCGTTCGTCGTCGCCGGCCTGCTCCTCGTCCTGCTGGGGGCGGCCGTGTGGTTCGACCGCTCCGACAGCACCCCCGAGCTGGCGCTGGGCGCCGAGTGCCCGGCCGAGCTCGGCGACTGCTCGGGCGTGCCCGACACGACGGTCCCCGACGTCACCACCACGACGGTCGACCCGTCGGCGGTCGTCACCACGACCAGCATCCCTCCGGGCGAGCTGCTCACAGCCGAGTCGGGGACGCTCCGCTTGGAGGTGCGCCTGGAACCGGTGTCGCTGGTGACGGCGCAGCTCCTGCGCGTCCACGTGAAGGCGACCGACCGCCCGCGCTCGGTGATCGTGGGCGGGCACGACTACGGCGACGGCTTCGGCGGGGCCCGGCCCGCCATCCCCATCCTCGAGTGCAAGCCGACACTGCCGACCACCACGGCCCCCGAGCCCGACACGGTGCGCACATGGACATTCGAGTACTCGTACCGTCAGCCGGGCCGCTACCTCCTCAAGGTCGAGGTGGCCAGCACCTCGTGCCGTGACGTCGACGCCGACGACCCTCACTACGCCGACGCGGACGGCGACGGCTACATCGACGAGGACGGCGACACAGGTGGCAGGCGAGCGGTCGTCAAGACGGCCCTCAACGTGGTGCAAGGCCAGCTCTTGGCCAACGGCCCGCTCCAGCCCGCTGTCGCCCTCGACCGCGTGCCGTCCCACGACGACCCGTCGACCGTGCTGCTCAACATCGGCGCCAAGGACCTCGACGGCTGGATGCAGAAGGTCGTGCTCGACTGGGGCGACGGCAGCGCGCCGTTCGTGGAGGAGCGGGGGATGGAGCAGTGCATCGATCCGTTGAAGCGCTGGCCGGGACCGGGCGAGATCGTGGAGCTGGCCTCGCACAAGTACCCAACGTCCACGAGCTACACGGCCACGCTCACCGCCACCTCGGTCGGCTGCGACGGCAGCGGCGCCCAGACGGTCACGACAACGATCCGCGTCGACGCTCCGTGATGGTGCGGCGTGGTGCGCCTACAGCGCCACGCCGTGCTTCTCGATGCGCTCCCAGTCGAGCTCGATGCCGAGGCCGGGCTTGTCGGGCATGGTGATGAACCCGTCGGGGTCGACGCGGATGGGCTCGGCCAGCATGGCGTCGCGCGCCTCGGGCACCCAACCGGGCGCGTCGTAGGGGTACTCGCACCAGCCGCCGTTGGGCACGGCCGCCATCACCTGCATGTTGGCGGCCAGGCCCAGCCCGTTGGTCCACGTGTGGGGGGCGAAGGCCACATCGTGGGCCTCGGCCATGCCCGCGATCTTGCGCGATGTCAGGATGCCGCCCGAGAACACGACATCGGGCTGCACGACGTCGAGCCCGCCGGCCACGAGGTGGTCGCGGAAGCCGTGCAGGTCGCTCAGCATCTCGCCGCCTGCGATCGGCGTGGTGGTGGCGGCGCGCAGGCGCGCGTACCCCGCGTAGTCGTGCTGGTCGAGCGGTTCCTCCAACCACGTCAGGTCGAGCTCCTCGTAGGCCCTCGCCGTCTTCAACGCCCGCTTGAAGTCCCACCGCACGTCGTCGAACACGTCGACCCGCCAGCCCTGGTTGGCGTCGACCATGATCGCCATCGAGTCGCCCACGGCCTCCCGCACCGCCCGCACCACGGCCACGTCCTCCTTGAGGGTGGGGAAGCGACAGCGGAGCTTGATGGCGGTGAACCCCTCCTCGCGGGAGCGGAGGGCGTCCTCGGCCCGTTGCTCGGGCGAGCGCAGCTCGCCGGTCGACTGGTACGCCCGCAGGCGTGGATGGGCGCCGCCGAGCAGCTTCCACACCGGCAGCCCCGCCGCCTTGCCCACGAGGTCCCACAGGGCGGGCTCGATGTGCCAGGCGCGGTAGCCCAGGACACGCGTCGACGTGCGCAGGATGCGCAGCACCGCCTCGATGTCGGTGGGCTCGCGCCCCGCGAGGTACAGCCGCAGGAGGTCGACCACCCCGCGCGCCTCCTCCGCCACCAGCAGCCCCCCGGCGTAGCCCTCCAGCCCGTCGTCGGTGACGAGTCGGAAGATCGTGCCCGAGCACTGGGTCGACGGGATTCCCGGCGTCCACGACGGCCGGAACTCGGCTGGCAGCGGACAGTGGAACAGCCACGCATCCACCCGCTCGATTGTCATGGCCGGAGCGTACGCTGGTTCCGTGCCCGCCTACCTCGATCACGCGGCGACCACGCCGCTTCGGCCCGAGGCGACCGAGGCGATGCGGCCGTTCCTGGCGGGGGAGCGGTTCGGCAACCCGTCGGGGTCGCACGCCGTGGCCCGCGCCGCCCGCACGGCGGTCGACGAGGCGCGCGACATCGTGGCCGAGTGCCTCGGGTGCAAGCCGGGAGAGGTCGTGTTCACGGCGGGGGGCACGGAGGCCGACAACCTGGCCGTCCTCGGGGTGCACGCGGCCCGGCCCGGCCCGGTGCTGTGCAGCACCGTCGAGCACCACGCCGTGCTGCACGCGGTGGAAGCGGTCGGTGGGCGTGCCGTCGACCTCGGCGACCTGGCCCACGCGCTCGCGCCGGGCACCACGCTCGTCTCCGTCATGCTCGTCAACAACGAGGTGGGCACGATCCACCCGCTCGACGACATCGTCGAAGTGGTCCGGCGCGTCGCCCCCGATGCGCTCGTCCACACCGACGCCGTGCAGGCGTTCTCGTGGCTCGACGTGGCGGCCACAACGGCCGACCTGGTGGCGATCAGCGCCCACAAGTTCGGGGGGCCGCAGGGCGTCGGCGCGCTCGTGGTGCGGGAGGGCGCCCGCTTGGCGCCGATCCTCCACGGCGGCGGGCAGGAGCGCGAGCGCCGCAGCGGCACCCACAACGTGGCCGGGATCGTTGGCATGGCGGCCGCCATGCGCGCCACCGTGGAGTCGCGCCGGGCGACCAACGAGCGGGTGGCGGACCTTCGCGACCGGCTGGCCGACGGCCTGCTGGCAGCCGTGCCGGGCGCGGTGGAGACCGGTGACCGCGCCGCGAAGGTCCCGGGCAACTGCCACATGCGGTTCCCGGGCACAGAGAGCGAGGCGTTGCTCCTGCTGCTCGACGAGCACGGCGTGTGCGCGTCGGCGGGATCGGCCTGTGCCAGCGGCGCCATCGAGCCATCGCACGTGCTCACCGCCATGGGCCTGTCGCGTGAGGAGGCGTTGTCGTCGGTCCGCTTCTCGCTGGGATGGACGTCGAGCGACGCGGACGTCGACCTGGCCCTGCGGGTCGTGCCGGAGGCCGTGGAGCGGTTGCGCCGATGAGAGTGCTCGTGGCCATGTCCGGAGGAGTCGACTCCTCGGTCGCCGCCGCTCTGCTCCTCGAGCAGGGCCACGACGTCGTGGGCGCCACCATGAAGCTGTGGGGCGGCCCCAGCGACAGCGGCTGTTGCTCGGTGGCCGACGTGGAGGACGCCCGCCGCGTCGCCCAGCAGCTCGACATCGCCCACCACGTCTTCAACTTCGCCGACGACTTCGACCTCCGTGTTGTCGAGCCGTACGTCGCCGCCCACGTCGCGGGCCGCACGCCCAACCCGTGCATCGAGTGCAACCGCCACCTCAAGTTCGACCGGTTCCTGGAGCGGGCGGCCACGCTCGGCTTCGACGCCATCGCCACCGGCCACCACGCCCGCGTGGTGGAGCGGCCCGACGGCAGCCGCCGTGTGGCCCGGGCCGCCGACCGGCGCAAGGACCAGTCCTATGTCCTCTACATGCTCGGCCGGCGGGCGCTGGCCCGCACGCTGCTGCCCGTCGGGGCGTTGACCAAAGACGAGGTGCGCGACCGGGCTCACGCCCTGGGGCTGCGAACGGCGGCCAAGCCCGACAGCCAGGACGTCTGCTTCGTCACCTCGACCGGCGGTCGGGCCGCCTTCCTGGGCGAGCGCATCCCCCTGCGCCCGGGGCGGCTCGTCGACGTGCACACCGGCGACGACGTGGGCCGGGTGCCCGCCGTCGAGCTCGTCACCGTCGGCCAGCGTCGCCATCTCGGCAGCGCGGGCGACGGCACGCGCCGTTACGCGCTGGCGGTGGAGGGCACCACCGTCGCCGTCGGGTCGCTCGAGGACCTGTCCGTCGACCGCATCCCACTGGTCGACTGCGCGTGGGCCGATGCGCCTCCGCCTCTGGGCACGGCGGTGCTGGCCCAGTGGACCGCGCACGGCACGCCGGTGGCGGCCGTCTACGAGGGCGACCTCGTGCGCTTCCTGGAGCCCCAGCGGCGAGTGGCGCCGGGCCAGAGCGTGGTGCTCTACGAGGGCGACGAGGTGCTCGGCGGCGGCATCGCCGCCTGAGCGCTTTCCGCCGCCGAGCCGGGCCGGGCGAGTGGCAGCCCCCGCCGGGCCGCTTCGGCCAGCACGGCCCCGGGCCGGGTGGGCGCGAACAGCAGCCGGGCCGACGCCCCCGGCTCGCCCGCCGGCTGTCGAGGCACGGCGAGCACCATCGGCACCTTCTCCTTCAGCAGCAGCTCCACCGCAGGCCCGAGCGCGCTCTTGGTGAGGTCGAGGGAATCCGTGCCCGCAGGCGCCAACCCGATCGAGTCCACCACCTTCTTCTGGAACAGCACCGGGTCGACGAGCGCGAGCCCGTCGTGCAGCACCAGTCCCGCAGGCACGAACACCACCCAGCGACGCGACAAGCCGTGCATGGCCCGCAGGAGCACGAGGGCGACGGGCACGCCGACCAGCAGCACGGCGAGGCCGAGCTCCGTTCGTCCTGCCGCCACCAGCAGGCCGCCACCCACCGGCAGCCCCACAGCGAGCGCCCACGCCGGAAGCAGCCCGGCGAGCAGCACGGGCCCGGGCGGCCGCAACGGGAAGCGCCGTTCGTTCGGATAGGCAGGCCCGTTGACGAACCACGCCGCCGTCTCCGGCAGGAAGGCCGCCCCGCACAGCGCCACCACGGTCGCCCACGTCCACGGGGACACCTCGCCCGCGAGCGTCGTCCACGCCACGGCGACGACGGCGCCCGGCGCCGCCACCCGCACGGCCGTGAGGCTCACGGGATGCGGCACCAGGGTTGCCACCACGACGATCGTCCACGCCGCCCACAGGCCGACCGAGGCGGTCGTGCGCACCGGGTCGGCGTGCTCGTCGAGCGCGGCGGCGAGCGACGGGCCGACGGTGAGCGGCAGCACCGCCCAGGCGGCGCGGACCGCCCACGGGAGCATGCGAAGGGTGCGCATCGGCGTCGGCACTCTGGCAGCCGCACCGCCGGATTTGCCACTCGTGGGCCGACGCCGGAAACTGGAGCACGGCGGAACACGGCATCGGGGGCGGGATGGAAGAGCGGCATCAGGTGAAGACACCGACCACCACGCAGCCGGCTCCGATGACGCAGCGAGTGGAACGCCGTCCCGCGCGCCGACCGGTCCTGCCCACCGCGGCCGCCACCGCCATCGGGAGCCTTCCCCACGACGACCCCAAGGCGGCGGTCGGCCTCGTCCTCGAGGGACTGCCCGACCTGCCCGCGGCGCCCCAGCTCCCGTGTCGCAACCCGGCCGAGGGGATGCTGGCCCAGGCGGTCGACGGCGTGCGAGGCGTGTCGGCCACGCCCGACGGCGCCCTCGAGGTCGACGTCGAGCTGCTCGATCCGGAGGCGCCGGTCGACGTCGCGTTCGCCGGCGAGCCGTGGGTGGGGCTGCGCACGTTCCTCGACGCGGTCGCGGCGCGACGCGGCCCGGTCAAGCTCCAGCTCACGGGCCCGCTCACGCTGGGCGTGGCGCTCACCCACGCCGGTGCCGATCCCGAGGTCGCCTTCGAGGTGGCGGGCGCCGCCGTGCAGGCTCGGGCCCGAGCGCTCGTGGCGCTGGCAGCCGCGCGGGCGCCGCACGCCGGCCTCGTCGTGCTGCTCGACGAGCCCGGCCTCACGGCGTGGAGCTCGTACGACATCCCGCTCAAGGGCGACCACCTCGTCGACCTGCTGTCCGGCAGCCTGGCCTCCCTCGGGGCCGGGGTGGTGACGGGGGTGCACTGCTGCGGCGCCGCCGACTGGAAGCTGGTCGACGCCGCCGGTCCCGACATGATCTCGCTGCCCGCCACCCCCGACGTGGTCGACAGCGCGCCGACGCTCTCGTCGTTCCTCGACCGAGGGGGCCTGGTGGCGTGGGGGGTCGTGCCCACCGACCGGCCCATCGGCGCCGCCCCCGACCCGCTGTGGCGTCGGCTCAGCGAGCTGTGGGCCGATCTGGCGGCTGCCGGGTGCGATCCCATCCGGTTGCGGCAGCAGGCGTTGCTCACGCCCGCCTGCGGCCTGGCCAACCACACCCCGCAGCAGGCGGCCCACATCCTCGACCTCACGCTCGGCGTGGCCGAGCGGGTGCACAGCCAGGCCGTGGCGATCCGTATGTCGGTGGGTGCCTGACCTAACGTCGGCGCCGTGTCGACGCAGAGCCCGGCGGAGCGCGC
>DATAAM010000088.1:0-10180 GCA_036260075.1 Acidimicrobiales bacterium
CGGCAGCCCCCCGACGTCGCGCAGCGGCAAGCCCATCCCGCCGCCTCCGGGCGGCCCCCCGATGTCGCGCAGCGGCAAGCCCATCCCGCCCCCGCCCGGCATGGGCGGCCGTCCCGCCCCCGCGGGTGGGCGGGGCGGTCCTGGTGGCGCGGGCAGGCCCGCCCCCGGCGGTGCCGGCCGTCCCGGCTTCGGCGGCCGTCCCGGCGGCACCGGCGTCGGCCGTCCCGCAGGCGGCGGCTTCGGCGGCGGCGGCCGCGGCGGCCCTGGTGGTGGTGGTGGGGGCGGCGGCTTCGGCGGCGGCCGCGGCGGTCCCAGTGGCGGTGGATTCGGGGGCCGTCCCGGTCCCGGCGGCGGCCCTGGTGGCGGCCCCGGTGGCCCGCCCGGCGGACGGGGTGGCTTCGGAGGCCGCGGCCGTCCCGGCGGCCAGCGCCGGCGCAAGCGGCGTCGCACGTTCGAGGAGCTCGAGGCCCAGGAGCTGACGCGCTACACCCCGTCCGACGCCCCCGTCCCCGAGGGCGAGGTCATCGTCGAGCGAGGCTCCACCGCCCAGGAGCTCGGCCCCAAGCTCAACCGCAGCGCGGCCGACGTGGTGCGCTTCCTGCTCCAGCAGGGCGAGATGGTCACCGCCACCATGTCGCTGTCCGACGACGCCATCGAGCTGTTCGCGGCGGAGATCGGCGCCGCCGTGAAGCTGGTCGACCCCGGCGAGGAGAAAGAGGCGCTCCTCCAGGCCAAGTACTTCGACGACGACGAGGACGAGGAGGACGACGAGAACCAGCGGCCCCGCCCGCCGGTGATCACCGTCATGGGCCACGTCGACCACGGCAAGACCCTGCTGCTCGACCGCATCCGCGAGAGCAACGTGGTGGCGGGCGAGGCGGGCGGCATCACCCAGCACATCGGCGCCTACCAAGTCGACAAGGACGGGCGCCTGATCACGTTCATCGACACCCCGGGCCACGAGGCCTTCACCGCCATGCGTGCCCGCGGCGCCCAGGTCACCGACATCGCCGTGCTGGTGGTGGCGGCCGACGACGGCGTGATGCCGCAGACGATCGAGGCGCTCAACCACGCCAAGGCGGCCGACGTGCCCATCGTGGTGGCGATCAACAAGGTCGACCGCGAGGATGCCGACCCCAACCGCGTGATGCAGCAGCTCTCGGAGCACGGCCTCGTGCCCGAGGCGTGGGGCGGCGACACCATCACGGTCGAGCTGTCCGCCCTGCAGGGCGTGGGCATCGAAGAGCTGCTCGAGCAGTTGGTCGTGGTGGCCGACGTCGAGGAGCTCACCGCCAACCCCGAGGGTGCGACGCGTGGCACCGTGCTCGAGGCCAACCTCGACACCGGACGCGGCCCGGTGGCCACCGTCATCGTGGAGAACGGCACGCTGCGCGTGGGCGACCCGATCGTGGCGGGCGCAGCGTGGGGTCGTGTGCGGGCACTGGTCGACGACAAGGGCGACAACATCAAGGAGGCGCCCCCGTCCACGCCGGTGCAGGTGCTCGGGTTCTCCGACGTGCCCACGGCGGGCGACGAGTTCCGCGTGACGACCACCGACAAGGTGGCCCGCGAGATCGGCGAGCAGCGCGAGCAGCGCTTCCGCACCGCCGACATGCGCAAGACCCCGTCGATGGCCGGCATGCAGGGCGGCGCCAAGCTCGAGGACATCTTCGAGCAGATCCAGCGGGGCGAGACGGCCACGCTCAACCTGATCCTCAAGGCCGACGTGCAGGGCTCGCTCGAAGCGGTCACCGAGTCGCTGCGCAAGCTGGAGCGCGACGAGGTCAAGCTCGCCTTCGTGCACCGGGCCGTCGGCGGCATCACCGAGAACGACGTGCAGCTGGCGGCGGCGTCCAACGCCACGATCATCGGGTTCAACGTGCGGCCCGACCGCAAGGCCCGCACGCTGGCCGAGAACGAAGGCGTCGAGATCCGCAGCTACGAGATCATCTACAAGCTCATCGAGGACATCGAGAGCGCGATGGTCGGCATGCTGGCGCCCGAGTTCGAGGAGGTCGTCACCGGCGACGCCGAGGTGCGCGAGGTGTTCAGCGTGCCGCGGGTCGGCCGGGTGGCAGGCTGCTACGTGCGCAATGGCGTCATCACCCGTGGGTCGAAGGTGCGGTTCCTCCGGGAAGGCGTCGTCATCTGGCACGGCACCATCACGTCGCTCAAGCGGTTCAAGGACGACGCCCGCGAGGTGCAATCGGGCTTCGAGTGCGGCATCGGCCTATCCGACTTCCAGGACCTCAAGCAGGGCGACGTCATCGAGACCTACGAGGAGCGTGAGATCCCACGCACGTAAGTGCTCTGGAGATCGACCTGCGCCTGCCCAACTGCCACTCGTTGAAGGAGAAGCGAGCGGTGGTCAAGACCATCCTCCACGGCGCCCAGAACCGCTTCGGCGTGGCCGCCGCCGAGGTGGCGCACCAGGACAAGTGGCAGCGGGCCGGCCTCGGTTTCGCCACCGTGTCGGGGCGGGCAGGACTGGCCGACGACGTCCTGCGGAAGGTGGAGCGGTTCGTGTGGTCGTTCCCCGAGGTCGAGGTCATCGAGGCAGTGTGGGGGGTCGATGGTTGACCGCCGCCGCAAGGTCGGCAGCAGTCGGCGCTACCCCCGCACGTTGCGCGTCAACGAGGTGCTGCGCGAGGTCGTCGCCGAGGAGCTGGAGCGGTTGGCCGACGAGGACCCCCGCCTCGACCTGCTCACCGTCACCCACGTCGAGGCCGAGCCCGACCTGCGCCACGCCGTGGTGCTCCTGGCCTCGCTGTCCGACGAGGTGGCCGAGGCGTTGGCCGAGCACCGGGTGCGGCTCCAGGCCGCCATCGGACGTCAGGTGCGGCTGAAGCGCACCCCGCAATTGGCGTTCGAGGCCGACCCTGCGGTAGCTACTGGACAGCGGGTGGACGACATCCTCCGGGGGTTGACGAAGGCCGAGGCGGGAGCCGAGGCCGACCATGTGGGCAGAGACGATGCGGCAAGCTGATCTGGAGGCGGCGGCACGGGCGATCGAGGGCGCCTCGTCGGTCGCGCTCGCCTGCCACGTCGCGCCCGACGGCGACGCGCTGGGCTCGCTCCTCGCGCTCCACCACCTGGCCTTGGCGAACGGCAAGCGGTCGGTGGCCTCGTGGCCCGAGCCGTTCACCGTGGCCCCCCACTACCAGTACCTGCCCGGGCTCGACCTGGCCACGAAGCCGGAGGACTTCCCGGCGGCGCCCGAGGTGATGCTCACCTTCGACTGCGGGTCACTCGACCGGCTGGGAGGCCTGGCCGTCGCCGCCCGGGCCGCGGGGGAGCTGATCGTGCTCGACCACCACGCGTCGAACGACCACTACGGCACGATCAACGTCGTCGACACCGAGGCGGCGGCCACGGTGGTGCTGGTGCGTGAGCTGGCTCGGCTGCTGGGGTGGTCGCTCGACCGCGACGCCGCCATGTGCCTCTACACCGGACTGGTCACCGACACCGGGCGCTTCCAGTACGCCAACACCACGCCTTCGGTGTTCGCGCTGGCGCAGGAGCTGGCGTCGTTCGATCTGCCGATCGCCGCCATGACCCGGCGGCTGTTCGAGGAACACCGCTTCCGGTACCTGCAGATGATGGGCGCCTGCCTGGCCCGGGCCGAGCTCGACCCCGAGCTCGGTTTCGTGGCCACGTGGGTCACGAACTTCGACCTCGACGGCTTCGAGGTCGACATCGACGAGACCGAAGGCCTCATCGACGTGGTGCGGCGCACTGCCGAGGCCCAGGTGGCCTGCGTGTGCAAGGAGA
The DNA here is from genome assembly GCA_036260075.1 of Acidimicrobiales bacterium. Taxonomy (GTDB): domain Bacteria; phylum Actinomycetota; class Acidimicrobiia; order Acidimicrobiales; family JAHWLA01; genus DATAAM01. The sequence goes on from DATAAM010000088.1 coordinate 3,772, forward strand.
CGGCCGACGGCATCCGGGTGTCGCTGCGGTCGGTGTCCGACGACGTCGACGTCTCGCTGATAGCGGCCCGCTTCGGCGGCGGCGGCCACCGCTTCGCTGCCGGCTTCACCGCCCCCTACCCGGTCGTCGACGTCATCGGGAACATCAAGGCCGCGCTGCGCGAGCTTCGGGCCTGACCTGGTGGTCGACGGCCTGGTCGTGGTCGACAAGCCCACGGGCTGGACCTCGCACGACGTCGTCGCCCGCTGCCGGCGCATCTTCGGGCAGAAGCGGGTGGGCCACTCGGGCACGCTCGACCCCGATGCCACCGGCGTGCTCCTCGTGGGGCTGGGCCGCGTCACGCGGTTGCTCCGCTTCCTCACCGCGCTGCCCAAGGCCTACACCGGCGAGGTGGTGCTCGGCGCTGCCACGTCGACGCTCGATGCATCCGGCGAGGTGACCGCCCGCTTCGACATGGCGGTCACGCCCGCCGCCGTGCGGTCCGCGGCCGAACGGCTCACCGGCGAGATCGAGCAGGTGCCGCCCATGGTGTCGGCCGTGAAGGTGGGCGGGCGGCGACTGCACGAGCTGGCTCGGGCGGGGGAGGAGGTGGACCGAGCCCCCCGTCGGGTCACCGTGACCCGCTTCGACGTCGAGCCCACCGACGACCCCGTCGTCTACCGCATCGACGTCGACTGCTCGTCGGGCACCTACGTGCGCACGCTGGCCGCCGACCTCGGCGTCCTGCTCGGCGGGGGAGCGCACCTTCGCAACCTGCGCCGCACGGCCATCGGCTCGTTCACCGAAGCCGAAGCCCAGCCGCTCGACGCCGACCTGCGCGTGCTCCCGCCGGCCGAGGCGCTGCGCGACTACCCGGCCGCAGTGCTCGCGCCCGAGCAGGTGGCCGACGTGACACACGGCCGCCGCATCGCGCTCGACCGTACCGACATCGTGCGCCTGCTCGACGCCGAAGGGGCCCTCGTCGCCGTGGCCGAGGACGGCCGCCCGGCCGTGGTGCTGGCATAGCCTCACTTCATGCCTGATGAAGAGGCATCAACCTGTTCACGCGCCAGAAGGCCGCCGTCCGACGCTGTTGTGCGCAGAAGGCCCGCCGAGCGAAGGATTCTGCGCACAACCACCCGGAGCGGAGGCGAAATGGCCCGCTGAGCGGACCTTTTCGCCTCCAAGCCGCCTAGCCTCGGCATGCCATGGAGGTGATCCGCGACCTGGCCGCCTGCCCTCGTCCCGAACGGGGGAGCGTGGTGACGATCGGCGCGTACGACGGGGTGCACCTGGGCCATCGCGCCCTCATCGCCGAGGTGCGCGACCGCGCCACGCACCTCGGGTGCGGTTCTGCCGTCGTCACGTTCGACCGCCATCCCGCCATGGTCGTGCGCCCCGAGTCGGCTCCGAAGCTCCTCACCGACCTCGACCAGAAGCTCGAGCTGCTGGAGGAGACGGGCGTCGACTACGTCCTCGTCGTGCACTTCGACGAGGAACGCTCCCGCGAGTCGGCCGAGGACTTCGTGGACGAGATCCTCGTCGGCTGCATGAACGCCAAGGCCGTCGTCGTCGGCCACGACTTCCACTTTGGCCACGGCCGCCGCGGCAACGTGGCGCTCCTCAGCCAGCTCGGTGCCGAGGCGGGCTTCGACGTGCTGGGCATCCGCCTGGCGGGCGACGAGGCGGCCGCCTACTCGTCCACCCGCATCCGCCGACTGCTGGTCGAGGGCGACGTCGCCACGGCCGCGGCCCTCCTGGGCCGCCCCCACGAGGTGCGAGGGGTCGTCACACGGGGCGACGCCCGGGGCCGTGATCTCGGGTTCCCCACCGCCAACATCGTCGTGCCCGCCGACATCCTCCTGCCCGCCGACGGCATCTACGCAGGGTGGTACCGGCGCCCGGACGGCACCAGGCACATGGCCGCCCTCTCGCTCGGGCGTCGCCCCACGTTCTACGACCACGCCGACAGCAGCCTGCTCGAGGCCTACCTCCTCGACTTCGACGGCGACCTCTACGACGAGCCCGCCGCCGTGCAGTTCGTGGCCCGCCTGCGCGACGAGGAGCGCTTCGACTCCGTCGACGCGCTTGTCCGCCGCATGGGCGACGACGTGGCCGCCACCCGTTCCGTCCTCGCGGTCTGAGCACGGCGCGTCGCTAGTCGACCTCTGCGCCGAACCTGCGTCCTTTGTGCGTTTGGCGCCACATGTGGCGTTGAGCGCACAGAGAACGGCGGGCTAGTCCGTTCGGGCCATTCGTTGACCAAACGTTGCCGAAAGCGGGCCGCCGGTCGATACGAGTAACTGGGACATGCGTGCTCGAATCGCCACCGCCGCAGCAGTGATCGCACTAGTGAGCATGGGCATCCTGGCTGCTCCCGCCGCCACGGCCGAGGAGTGTCGCCTCGTCGACCAGGTGCTGTCCGGGTGCCGACAGGGGTCGGAGCCCCCGTCGCCCGAGCCCCAGCCCCAGCCGGAGCCTCAGCCGCAGCCGCAGCCCGAGCCCCAGCCTCAGCCCGAGCCCCAGGCGCAGGCCGACCCCGGCCACCGGCCCGCCGCTGTCTCCCGCATCCTCGCCCTGATGAACGACGAGCGCCGCGGGCGGGGCCTGCCCCAGCTGGCCCTGCGGGCCGACGTGAGCGCGATCGCCGCCGGCCACTCGCAGGCCATGGCCGCCAAAGGGACGATCTGGCACAACGACGCCTACTTCGCCCCGGCGGTGAAGCAGCGCCTCGACGCCCGCCTGCTGGGCGAGAACGTCGCCCGCAACACCGACGCCGACGACGCCCACCGCCGCCTCATGAACAGCCCCGGCCACCGCGCCAACATCCTCGACGGTCGCTTCACCGTTGTCGGCCTGGCCGTCTACGACGACGGGTGGGGCAACCTCTACGTGACGCAGAACTTCGTACAGCCCAACGCGGCCGCCGCCAAGCCCGCTGCGGGGGCCGTCGAGAAGCCCCGCTCCCTTCCTGCTGCCCCCGCCACCACCCAGCCGCCGGCCCCGCCGACGCCTACGACGGAGCCCGCTCCCGAGCCCGCTCCGGCCGTGCTGTCGGCGGCGCCGGAGGCCGACGTGGCGCCCGTGCAACGCACCGAGGAGCCCGCCCCGGGCCCCAACCCGGCCCTCCTCGCCGTGGTCTTGCTGCTCGCTTTGGGAAGCGTGGCCGCCTATTCGTTGCGCTCGAAGCTCCATTTCGTCCCCGCGCCGGCCGATAGATAGGGCGTGGGGCGGATCCTGCTCGTCGACGACGAACCCGAAATCCGCTTCCTCGTCGGTCGCGGCCTCAGTGCCGAGGGCCACGAGGTGCTCGAAGCGGCGGACGGCCGTGAGGCCGTCGATCGCCTCGCGTCCGCGCCCGATCTCGTGGTCCTCGACGTGCACATGCCCGAGCTCGACGGCTGGGCCGTGCTGGCCGAGATCCGTCGTCGCGGGGACATTCCGGTCATCATGCTCACGAGCGACCAAGAGGAAGGTCAGCGCATCCACGGCCTCGATATGGGAGCCGACGACTACCTCGGCAAGCCGTTCTCGGTGGGCGAGCTGGCCGCTCGCGTCCGTTCCGTGCTGCGCCGGGCGCCCAACTCGACGATGCCCGCGGTGGTGACAGCCAACGGCCTCGACATCGACCTCGTCGCCAGGCAGGCGCTGGTGGACGGCGAGCCTGTCGACCTCCCCCGGCGCGAGTTCGACCTCCTCGCCTTCCTCGCCACCCATCCCCGGGAGGCGGTCACCATCGCCGACCTGCTCGAGCGAGTGTGGGGCTCGTCGGCCGACTGGCAGGACAAGCACACGGTGACCGAGCACGTGCGCCGGCTGCGCCAGCGCATCGGCGACCGGTGGATCGAGACGGTGCGGGGGATCGGCTACCGCTTCGAGCCCGACGGCATCAATGCTCGTCGAGTCGAGGACGAGCCCGCGTCCGTTTGACGTCGCTGCGCCTCCGCTTCGCCTCCACCCGGGCCGCCTTGGCCGCCGCCGACGGCTTGGTGGGGCGCCGCTCCGGGGCCACGTGCAGGCCCGCCGCCAGCTTCGAGCGCAGTCGCTCCAGCGCCAGCTCGCGGTTGCGCGCCTGCGAACGCGAGTCGGCGGCGCCGGCCGTCACCACTGCCCCCAGGCGCTCCAGCAGCCGGGCCCTCTGACGGGGGCCCAGCGACGGCGACGAGGCCACGTCGAAGCGCACCTCCACTCGGGTGTCGGAGGTGTTGGCATGCTGGCCGCCGGGGCCGCCGCTGCGGGAGAAGCGCCACTGGAGCTCGTCGGTGTCGACGGCACACGTGCGGCTCACCCGCAGCAGCTCACCCACGCCCCGATTCTCGCCGTTCTGAAGGACGGATCGCGCCTTCCACGGCGCGATTCATCCTCCAGAACCGGGGTCGGCTAGCCTTGACGAACCGTATGCCCGACAAGACCGCCACGATCGCCGAGCACCGGCTCCACGACACGGACACCGGCTCGCCCGAGGTGCAGATCGCCATCCTCACGGAGCGCATCAACCACCTCACCGAGCATCTCAAGATGCACAAGGGCGACCATCACACCCGTCGTGGGCTGATGAAGCTCATCGGTCGTCGTCGTCGGCTGCTCGACTATGTCAAGCGCAACGACGTGGAGCGGTACCGGGAGATCATCGGCAAGCTCGGCCTGCGCCGATAGCCGATCACTGCACGAGCGGCCGAGGGGCCGCTCGTTGCGCGTTTGACAACCGATCGGGCGGCCGACGAGGTCAGCTGCCAGTCGCCGAGCCCCCGCTCCCGGGGGTGGGTGCCCGACGACTGGGAACTGGCCCGACGTCGCCCCGACCATGAAAGGGAGCGCACGTGGCCGAGGCCATTGCCGTTTCCGGTGCCGTCTCCGGCACCGACAAGACCCTGTCCTTCGAGACCGGGAAGCTCGCACTCCAAGCCGACGGTGCCGTGGTGGCGCGCATCGGCGACACGATGGTGCTGCTCACCGCCACGGCGGCCAAGTCCGTCCGGGAGGGCATCGACTTCTTCCCGCTCACCGTCGACATCGAGGAGCGCATGTACGCGGCCGGGAAGATCCCCGGCTCGTTCTTCCGCCGCGAGGGCCGGGCCAGCGACCAGGCCATCCTCACCTGCCGCCTCATCGACCGGCCGCTGCGGCCGTCGTTCCCCGAGGGCTTCCGCAACGAGGTGCACATCGTGGGCACCATCCTCGGCGCCGACCAGGAGAACCCCCACGACGTGCTCTGCATCAACGCTGCCAGCGCCGCGCTGATGGTGTCGGGCATCCCCTTCGACGGGCCGATCGGCGCCGTGCGCGTCGGCTACTCGCAGGAAGGCGAGTGGCTGCCGTGGGTCACCTACGACGAGGGCGACGAGTGCACCTTCGAGCTGGTGGTGGCGGGCCGGGCGCTCGACAACGGCGACGTGGCCATCATGATGGTGGAGGCGGGCGGCACCGAGAAGGCGTGGCAGTACTACGAGAACGGTGCGCTGAAGGTGAACGAGGAGGCCATCGCCGCGGGCCTGGAAGCCTCGAAGCAGTGGATCATGCAGTCGATCGAGCTGCAGCGCGAGCTGGTGGCCAAGGTCGGCACCATCGAGCCGGTTCCGTTCGAGCCGCAGGCCGATTACGGCGACGACGTGTTCGCCCGCGTGAGCGAGCTCGGCACCGACCCCATCGCCAAGGCGTCCACGATCGTGGTGAAGGCGGAGCGCAACGCCGCGCTCGACCAGGCCGCCGTCGACATCCAGGAGGCCCTGGCCGCCGAGTTCGAGGGCCGCGAGAAGGAGATCAAGGCGGCCGTCCGGGCGCTCACCAAGAAGCTCGTGCGCAAGCGCATCGTGGAGGAAGGCGTGCGCATCGACGGCCGCGGCCCTGCCGACATCCGGCCGCTGTCGGCGGAGGTCGGCGTCATCCCCACCGCGCACGGATCGGCCCTGTTCCAGCGGGGCGAGACGCAGGTGCTCAACGTCTCCACCCTCGGCATGCCGCGCATGAACCAGCTCCTCGACACGCTCAACCCCGAGGACACAAAGCGCTACATGCACCACTACAACTTCCCGCCGTTCTCCACGGGCGAGACGGGCTTCATGCGGGGCCCGAAGCGCCGGGAGATCGGCCACGGCCTCCTGGCCGAGCGGGCGCTGCTGCCCGTCGTGCCGAGCGAGGAGGAGTTCCCCTACACGCTTCGGGTGGTGAGCGACGTGCTGTCGTCCAACGGGTCCACGTCGATGGCGTCGGTGTGCGGCTCGTCGCTCTCACTGATGGACGCAGGGGTGCCCATCAAGGCAGCGGTCGCAGGCATCGCCATGGGCCTCGTCTACGCCGAGGGGCGCTACACCACCCTCACCGACATCCTCGGGGCCGAAGACGCCTTCGGCGACATGGACTTCAAGGTGGCGGGCACCGACGACTTCGTCACCGCCCTCCAGCTCGACACCAAGATCGACGGCCTGCCCGC
>DATAAM010000089.1:0-7121 GCA_036260075.1 Acidimicrobiales bacterium
GAGCAGCACGACGGCGCCCACGAGGACGCGCACGAGATGGGTCCGGCCGCCGGCGCCCCCGAGCATCGATCTCACACCCGGGCGGGTGCTACTCCTCGTCTTCGACGGGCTCGTCGTCTTCGCCCGCCAGGCACCAGGAGGCGTGCTCGGCGCCGGGGGCGGCGCTGCACTCCGGGCAGGGCTCCGCGTCGGCCGACAGCCGCTCGCCCAGGCTCACTTGCTTCAGCGCACGCGCTTCTTCGAAGCGGCGATGCCGACCCTTCTTCACGAGCAGCTCCCCGGGTTGTCGGAACCGGTCAGGAGGAGCCTTAGTGTAGTGGCGCATGGGCGACCAATTCGACGTGGAGGCCATGGTCCGCCGCTTCCGCGAGCGGGCCGAGGCTGTCAAGCGGCGCGGCGTGCCGCCCATCGAGGGGCCGGAGCGAAAGCGCTTCCTCGAGCAGGCCCGGCTCGACTTCATGGACTTCGCCATGCTCGGCGACGCCGAGGGCTCGCTCGACGACGGCATCCTCACCCTGCGGGTGGACCTGCGCCCCAAGCCCGAGTGACGCCCCCTCTGCCTCGTTCGACTTCACCTAGCCGGTCGGCGGCCGCCGCGAGCGGGCCTCCAGCACCAGCTCGCCGTCGCCGTCGAAGGCCAGCGCAGCCTCGCCCTCGACCAACAGCCGCACCGGCTCCCCCACCAGGCCGTGGCGCCAGCCGTTGGCCAGGCGGGCCTCCTCCTCGCCCCGCAGGAACGCCACCAAGTCGGCCCTGGTGGCCAGCAGGCCCGCGTCGATCTCCAGGTCGGCGGCCAGTTGGGCCACCCACGCCGACACCAGGGTGACCGCCGGTCGCAGTGTGCGATCGAGGTCGTCGGTCGCGGGCAGCCGCAGCTCCGACGAGGTGAGCTGCTCGCCGCGGCGCACGGCGTCGAGGATGTGCCGAGCGGCGTCGCCCTTGAGGTAGCGGCCGTCCATGCCCCGCACCTCGCGCAGCTGCTCCACCGACTTCGGCGGGCGGTGGGCGATGGACGCCAGCGCCATGTCGGCCAGCACGAACCGAGGCGGCACGTCGAGCTCGGCCGCCCGCCGCTCCCGCCACGCCGCCAGCTCCTGGGCGATGCCGCGGGCCTTGCCCCGCAGCTGGCGCGTCTCCTTCAGCTTCCACCACACCGTCTCCGGGTCGGGTGAGCCACGGGGCCGGCGCAGCAGTGTCTCGCACTCCTGCTCGGCCCACGCCAGTCGCCCCCGCGCCTCCAGCTCGCGCACCAGGTAGTCGCGCACGGCCGGCAGGTGCTCGACGTCGGAGGCGGCGTACGACTGCTGCTCGGGGGTGAGCGGCCGACGCGTCCAGTCGGTCAGGCGGTCGCCCTTGGGCAGGCGGCGGCCGAGCACGCGTTCCACCAGGGTGGTGAGCGAAGGGGTCGACATGCCGAGGAACCCGGCGGCCAGCTGGGTGTCGAACAGCCGGCTCGGGACGGCGCCGACCGCGGTTTCCAGCACTTCGAGGTCCTGGTCGGCGGCATGGACGACGGCCAGCCCCGGGCCTTCCAGCAGTCGGCGCAGCGGGGCCAGGTCGACGGCGTAGGGGTCGATCAGCACCAACCGGTCCGCCCACGCCAGCTGCACCAGGGCCAGGTTGGGGTAGTAGGTGCGCTCCCGGTGGAACTCCGTGTCGAACGCGTACTCGGCGGCGGCCAGCGCCTCGTCCACGGCGGCGTCGAGCGCGCCCTGCTCGTCGATCCATGTCATGACGGCGGACGGCGCAGCTCGATGTAGGCAGCCTTGGCGGCGCCGGTGAGGGGCACCGCCAGCAGGGCGCCGACCACCCCGCCGGCCGACACGCCGACGAGGGCAGCGGCCATCGTGGCGGGCGGCGAGAGCTTCACGGCCTGGCCCACGAGGAGCGGGCCGAGCACGTGGTTCTCGATCTGGAGGTAGACGACGAAGATCGCCGCGCACGCCACGCCTGTGGCGACGCCCTGGCTGAAGCCGAGCAGGACGAAGGGGATGCCGCCCGCGGCGCCGCCGATCTGGGGCACGAGGTCCCAGAGGGCCACCCACACGGCGGCGAGCGGCGTGAGGGGCACGCCGAGAGCGAGCCCGACGACGAGCACCACGACGCCGGCGATGCCCGCCACCGCCAGCGAGCCGGCCACGTAGTGCCCCACGACACGATGGGTGAGCCGGGCCACGACGACCGCCCGCTCCCGACGGTGCTCGGGCACCAGGGCCCGCACCCGATCGACCAGCCGGGGGCCGTCGAGCAGCAGCGTGACGGCGAGCAGCAGCATCAGCCCCACCGCCAGCACCCCGTCGACCACCCGGCGGGCCGCTCGTTCGAGCGGCGTGGTGTCTCCCGCCAGCCGGTCGGGCAGCTCCTCGATCCTGCGCTGGAGGCGCTCGGGCACCTCGGCCTCGCGCAGGTCGTCGCCGATGACGGGCAGGTCGCCGAGGTCCTCCACCACCCGCGGCACCTCGTCGCCGAGGTCGCGTGCCTGCTCCACGGCGGGCGGCACGAGCAGCCACCCGACGACGGCGAACAGGGCAGCCAACCCGGCCAACACGACGGCGATGGCCGGCGCCCGTTGCAAGCGCAGGCGGCGGCGCACGAGCTCGACCACCGGGTCGAGGCCGAGGGCCACCACGACGGCCACGCCCAGCGCGGTGATCGTGCGCGGCACCGAGCGGAACAGCCCCGTGAACGCGATGAGGCCGACGAGGGCGGCCAGCAGCACGAGCACGGAACGCCAGTCGAGGTCGACCTCGCGCACCCGAGGCGCGGGCGACGCTGTCGCCAACTGCTGCTCCACGACGTGCTCGGCCCCCGGCGCACGTGCTGGGTCGGACAGGGCCATGTGCTCGATACTGTACGTGCCCATGGCCGAGCCGCTGCCGACCGAGCGCCTCCGGCTCACGCCCCGGTCGGCCGTGCTGGCGGTGGCCATGTTCGGCGCCACGCTGGCCCTGCTCCGGGTGGTCGCGGCATCGGAACGCGTGCTCGGCTGGATGCTGGTGGCGGGCGCGGCAGCGGGCCTGCTGCACCCGCTCGTCGGGCGCCTCGAACGCCGGCTTCCCCACGGCATCGCGGTGGCGGTGGTGTTCGTCGGGTCCGTCCTGTGCCTGGGCGTCATCGGCTACGGCACCGTCGACGGCATCGTGCGCGAGATGCGCCACCTGCAGGAGGTGGCACCCCGCGAAGCGGCGCGCCTCGAGCGCGAGGGCCCGCTCAGCGAAGCGGCCCACGATGCCCACCTGGCCGACCGCGTCGAGCGCCTGGTGGAGGACATCCCGGAGCGTCTCCGGGGCGGCACGCCGGGCGAGGCCGTCCGGGCCGCGGCCACGCGCGCCGTGGCGTTCCTGGCCACCGGCGTCCTCACGCTGTTCCTCCTGCTGCACGGGCCCCGCATCGCCCGGGCGGGCCTCCAGCAGGTCCACGACCCGCAACGACGGGCGCGCGTGGAGCACGTCGCCGTCCGCGTCTTCCACCGCGGCTTCGGCTACGCCCGGGGGGCCATCGCCATGAGCGCGCTGGCGGGCCTCATGGGGTACGCGGTGGCATCGCTGGCCGACGTGCCCGGCCCCGCGCCGCTCGGCCTCTGGGTGGCCATGTGGGACCTCGTCCCCATCGTGGGGGCGGTCATCGGCGGGTTGCCGATCGTCCTGCTGGCAGCGGCCGTCTCGCCCGAGCGCGCCTTGGTCATCGGCGTCGTGTTCCTCGCGTACGAGGCCCTCGAGACGTTCGTGCTGCAACGGTGGGTGGAGCGGCGGTCGGTGCGAGTCGGCCCGTTCCTCACCGTGGCCGCGGGCGTGGTGGGCTTGGAGCTCTACGGCATCGGCGGCGCGCTGGTGATGCTGCTGCTCGTGACGTTGGCCGTCGCCACCGTCGAGGAGATGGCCCCGACCTAACCGCCGTTGCGGATGGCGGCCAGGTCGGCTCGGTCGGCGGCGTCGAAGTCGACGGGCGGCGGGCCGCTGAGCACCTGGCCCACGAGGTCGGACTCGATGGCCCAGTACATCACCGAGTCGCGGTTGCGCGAGTGGCCCTCGTGCTCCGGGTCGTCGCGACCCGTGTCGACCACGAGGTCGACGAGCCCGAGCAGGTGGCCGAGCTCGTGGGCGGCCACCGCCTGCTCCAATCGGTCGGCGTCGACCAACGGCGAGGACGCCCCCTCGACCTGGTCCGGGAACACCGCCGCCGTGTCACCCCGGACGGCCACGCCGAGGACCGACGTTGTCGGGCTGTACCGGCCGGCCAGGAACAGCAGCCGCACGACGGCTTGCTCCGCGGTCCGCGTCGTGCGGGCGTGGCGGTCGGACAGATCGCGTATCTCGTCGTCGCCCGTGCTGCCGTCGCCCGCGGGGAGGGCCACGGCGGACGCCACCACGACCGGCTTGCCACTGGCCTGCCGAAGGAGGGCGGCGACGTGGTCGAGGGTGGCCTGCCCGGGTGTGGCCCCGGGCTGCACCAGCGGCTCGATCACCACCCGTTCGGCCCGCTGCGGCTGGAGGAGGGTGCGGGCGTAGGCCCCCGGCAGGCCGCGGGCACCGCCGTCGGAGGTCGACGGGGCGCGGGTCGTCGACGGCCCGCCTCCCGATCCGGCCGTGGTGCTGGTGGCCCCGCCGCTGCCCCGCCTCGTCGTCGTCGTCGTGGCCACCCGTCCGCTGGAGGTGGTCGTGGTGCGGTCGTCACCCGCCCGCGGTCGGTCCCCGTGGGCGGCCGTCGTGGTGGTCCCCTCGTCGTCGCCCCCGAAGAGCATCTCGCCCCCGTCGTCCCCACCGGCGCGCTGTCCGCCCGAGCAGGCGGCGGCGAGGAGCAACGAGGCCACGGCAGCGGTGGCGGCACGCAGTCGGGCTCGGCCCCCGGACGCCATGACCCGGAAGAGTACTGTCCGAGCCATGCCGCTCTTCTCGTTCGAGGGCAAGTCGCCCCGCGTCCATCCCGACGCCTTCGTGGCCCCCACCGCCACGCTGGTCGGCGACGTGGAGATCGAGGCAGGCGCGTCGATCTGGTACGGCGCCGTCATCCGAGCCGACTTCGCGCCGGTCATCGTGCGGACGGGCGCCAACGTGCAGGACGGCTCGGTGCTGCACGGCCCGCCCGGCCACACCACGGAGATCGGCCCGGGGGCGACCGTGGCCCACCTGTGCGTGGTGCACGGGGCCATGCTCGGCGAGGAGTGCCTGGTGGCCAACGGGTCGACCGTGCTCGACGGCGCCCGCGTCGGCGCCCGGGCGCTGGTTGCCGCCCACTCCCTCGTCACGGCCGGGCAGTTCGTGCCCGAGGGGTTCCTGGTGGCGGGCGCGCCCGCCGAGGTGAAGCGCCCGGTCGAGGGCTCGCCCGCCGAGATGTGGGTGCGGATGAACCCGCCCGCCTACGCCGAGCTGGCCCAGCGCCACCTGCGCGGCATCACAGCCGTCGACGGCTGACGCGCTCCTCCGGAACGACTAGGCGACCTTGGCTGTCGCCTTGCGCACCAAGTCCTCGACGACGGCGCGGTCGACCTCGGCGTTGGCGACGATGAACACCACGGCGCTGACGACGTCGCCCTTGCGCACGGCGACCATCATCCCGTTCAGAGGGACGTTTGTGATGCTGGCCTTGAGGCTGAACGCCGCCGTGTCGTCGCCCATGCTGGGGAAGTCGACCGACTCGAACGTGCCCCGCATTGTGGTGCCCTCGACCACTTCCTCGAACGTCTTGCACTGATCGGCGATCCTGCGGCCCTCGGCCATGGCCTCGGCGGCCTTGCCCGCCTCGTACGCCTGCACCTCGTGGCTGATCTGGCTGATGCCCTCGGCGGTGGCGAACTCGGCCGAGGCCTCGGCCTCGGCGGGCACCGTCTCGTCGGTGTCCTGCTCGAGGCAGGCGGCCTCGTCGGCGGCCTTCTCCTCGCTCTCCTCTTCTTCCTCGACCTCCTGCTGCGTGAACCCGGAGGGCACCTCGGCCTGCGTGAGGAGGTAGCCCTGCAGTGTGGCCTCGGTCAGTGCCTTGCTGTCGTCGCCGTCGCCGCACCCGGCGGTGACGAGTGCGAGCACCAACAGGATCGGCGCGAAACGCTTGTGCATGGTGGCGCACGCTAGCTGTGATGGCCACGGACGTTGTTGACGGTCCGCCGATGAGTTGAGCCTCCGGGCGAGTGTGGAGCTGCTACCGCACCCACTCACCCAGGAGGCTCAGTTGCACCGTAACGCCCCGCTCACCGTGGAGGGCCGACGCCGGCTCTGCGAGCGCATCGCGTCGGGCTGGACCATCTCCGCCGCGGCCGAGGCCATGAACGTGTCGCGCCAGACGGCGTCGAAGTGGTGGCACCGGTGGCTGGCCGAGGGCGAAGCGGGCCTCCGTGACCGTTCGAGCCGCCCCCGGCGCTGCCCGCACCGGACTCCTCACAAGACCGAGAAGCGCATCGTCGGGCTGCGCCGGCGCCGCAAGCTCGGCCCGGCCCGGATCGCCTCGATCGTGGGCATGCCCCGCTCCACCGTCCACAGGGTGCTGGTCCGCCACGGCATGAACCGGCTCGCCTGGATGGACCGGCCCACCGGCGCGGTGGTCCGGCGTATCCACACCGACCGGCCGGGCGAACTGGTGCACTTCGACGTGAAGAAGCAGGCCGTGATCCCGCCCGGCGGCGGCCACCGCGCCCACGGCCGGGCCGGCACCCGCAACGGCAGCATGTCCAAGCGCGGCGCGGGCTACCTCGCCGTCCACTCCGCCGTCGACGCCCACACCCGCTACGCCTACAGCGAGATCCTCGATGTCGAGAACGCCGAGCAGTGCGTGGCCTTCCTGGCCCGCGCCCACCGGGACTTCGCCGAGCGTGGCATCGTCATCGAGCGGCTCCTGACCGACAGCGGGCCGGGCTACAAGAGCCACGCCTGGGCCGCGCTGTGCGCCCAGCTCGGTGTCGTCCACACCCGCATCCGGCCCTACCGCCCGCAGACCAACGGGAAGGTCGAACGCTTCAACCGCACCCTGGCCGACGAGTGGGCCTACGTCCGCCCCTACCGCACCGAGGCCGAGCGCCTCCGTCGGTTTGACCGCTGGCTCCACGACTACAACCATCACCGCGGCCACACCGCCCTCGGGGGCCGCTCACCGATCGAGGCCGTCAACAACCAGGCCGGCCATCACAGCTAGCC
>DATAAM010000090.1:0-19755 GCA_036260075.1 Acidimicrobiales bacterium
GTCGGCGAAGGTCACATCGGCCCTCGTCCGGCGGGGGCGGCGCAGCGGCGCATGCTCTACGGCCTGCTGTCCGTCGCCGGGGCCGCCGGGAACCCGGACGACGAGTACGGCGGCGGTGGGCCTCCGCTCCTCGACGAAGCCTTGGTGGGCGACAACCGCATGAACGGCCTGGCGGCGGGCGTGCTCACGATCGCCCGGCTCGGGCGGGTGGTGATCGAGGGCAACCACGTCACCGGGTCCCACGCCGGGTTCCTCCTGCTCGCTCGGCACCGAACGTGGCCGTTCGGCTTCTCGGGCGCCCCGGGACCGTCGCCGCACAACTCGGAGCACGACATCGCCACGCTGATCTTCGTGGTGGGCGACCCCGTCGTGCTCCGGACTGTGCTGCTGTCGGCGTTGCTGCCGCTTCCCACCGAACCGGAGGACGAGCCCGCCGAGGAGGCTCGAACGGCGAGCACGTCGGCCACGGCCACCGACGACATGAGACGCTCGACGGCCCGCCGCCTCCTCGACCGGCTGAGTGGGCGGCACGGCGACGAGGTCGAGGTCGAGGTCCCGGTCGACGAGGTCGAGGCGGTCCCGGTCGACGAAGTCGAGCGGGAGGCGAAGTCGACGGCGAGGCTGTCCCTTCACGTGGCCGACAACGTGGTCGACTGCCGAGTGGTCGACGGTGATTCGAACGCCGCCTTGCTCGTCATCGACGACCGGTACGAGACGTACAGCACGACGACCACGGACGCCAACCGCTTCGACAGCAGCAGCAACGTGATGGCAACCACCTTCCTTCTGCTGGTCGACCGCGGTGCGATCACCGGAAACGTGGTGCGCAACCACGGCGAGAACGGGTGGAGCCTGGCCGTGGTCGTCGACGAGGACAAACGGGGTGAACGAGTGGCGATCACCGGCAACTCGTGCGACGGGAACGTGTTCCTCCCGCCCAGGCCCATGTACCCGCCACCGTTCCACCAGTGGCACGTGCTCAACGCGATCACGCCGTGAGCGCGCCGACGCCGGACGGCTCCCGGATGCCTACTGGATGTAGGAGAACGACGGGAAGCGACGGACGAGCGCGCTGCGCATGTCCTCGGGCATGGAGGACACCGTCCGGGTGACCCGCACGGTGCGCGTGCGGCCCGTGCGTGTGCCGGGGCCGCTGAAGGTGTCGGTGACGTCGATGCCCACGTGGTAGAGCGTTCGGTAGGCCCGGACGAGGAAGACGTCGAAGTGAGCCACCGACACGACGCTGGTGGCACCCGCGGCGAAGGCCTCGGGGACCCTGGTGGCAGGGTCAGGCGCGTCGTACACGGTGGTGATGCCTGGGGCACGGGTCGCCGTGCCCTGCCACTCCTCGTAGAACGGCGTGGTGGCGCGAGCCGGGACGTCGATGACGTAGTTCGGGCTGCGGGGGTCGTCGGTCAGGTCGTATGTGTTGCCGCCCATGGCGATCGGGCCGCTGAGGCGTGTGGTGCCGGTGGGACCGGTGGCGATGACCTCGCGCCAGAGGAACTGCACCCACCGGCTCTCCTCGGCCAAGCCGCCCCGATAGCCCACGCCGAACGCGAACTGCGACGAGCGGCCCGACGAGCTCGTCCACGGGACACCTGTCCCCACCTCCACGACGCCGCCTTCCACCGCCGGCACCGGCGCCGAGGGCGGCGTCCCCGGGCCGGACACGGTCGTTCCCGGTGTGCGGGCTGTGGTCGCCGGCCCCGGCGCGTTGAGGAGGAACAACGCGTACGACAGCTCGTCGCCGCTCATCTCGTCCTCGAGGACGTCTTCCAGTGAGCGGTTGAACAGGCGTTGATAGGCGGTCTTCAGCTGCTGCGCTCGGCCGGGGTCGCGGCCGAGGGGCACGAGCGCGGCGTAGACGCCCTCCTCGTCGGTTCCCAGTTGGCCTTCGGTGGCGGCGTGCAGGCGGCGGGCGAGCGCTTCGAAGTCGGCCGTGGTGCTGGGGGCGGCCCCGATCGCCGCTCCGCCCGCGGGCGCGATGCCGAGCAGCTCCAGCGCGAAGTCGAGCTCGGTGCCGCTCATCTCGTCGCGGACGACAGCCTCCAGGTCGGCGTGGTGCCGGGCCTGGTATTCGCGTCGCAGGGCGGCGATCGCCGTCGGGTCTCGCTCCAGCGTCTGCAGCGCCACGAACACCGCTTCCTCGTCGGTCCCCCACCGGTCTGTCGCGGCGTGGATCTGGTCGGCGAGCGCCGACAGGTCGGCCGGGCTCAGCGCCACGCGTGCCACCATCGGCATGCCGGTCGCCCGCTGCTGCGCCACATGGGTGGCCTCGTGGGCGAGCAGAGCGTCGCCTGCCGTCGTGCCGGGCACGTAGGCGCCCGCGCCCAGCACGATGTCGTCGCCCACGGTGAACGCCCGGGCACCCAGCGCCGCCGCCCACCGAGCCGCCTCCGGACCTTCGTGTACGCGTACTCCCAGCGGCGCGGCGCCGAGGCGGGCGCCGAGCCGGGCCCGTTCATCGTCGACCAGCGGACGTCCCTCTCCCCACGGCGGAAGCGGCCCGCCCAGAGGTGGGTGGTCGCGGCCCGGACGCGATGCCGTCGACCCGTGGCCCTGCGCCTGCTGCTCCGCCTCCCGCTCGCTCGGTGCGCCGGGCTCGGCCACCGGCGCGTCGAGCACCCGTCGGGCCCACGGGCTCAACGAGCGCCGAACCCTCTCGCGCGCCTGCTCGGGCTCGGCCGCCTTCGGGCGTCTCAGCACCGCTCACCATGCCGATGGGTGGCGGTGGGTGCCTCGCCCTCGATGTGCACGATCGTGGTCCGTCGGCGGGAGCAGCGGTTCACCCGCCCCGCGCACCGCTCGGCCTCGTCTCCCCGCCCGACGCGCACCCACCCGTGCGAACACGGCCGCCCGCCGTGCACGGGCCGGCTGTCGTGGATGGCGAGCCCGGAGCGCTCGGAGCCGCCGATCGTCCCGTTCTGCCGGAAGCCCGGGAACCAGGCCATGGCGCGGCCCTCGCGGTTGCGCGCGTTCGCACCCCGCAGGTCGAGCACCGGGGAGTCGCCTGTGGGCATGCAGGTGAGCTCGTTCCCGGTCGGGCACCGGTCGTCGGTCGACCGGTCGCCGTCCCGGTCAGCCGGCGTCCGGCCCGCGTGAGCCGTCACCTGCGCAGCGTCGCGCTCTCGAGTGACGGAGGCGTCACCGCGGCGTCGCGGTGCCGTCACCGACCCCGCCCCGCAACGAGTTCAGCCGCGCGTCCAGGACCGGTCGCGGCCCAGGAACGCGAGCAGCCGGGTCTGGAGGTCGGCGCCGTCGGCCACCTCGACGGGCGGGCCGAACACCCCGCTGCCGCGGATCAGCTCCTCGCGCCCCTGCCACAGGCCCCACACGAAGGCGACGACGTCGGGGTCGAGCGTGTCGTCGCCGTCGATGCCCTTGGCCACGTCCCAGGCGTGCACGGCCAGGTCGCTCGTGAGCTGGCTGAGGTACTCGCGCCCGGGGAAGTCGCCGAAGGAGAGGTGCACGGTGCGATCGAGCGCGTCGGGCGCGGCGAAGGCGGCGATCGCCTCGTCCATCGACGCGCGCCAGGCGCCCTTCGGGTCGTCGCCGAGGAGGTCGCCGTCGAAGCGGGTGCCGACCTCCTCGACGGTGCGGCCGGCCACCAGCTCCGGCGCCCAGCGGTTCTCGTAGGCCATGTGGTTCACGACGGCCCGCACGTCCCACTCGGTGCACGGCGTGGGTCGCGACCAGTCGTCGGGACCGATGCGCTCGACGCGCCGGGCGAACTCCTCGGCGGCCCGGCGGTGCAGCTCCCGGATGTCGTCCATGTCGGTCACCTCCGTGTGGCGAAGGGGCTCAGCGCGAACCAGCTCGGGAACGCCCGCACCAGCTCGCTCGGCCCGGCGAACGCCAGCTTGCCGGCGGCGACGGCGTCGTCCCACGTGGAGCGGCCCATCCAGATGCGCATGATCTCGTCGATCTCGGCGGTCACCACCAAGTCGACGTCGAAGCCCTCGTCGCGCTCGCACACCGACGAGCCTGCCGGGTCGAGCAGCAGCCAGATGCGACGGCCTCGCCGGGCCCCGGGGAACTCGAACTGCACCACGGTCCGCTGCTCGGGCAGTGCCTCGGGCACGAGCCTCTGCCGGACCCGCCACATGAGATGGGCACCGTCGAGGTGCTCCTTCTCCGGATCCCCGAACAGCCACCGCATGGCCCAGTCGCCGATGCCCCACACGACCGCCTCGAGGTCCTGCCCCGACGACGTGAGGTGGTACGTCGGGCCCTCGCGCCGCTCCACGAGCCCCAGGCGCTCGAGCTGCTTCAGGCGCTGGGCCAGCAACGTGCGCGACATGCGGGGCATGCCGCGGTGGATGTCGGAGAAGCGCTGCGAGCCGCAGATCAGCTCCCGCAGCACGAGGGGCGTCCAGCGGTCACCGATCGCCTCGGCGCCCATCGCGATCGGGCAGTACTCCCCATAGCTCTTCATCGGTACAGATCTTGCACTTCCCGGGCGGCGATGTCATCCGTACGGTGCTCGCATGGACACGATCGACAAGCTCGCCACTGCGGTCGCCGAGACGGCAGCCCCGCACGCCGACCGCCACGACCTCGACGGCTCGTTCGTGGTCGAGGGCGTCTCCGCCGCCCGCGACCTCGGGTACCTGGCGGCGGCCGCGCCCGCCGAGCTGGGCGGCTCGGGCGGGCTCACGGCCGACTTCGTGCGGGCCCAGCGCATCGTCGCCGCCGCCTGCCCCTCCACCGCGCTCGCCTGCTCCATGCACCTGCACGTGGTGCTCGCCGCGGCCTGGCGCTGGCGCCGGGGCGATACGGTGGTGGAGCCGATGCTGCGCCGCGTCGGCACCGACCGCATCGTGGTGGCGTCGAGCGGCGGCAACGACTGGGTGAGGCCCACCACCGTGGCCACGCCGGTGGAGGGCGGTTGGCGGGTCAGCGGGCGCAAGGCCTTCGGCAGCATCTCTCCGGTGGCCGACGTGATGGCCACGTTCGCCGTGATCGGCGTCCCCGAGCCCGGCGCCGAGGTCATCGCCTTCGGCCTGCCGTTGAAGGCAGAGGGCGTCCGCATCGACGAGACGTGGGACGCCGCCGGGATGCGGGGCACCGGCAGTCACGACGTCGTCCTCGAGGACGTGTTCGTGGCCGACGCGCAGGTGACCGCCCGTCGTACCTGGGGCGAGCTCGACCGGCCCCTGTTGGTGGCGTCGCTGCACGCCTGGCCCGTCGTCTACGCCACGTACCTCGGAGTGGCCGAGGCGCTGTTCGAGACGGTCCTGGCTTCGGGCAAGGTGGGGGTGGGCTCGGCCCGGCTCGTGGGCGCCGCCGACTTCCACCTGCGGGTTGCCCGGTGGGCGCTGGAGGGCGCGCTCGCCGACCTGGGCGACGACCCCGACCCGACCGTCGACAACTTCGTGTCGCTCCAGCAGATGAAGCGCGAGGTCACGGTGGCGTGCCAGGAGGTCGGGACGCTGGCGGCCGAGCTCGCAGGCGGCGGGGCCTACGCCCGTCGGGGCGCCGTCGATCGGATGATCCGCGACGTGCGCGCCGCTCTCTACCACCCGTACCCGCCGGAGACGACGCTGCTCCACGCCGGGCGGCACCGCCTCGGCCTCCCGCTCGACCCACTCTGAGGCCGACGGCCGGGCGCCGCGCGAGGATCGCCGCGTGCGCCGCGAGCTGCTGACGTTCTCCGTCGACCCGCCCTTCGAGGTCCCGGAGGCCGACCCCGACGTGGGCCGGCTCCTCACGCGGCTGCTGCGCGACGGCGGCGACGTCGAGGCCGTGTTCCCCGGCGAGGCCGGCGACGAGCTCGCCGTGGTGGTGGCGCTCGACGACGAGGCGCCCGTGCCCGACGCCGACGCCGTCCTCCCCCGGCTCCGGCTGCGGTCTCGGCGGGTG
This sequence comes from Acidimicrobiales bacterium, assembly GCA_036260075.1. GTDB lineage: Bacteria > Actinomycetota > Acidimicrobiia > Acidimicrobiales > JAHWLA01 > DATAAM01. The sequence continues at coordinate 5,866 of DATAAM010000090.1, forward strand.
CACCCGAGGGCGCCTCGGCCGGTGGCCGTCCCGGCCGTACCTCCCCTGGTCGAGCCCGACCCCACCCTCGTCGACCCCCGGCCGACGCGGTGGCACTCGGTCGAGATCGAGCCCGGCGGCACCGCCGTCGTGACCTACCTCCGAGGGATCGTGCACCGGCTGCACAGCGTGGAGGTCTCGGACTCGCCCGGGGGCGTGCGCATCTCCGTCCTCCTCGGACGGGACCCCTCCGTGCCCCCGGGCAGCCCGGTGCTCGCGGTGGGGATCGCCGAGCGGACCCGGGTCCGCCTCCCCTTCGCCGTGTCCTGATGCTTGCTGTGGTTTATCGCGGGGTAAACCAGAGCGAACACCACCCCAGGGAGGAAGACGTGACGGAACACGAGACCACTGCCGGCGGCGTGGTCGGCAGGCTCGTCGGCAAGGCGAAGGCGGCTGCGGGCGCGCTCGTCGGGCACGACGGGCTGGCCCGCGAGGGCCGGCTCCAGGAGGCCTCGGCCGACGCCGAGGTCGAGGCCGCCCGTCGGGCCGAGGAGGCCGAGCAGCGGCGCCGCGAGGCCGAGCTGGAGGCGGCCCAGGACGAGGTGGCGCTGGAGCGCCGCCGCCTGCAGGCCGAGGTGGCGGCGGAGCGGCGGACGGAGGCGGCGGAGGCTGAGGCCGAACGGGCGGCCCGAGAGGCCGAGGCCCGGGCCCGACGCCGGGAGCAGGCGGCCGCGGACGCCGAGGCTCGTGCCGCCCGGGAGCACGCGGAAGAGCGCAGCGAGGCCGCCCGCCTCGAGCACGAGGCCCGTCGGGCGGAGGCCACCGCTGCCGCCCTCGACCCCGAGGAGGGCTGATGGACATCCGTACGATCCCGAGGACGGCGCTAGACGGCTACCTGCGGCTGGTTCGCACGCCGGTGGACGCCGCCGTCGGCCTGCTGCCCCGAGACGAGGGCGCCCGGCTCGTGGTCGACCGGGCCGAGGCCGTGGTGCGGGAGGTGGCGGGCCGCCTGTGGCGTGATCCCGAGCTTCAGGAGGACGCCCGCCTCCGACGCCTGGCCGCCGACGAGCGCGAGCGGGCGCTGCGGCTGCGCAGCGCGGCCGAGTCCCGCGTGGAGCAGGCGAACGTCGAGCTGCAGGAGCGCGAGGAGCAGGCGGCGCAGGAGCGGGAGCGCGCCCGGGAGCAGAAGGCAGCCGAGAAGCGCCGGGCCGCCGAGCAGGCCAGTCGGCAGAAGGCGGCGGCGCGCAAGGCGGCGGCCGAGGCCGAGGCGGCCGTGGGCAAGCAGGCGCGCGAGGCCCGCCTGGACCAGCTCGACGAGGAGGCCCGCGCCCTGGCCGAGCAGGAGAAGGCGCTCACCGCCGCCGACGAGGCCGCCCGGCTGCGGAAGGCGGCGGCGAGGGCCAAGGCCGCCCGCAAGCAGGCCCGCTAGGCGCCACCCCTCGTTTTGGGCACGGTTTCCCGTCGTATGCACGGAAAACCGTGCCCAAAAACGTGGTACGACTCGGGCTCGTGGCCAAGGCGGTCGTGCTCCTCAGCGGCGGGCTCGACTCCGCCACCGTGCTGGCCATCGCCCGGGCCGAGGGCTTCGCCCCCTACGCCCTGAGCTTCCGGTACGGCCAGCGCCACGAGGTGGAGCTTGCGGCGGCCCGGCGGGTGGCGGTCGCCCTGGGTGCCGTCGAGCACGTCGTGGTCGACGTCGACCTGCGGCAGCTCGGCGGCTCGGCGCTCACCGACGACATCGAGGTCCCCAAGGACCGCAGCGCCGAGGAGCAGGCCTCGGGCATCCCCGTCACCTACGTGCCCGCCCGCAACACCGTGTTCCTGGCCTACGCGCTGGCGTGGGCCGAGGTCCTCGACGCCGCCGACGTCTTCGTCGGCGTCAACGCCGTCGACTACAGCGGCTACCCCGACTGCCGGCCCGAGTACATCGACGCGTTCGAGCGCATGGCGAACCTCGCCACCAAGGCGGCGGTCGAGGGCGGGCGGCGCCTGCGCATCCACGCCCCGCTGATCGAGCTCACCAAGGCCGAGATCGTGGCCCGGGGCCTGGCGCTGGGCGTCGACTACGGCCTCACCCACAGCTGCTACGACCCGGGGCCGGGGGGCGAGCCGTGCCGCCGCTGCGACTCCTGCCTGCTGCGGGCCAAGGGGTTCGCCGAGGCGGGCGTGGCCGACCCGGCGCTCGGTCGCTAGCGGACCGGCGTCTGCCACGAGCGGGTGAGCGCCGCCACGGTGGGGCCGTCCAGCCGCCCCGTGGCCCGCAGGCCCTGCAACCGCTGGAAGCCCTCCAGCGACGCCTGGGTGGGGAAGGCGAACGTGCCGTCGACCGCCGTCGGCTGGCCCACGGCGGCGAGGACCCGCTGGAGGTAGCGCACGGCGTGCACGTCGCCTGCCGCCACCGCCTCGGCCTGCAAGCTGAACTGCGCCGACTCGGCGATGGCCGCCCAGTGGTGCGGCTCGGCCGTCTGCCAGGACCAGAACGACACGCCGACCGCGCCCGCCTCCGAGGCGGCCTGGGCGAAGGCGGCCAGCGCCTCCTTCGACGGCGAGCCCGTCCCCCACCCGTCGATGCGCCCGTCGTAGGCCTGGCCCACGGGCAGGACCGGCTTGCCGTAGGGCGCCAGGTCGGCGACGGCCTGCCGCACGTCGCGCACGGGGTCGCGGTTGGCCCAGTAGACCATGGGCGCCACCGCGTCGAAGGCGGCCACCGTCTCCGCGTACGGGAACCACCGCTTGTTGCTGGGCCGGGGGACGGTGGCGATCAGGGGGTAGCCCGGGCCCGCCGCCTGGCGCAGCAGCTGCCCGTACTGGCGCACGCCCTCGACGGTGAGGTGCGTGCCCTCGGCGGGCGTCTCGATGTCGGCCGAGAAGGCGTCGATGCGGTGGCCCTGCACGGTGGTGTAGGTGATCTGGGCTGCGGCCCGGGCCGCGTCCACCGCCGGGCTGTGCAGCGTCGGGAAGTCCCAGCCCACCACCTTCAGGCCCGCGGCGTGGGCCACGGGCAGCAGCCGCTCGAGGTCGCTCTGGGCGTAGAACCCCCGGGTCGAGGAACCGAGCCGCAGGTAGACGTGCGTGAGCCCCCGGGCCGTGGCGTCCGCCACCAAGCGCTGCGGGTCGCCGCCCGCGCTGCGGGAGAAGTGGTGCAGCCACATGCCCTTGCCGATGGGGATGGTGGACGAGGCAGGCGGCGCCGTCGGGGTGTACGGCCCGGGGGCAGGAGCGGGGTCGGCCGCAGAGACGGCGCTCGCCGCCGCCGCCTCCAGTCGAGCGGCGGCAGGGGGCAGCGGCGCCCCCGGCACCACCGTGGCCGCGATCAGCGCCGCCATCGTCAGCCCCGCGGCCGCCAGCCATCGCCGCTGCTCGCCGTCGATCCGTCGCAGCGCGTACACCCGGGCGCGCGCGACGTCGATCCGTCGCAGCGCGTACACCCGGGCGCGCGCGACGTCGAGGGCTCGTTGCACCGAGGTCCGAGGCACCACGAAGACCGACCCGTCCGCCGCCCGCGTCACATGAGACATATCGGCACGGGCCGGGCCCGACTGAGGCAACTACAGGCGGGAGAGCCGGTCCGCCTAGTCTCCGCCCCGTGTACCGCGGCCTGCGGGTGATCGCCATGGCGCCCGTGCTCGACGAGGAGCACAAGATCGGCGAGGTCGTCCGCCGCATGCCCGGCGACGTGGTCGACGAGGTGCTGGTCATCGACGACGGGTGCACAGACCGTTCGCCCGAGGTGGCGCGGGAGCTGGGCGCCACCGTCCTGCCGCTGGGCCGCACAGTGGGCGTGGGCGCCGCGCTGCGGGAGGGCTACCGCTACGCCGAGAAGCACGGCTACGACGTCGCCGTGGTGGTGGCGGGCAACAACAAGGACTCGCCGGAGGAGATCCCCCTGCTGCTCGACCCCATCGCCGACGGGCGGGCCGACTTCGTGCAGGGGTCGCGGTGGCTCAAGCGGGGCGCCAACTTCGGCCCCATGCCCTTCTACCGGAAGGTGGCCACCCGGCTGCACCCGCTGCTGTTCTCGCTCGCCGCCCGGCGGCGGGTCACCGACTCCACCAACGGCTTCCGCGCCGTGCGCACCACCCTGCTCGCCGACCCCCGCATCGACCTCGACCAGGAGTGGCTCGAGGAGTACGAGCTCGAGCCGTACCTCTACCTCAAGGCCGTCCGCCTCGGCTACGGCGTGGCCGAGGTGCCGGTCACCAAGGTCTACCCGCCCAAGAAGCTGGGCCAGACGAAGATGAAGCCCCTCGTCGGCTGGTGGTCGATCATGCGGCCGCTCCTCTACGTCGGGCTCGGGCTGCGGCGGCAGCCGAAGCGCATGAACAGGAGAGCATCGTGATCCGCATCGCCGTGGTGGGAGCCGGCCACTGGGGGCCGAACCTGATCCGGGCCTTCGAGAGCCCGCCCACCAGCGCGGTCGCCTGGGTGATCGACCGCGACGAAGGACGGCTCGAGCAGGTCACCCTCCGCTACCCCACAGTGCAGGTGGGCACCGAGGCCGAGGCCGCCTTCGCCGACGACGCCGTCGACGCCGTGGTGGTGGCGACCCCCACGTCCACCCACTACGCGCTGGTGAAGGCGGCCCTCGAGGCGGGCAAGCACGTGCTGGTGGAGAAGCCGATCACCACCAGCGTGGCCGACGGCGAGGAGCTGTGCGCGCTGGCCGAGGCCCGTGGCCTCGTGCTCATGGTGGGCCACGTCTTCGTCTACAACGCGGGCGTGCAGGCGGTGAAGGACCGGCTCCGCGAAGGCACCCTCGGCCGCGTCTTCTACCTGTCGATGGTGCGCACGAACCTGGGGCCCATCCGCGTGGACGTCAACGCCTCGTGGGACCTCGCCTCCCACGACATCTCCATCGCCAACTACTGGCTCGACGCCGAGCCGGTGTCCGCCTCCGCCATCGGCGGCTCCTGGATCAACCCCGGCATCGAGGACGCCGTGTTCGCCACGCTTCGCTATCCCGACGACGTGCTGTTGACCCTGCACTCCTCGTGGCTCAACCCGCGCAAGTCCCGCGACATCACGGTGGTGGGCGACCGGCGCATGCTCACGCTCGACGACATGAACCTCACCGAGCCGCTGCGCATCTACGACAAGGGCGTGGCCGACGAGACCTTCACACCGGGGTTCGTCGACACGTTCGCCTCCTTCCGGGCCAGCGTGCGGGAGGGGTCGATCACCATCCCCAAGGTGGCGCTGGGCGAGCCGCTGCGGGCCGAGTGCGAGCACTTCCTGTCGTGCGTGCGGGACGGCACCGCCCCGCTGACCGGGGGCCGCGAAGGCATCGCCGTGGTGCGGGCGCTGGAGGCCATCGAGCGCTCGGTGCGCAAGGGAGGCTGCGAAGAGCCGGTGACGACGTAGCGTGGCGCCGATGCAGATCCCGCTGGTCGACCTGAAGGCGCAGCACGAGCAGATCCGCGACGAGGTGCAACAGGGCTGGGACGCCGTGCTGGCCCGCACCGCGTTCGTGCTCGGAGAGGAGGTCGCGGAGTTCGAGGCGGCGTTCGCCGACCTCTCCGGCGTGCGTCACTGCATCGGCGTGGCCAACGGCACCGACGCGCTCGAGCTCGCCCTGCGGGCGCTCGGCGTGGGGACGGGCGACGAGGTCGTCGTCCCGGCCAACACGTTCATTGCATCGGCCCTCGCGGTCGCCCGGGCCGGGGCGACGCCCGTGCTGGTCGACGTCGACGCCGAGACCCAACTCGTCGACGTGGAGCAGGTGGCGACGGCGGTGACGCCACGCACGCGGGCGATCATGCCGGTCGACCTGTTCGGCCAGGTCGCGCCCATGGCGGCGTTGCAGGCGGTGGCCGACGAGCACGGCATCCCGATGGTGGAGGACGCCGCCCAAGCCCAGGGCGCCCGCCAGGACGGCCGGGCGGCGGGCAGCTTCGGTCGGGTTGCGGGGACGAGCTTCTACCCGGGCAAGAACCTCGGCGCCTACGGCGACGCGGGCGCCGTGCTCACCGACGACGACGAGGTGGCCGCCCGCGTGCGGGCGCTGCGCAACTACGGCAGCGACGTGAAGTACCACCATCCCGAGACCGGGTTCAACAGCAGGCTCGACACGCTCCAAGCGGTGGTCCTGTCGGCCAAGCTGCGGCGGCTGGCGGCGTGGAACGAGCGACGGCGACAGGCGGCGGCCCTCTACGACGAGCTGCTCGCCGACCTGGAGGAGGTCGTGCGGCCGGTCACCTTCCCGGGCAACGAGCACGTCTGGCACCTCTACGTGGTGCGGGTCCCCGGCCGCGACGACGTGCTGCGCTCGCTGCACGAGGCGGGCGTGGGAGCAGGCGTGCACTACCCGGTGCCCGTGCACCTGCAGGGCGCGTTCGCGCACCTGGGCCACGGAGAGGGCAGCTTCCCCGTCACGGAGCGGGCGGCCCGCGAGATCCTGTCGCTGCCGATGTACGCCGAGATCACCCCGGAGCAGCAGCAGCACGTCGTGGACGCGCTGCGCAAAGCGCTGCGGTGAGCGGCGCGCCCGTCTTCGTCCACCCGCAGGCGCTGTGCGAGAGCGACCGCGTGGGCGAGGGCACGCGGGTGTGGGCCTTCGCCCACGTGATGCCCGGTGCCGTCGTGGGCGCCGACTGCAACGTGGGCGGCGGCGCCTTCGTGGAGTCCGGCGCCGTCGTGGGCGACCGCGTAACGATCAAGAACAACGTGCTCGTGTGGGACCGCGTGACCGTCGAGGACGACGTCTTCCTCGGCCCCAACGCCGTCTTCACCAACGACATGAACCCCCGGGCCGCGTTCAAGAAGCCGGCCGAGGAGTTCCTCCCCACGCTCGTGCGCCGGGGGGCCACCGTCGGCGCCAACGCCACGATCGTGTGCGGCACGACCGTCGGCGAGGGCGCGTTCGTGGGCGCAGGCAGCGTGGTCACGACCGACGTGCCGTCCTATGCAGTGGTGGTCGGCAACCCGGCCCGGCGGATCGGTTGGATGTGCGCGTGCGGCGCCCGCCTGCCCGACGACCTGCGCTGCTCGTGCGGGCGGGCCTACGAGCCGGGCGCCCCTGACGGCGGCCTCAGGCCGGCGCCGTCCCCGCCGCCTCTGTGACGTCGTAGACGCGCACGCCCTCCCCCGTGCCCACGAGTCGCACGCCCGGCGTGGCGTCGAGGCGGGGCACCACGTCGGCCCACCGGGTTCCGGGCAGCAGCTCCGTCTGCACCACCACCGTGCGGACGTCGCGCCGCTTGAACACCTCCCAGGCAGGCGGTGACGGGAAGTCCTGCACGGACAGGATCACCTCCCAGTAGGAGGGCGGGTTGTACGAGCCGTAACCGTTCACGATGCGGCGGAAGTTCGCGGTCGACAGGTACAGGTGGTGCGTGTCGCGGGGGACGGTCTCGCCTCGCACGCCGCCGCTGTCGTCGAACTCGGTGGTCGGCAGGGCCAGCACCACGCCGCCTCGTTCTTCGATGTCGTGGTGGGCGTCGGTCATCTCGGGCGCCTCCACCATGGAGACGGTCGACGGCACCATCTCGAGCACCAGGAGGGCGACCGAGGCGGCGAGGACCGGCCGACGCCATCGCGCAGGCACCTGCACGAGGGTCCACGCGGCCACGATCACCAGGCCGAGAGGCACGACCGCACCCATCCTCGACGGCACGCGCGTGAGGCCCCCGAGCGTCTCGATGACCAGGAACGGCAGCGGCATCCCGTCCTCGTGGCCGCCCCAGCGGGGGCCGAGGCTGAACACGAAGCCCACGGCGGCCACGCACAGGCCGAGAGCAGGAACGGCCAGGCGGTGTCGCCGGTAGGCCATCAGGCCCAGCCCGGCCACTGACGCCATCGACAGCCACAGGCCGGGGAAGAGGTGCTTCTCGTAGGGCGCCTCCGTGGCGTCGTACCGCTCCGCCAAGGCCTCGTAGACGGGGCGCACCACCGCTCCGCCCCGCGGCGGCGAGAGGTAGGAGGAGGGAGTGGCCGACATTGTGCGGGCCACCTCCTGGGGATGGCGGTACGCGGGATAGCGGTCGCGCAGCGCCACGTAGGGCAGCGTGATCGGCACGCTCAGGACGAGGCCCAACCCCAGCCCGAGCGCGGCCCGACCGAGCACTCCCCAGGCGATCGGTCGCCGCGTGAGCGTCCAGACGGCCCAGCCCAGCACCACGAGGGCCATGAGGACGGCGCCGGTGAGGGAGGCCCACACGCCCGCCGCCGACGCCACCCCCAGCGCGACCACCCGGCGGACGTCGGCCCGGCGGCCCTCTCCCTGCGCCCGCAGCCGGACGAGGAAGAGCAGGACGTAGGGAACGGCGTAGACGGCCGACACGTGCAGGTGCGTCACCTGGGCGAGGCGCACCGGCATGACCGTGTAGGCGGTGGCGGCCACGAACGCCACGCCCCTCGACCCGGTGAGCTCCCTCGCCAGGAGGTAGGCGCCCAGGCCCGCCACTGCGGGGAACAGCACCAAGCCGAGGTTCGCCACCAGCAGCGCGTTGTCGGTGGCCCAGTACAGCGGGGCCAGCGGCAGCGACATCCCCAGCATGTTCTCGAGGAGGGCGAGCGAGAGGTTCTCGGGGTCGTACAGGGTGGCGTCGAAGATGCGCAGCGGGTTGCCCAGCGCGGCGTGGCCGCCCCACCCGACCACGTACGCGTTCAGCAACGGATCGCCGAGGTCCATCGGAGCATGCGTGCTCGCCCGGCCCACGAGCGGCCAGGTGGCCAGCACCATGGCCGTCAGCTGCGAGAGGAAGACGACGAGGCCTTCGAGCAGCGAGGCGCGCAGGGAGCGAGGCGGAGCGGCTTCGCTCGGCGCCCGTCCCGCCTCGGGGTCCTGGACGCGAGACGGGCGCGCGTCGGCGGGCACGGCTTCGGTGGCAGTCGAGTCGTCGGGCGGCACGATCGGCTCGACACGGTAGTGCCTCTCGCAGGCCCGACCACCCGGTACGCTCGCCGGCCGGACCGTTCGCACCATCCGTCACAGCGTCCGCTCCCGGGAGAAAGGGGCCGCTCGCCCAGTGGGCACGATCTCGGTCGTCGTCTTCGACATCGCCTTCGTCGCCGTTGCCGGGATCGTCGGCCTGTACCTGGTGGGATGGCCGGTCAAGGCCCTCGTGCTCGGGAGGGCCGGGCGCGAAGACGATGCCGTCGTCACGCCGATCGTCGGGCTCGCCGTCGTCCAACTGTTCTCGTGGTACTGGGCCTCGCAGGAGCGAGGGCTCGAGAGCGGCATCCGCCTCCTCGTCGCGGGAGCCGCGATCGCGTCCGCAGTCATCGCCGTGGCTCGTCTGCTCCGTCAACGCCGTCGGCCGACGATGCCCCGATGGGTGCCGATGACCGCGGCCGTCCTCGTGCTCACCGGCGGGCTCTTCACGTTCCATCACGGGTCGGCCATCGTCGACGGCGACTTCGCGCCGGTGTCGGCCGGGAACAACGACATCGCCGCGTACGCCTTCGTGGCCCAGCACCTCGGCGAGCACGGCCTGACGCTCGACGACCACCTCGCCAACTACGAGATCGCCGTCGTGGCCAAGCGCGACGTCTTCGGCGCCTACGCCTTCGTGTCGGCGATGTCCGCTCTCACGGGTCGGCCGACGTGGCAGGTGATCCTGCCTGCCATGCTCGCCGCCACGTTCCTGTGCGCGTTGGCCGCCTACTGCCTCGTGCGCCGGGTAGCCGTGGGGCGGGCCACCGCGTTGGTGGTCGCGCTGGCCGCCTGTTCCACGTTCCTGTTCGTGTACCTCCAGGTGAACTACTTCCTGTCACAGGTGCTCGGCACGGCGGCGGCGGCGGCCCTCCTCCTCGTCTACGCGGACGCGGTGGGGGCGCCGCTCGATCGGCAACTGTGGCGCCCCGTCGTCCTGGCCTCGTGCGTGAGCGTCTCCCTGCTGCTCACCTATCCGCACATGGCGTTCCTGGCGCCGCCCGTGGTGGCCGCGATGGCGATGGTGGCCGCTCTGGCCCGCGCTCGCGCGGTCCGCTCCCTGGTCCCCCCTGCCGTGCGCCTCGGCCTGCTCGTCGTGATCCCCCTCCTCGCCACCCTGGCGCTCCTCCCGGGACGCTTCCGGAGCTCGGTGGAGCGGACGCTCGACCTGAGCGACAGCGCCGCCGGTTGGCCGCTGCCGTTCCTCACGCCGCTCCAGTTCCTCGGGTTCCAGCGGTCGTTCCCGCGCCACCAGCCCGCTGCTCTGGTCGTCGGCTCGGCGGTCCTCGCTCTGGCGTCGCTGTGGTGTGCTCGCTGGCTGAGCAGGCGCCGGGCGGCGCCCACCCTGGTGGCGGCGGCAGGCGGCGTGGCGCTTGCCACCTATCTCGTGGCCTACCTCCGCTACGGCTACTCGTACAACCAGTGGAAGTGGGGCACGTTCTTCGCACCGTTCCTCGTCGTCGGCCTCGCCGTCCCGATCGTGCTCGTCGCCGGGGAGGTGGCCCGACATCGTCGGCACGCCCGAGCGGCGGTCCCCGTGCTCGTGGCGACGGCGCTCCTGGTGGTGGGCACGGCCAACGCGCGCACTGCCTCGCTCGGCATCGTGCAGGTGGTCGACGGCTCCATGGAGGAGCTGGGCGACAGCGCCGCCGTGCGAGCGCTCCCCGCCGTGAACATCGACCTGTCCCCTTATTGGGAGACCATGTGGGCGGCCTACTTCCTGACCGAGGCGGGCGTCGGTACCATCCACCCGGTCAGCGCCAGCTATCTCACGGGCTCGGCTGCGCACGCCGAGTGGACGCTGCAACGAACCGACGACCCGAGGCCGCTGCTCCCGGGCCGCGAGGTGCGTCCGGTCAACGACGACTACCGACTGGTGCGCTTCGCCACCTCGCCGCCACCCGAGGGCACCGTCTACGTCATGGGCGACTGCGCCGGGCTCTACCGCTTCGCAGGCGGCCGTTGGACGGCTCTGGAGCGAACCGCCCCCGCCGGGCAGTACCGGTTCGCTGTCGCCTTCCGTGCCCAGCCGCCGGGCACCCGAGAGCCTCTGGTGGCACGGGGCCGACCGGGGCAGGCGGACCTCCTGGCCTTCGAGCACGTCGGCGACGGACGCGGCCGGTTCGTCCACCTCCACGTGGCCGCCGACCCCGCGCTCGGCGCCGAGCTCGCCTACGTGCCGGACGTGCCCATGACGGTCGACCTGGTGCTCGACGAGGTCACCCGCACGGCAGCGGTCGTCGTCGACGGCCGAACGGTGTTGAACGTCGAAGCCGAGCTCTACCCCGTGGGCGAAGCCGAGCCTCGTTTCGGCGTCGACGACATCGGAGTGGGCATACTCCCGGCCTTCTCGGGATCCCTGACCCCCCAACCGATCCCGTTACCCGTCTGCGAGCAGTACCGGGCGACCGGCCGGCTGCCCCGACCCGCGGGGCCGTGACTCACCGACGGGCGGTGGCGTCGCAGAGGAGGGAGGTGCCGATCGGCATCGCCACCCGGGCCTCTGCGGCGCACAGCCTGTCGAAGGTGCTCGACAGGAGCGACTGCTCTTCGCCGGCCGCGCTCGTGGGGTACGGGCGCTGGAGGATGCGCGAGAACAGGAGCGTCACCGGGATGAAGCTCATCCCGAAGTAGCGCAGGCGCTGGATCGTGAAGGCGTTCTCGAGCGCGGCCCGCAACGTGCGCTTCTTGTACCGCCGGTAGTGGCCGAGCTGTCGGTCGTGGTACCCGAACAGCGACTGCAAGGCGGGGACGCTCAGGATCAACCGACCCCCCGGCTTCAGCAACCGGTGGAGGCAGGCGACGGCGCCTGCCTCGTCTTCGATGTGCTCGAGCACGTCGTGCATGACGAGGACGTCGGCCACGGCTTCACCTTCGATCGCCTCGAGCCCGCTGAGGTGGACGCGACAGGCATGGCCCGCGGCGTCGCGCGCCGCCACCTCGAACGCCCGCGGATCGGGCTCGAAGGCCTCGACGGTGTAACCCGCTTCGGCGGCCATGCGGTTGAAGATGCCCACGCCACAGCCGACGTGGTACAGCACCTCGTTGCCGGGGCGCGCCGGGCCCAGCCAATCGATCGTGATCTCGTACTTCGTCCGCGCGTAGGTGTCGTCCTTGCGGAAGTCGTGGTCCTCGTCGGTGTAGCGGGCGTCGACGCTCACGACGCTGCGATCTCGCGTCCGACGCGGCTGGGCTCGGCGAAGCCGATGGCGCGGTCGACGATGTACCGAGGTCGGCGTTTCACCTCGTCGTAGATGCGCCCGACGTACTGCCCCACGATCCCGAGGCAGATGAGCTGCACGCCGCCGACGAACAGCACGAGCACCACGATCGTGGGGTTGCCCAACGGGAAGTCGGTGCCTGTGACCTTGAGGAGCACGTAGACGAGTGCGGTGAGGAACGCGCCGGCGGCGGCGAGGAAGCCGACGATGGTGCTTACGTTCAACAGCGCGCTGGAGAACGCCACGAGGCCATTGAGCCCGATGCGCAGCGAACCGACGAACTGGTTGTAGTTGCCCTTGCCGGAGTACCGGGCGGGCCGGTCGAAGAGGACGGCCGTCTGCTTGAACCCCACGAGGGCGACCAAGCCACGCAGGAACCCGTGCGTCTCCTGGAAGCGCAGCAGCTCGTCGACGACCCGCCGGTCCATCAGCCGGAAGTCGCCGGTGTCGCGGGGGATCTCGACCTCGCCGAAGCGAGCGATGACCTTGTAGCCGACCTTGGCCACGAGCTTCTTGATGCGGGTCTCGCCCGTGCGCTCCCGGCGCTGGGCGTAGACGACGTCGTAGCCCTCCCGCCACTTCTTCAGCATGTCGACGACCAGCTCGGGAGGGTCCTGGAGGTCGACGTCCATGACCACCACGGCGCGGCCCGACGCGTGCTCGATGCCGGCCATCGTGGCCGTCGGCTGCCCGAAGCGACGGGAGAAGGCCAACAGCTTGACGGCCGGGTTCTTCTCGTGGGCGTCGATGATGAGCTGCTCGGTGCCGTCGGTGCTGGGGTCGACGGCGAACACGATCTCGTACGAGGCGACGTTCTCCCGCAGGATCGGCACGACGCGACGGAGGAACTCGGGAACGTTGCCCGCCTCGTTGTACGCGGGGACGACGATGGAGAGTTCGACCTCGTCCCGACCGATGCGCTCCACTGCCATCAGAGGCTGAAACCGGCCGCCTGGGCGTCGTTGCGGAACATCTCGACGGTCTCCAGGGAGAACTGCCGCAGGTCGTGGCCGAACAGCGAGAGCTTGGAAATCAGGTCGTTGGTGACGGTGATGACGTGGCACCCGATGGCGTCGGCCTGGGCGACGTTGAGCACCTCTCGAGGGCTGGCCCAGATCAGCTCGAGGTTGGGCGCGGGTGCCAGCAGCGCCAGCGCCGCCGTCATGAGCGGGACGGGATCGCGACCGGTGTCGGCGATCCGCCCGGCGAAGACGGACACGAACGAGCTCGGCCCGCCTTCGAGGCAGCGCACCACCTCTGCGACCTGCTCCAGCGTCATGAGCGCGGTCACGTTGACGCTGATGTTCTCGGCAGCGAGCGTGCGCAGGAGCGGCCCGGAGCTCTCGCCGCGCGTGTTGGTGATGGGGATCTTCACGTTGACGTTCGGCCCCCAACTACTGATCTTCCGCGCCTGCTCCAGCATCTCGTCGAACTCGTCGGAGAAGACCTCGAACGAGATGGGCTTGTCGGTCACCACGTCGAGGACCTCACGGGCGAACTGCTCGTAGTTGTCGACGCCCGCCTTGCGCATGAGGGTGGGGTTGGTGGTGAACCCCTTGACAAACGGGTCGGCCGCCAGTGACCGGATCCCCTCCACGTCGGCGCCGTCGGCGAAGACCTTCACGCGCAGCGGGAGAGGCGAAGCAGTCATGTGTGTCCTCCGCGGTCAGGTCGCAGCAGTGCGGCGTGCTCCAGCCGATAGATTACGACGGCCCCGGCTCCGCGTGAGCCATCCTGCCACGTCGGCCGCGCCCCGCACCAACCGGCGACGAGACCGCTCGGGCCCGTCGTCCTCCGTGCGTGCAGCGCCGCATGCGG
>DATAAM010000091.1:0-7292 GCA_036260075.1 Acidimicrobiales bacterium
CTCGGTTCATCGATTCCACGTGCCACCTCGGGGCGCGGGTTCCCGGCGAGCAGGGCAGGAGGGACTCGAACCCCCAACCGCCGGTTTTGGAGACCGGTGCTCTGCCAAATTGAGCTACTGCCCTAGGGGGTTCCTCCCCGGCGCAGGATAGCACCGGGCGTGATGGGCGCCCCAGGGCGCCTCGCTTTGTGCGCGCTGACGGCGCCAGAGACCCGGATTAGCGGAGAAAAACGCCGAGGGGGGGGTCAGCCGGCGAGGCGGACCTTGCGGCGGCCCCGGTTGGCGAGGACGATGGCGCCCGCCGCTCCGGCGGCCAGCGTGGCCACGGCGATGCCGCCCGCGTAGGCGGCCCGGCGCCCCGCCAGCATCGAGCGGATGGCGCCCCGCTCCCCTGCCGCCTCCAGGTTGGCCAGGATGCCGGTCAACACCCCCGGCGACGGCTCCAGCACGTCGGTGCGCAGGTGGTGCAGCGCCTTCAGCAGCCTGCGGTACTGCACCAGCTCGGCCTGGCATCGCAGGCAGGAGTCGACGTGGCGCCGGACGGCCGGATCGGCCACCTCGGCGCCGTCGACCACCTGCGACAGGATCTCGGCGACGTCGTCACACCGCATGTGCGGCCTCCTCTCCCCCCTCCCCCCGAAGGGGGAACAACCGCTCCCGAAGCTTCCGCCGTGCCCGATGGAGGCGGACCTTGGCCGCCCCCTCGGTGATCCCCAGCTCGGCGGCGATGGCCTCGTGGGGCAGGTCGTAGACATCCCGCAGCACGACCACGGCCCGCATGTCGGGCGGGAGCTGCGACAGTGCCTCTGTCAGCCGCCGGCGTTCGTCGGCCAGGTCGGCCCGCTGCGACGGGTCGACCTCGGGGCGCTCGTCGGCGATGGGGGTGGTCTCGTCGAGCTCCTCGTGGCGGGCCCGGTTGCGCTTGCCCAGGTACGTGGCGGCGCAGTTGACGGTGATCCGGTAGAGCCACGTGGAGAACGCGGCGTCGCCCCGGAAGCGCCGAATGCCCCTGTAGGCCCGGAGATAGGCCTCCTGCACCACGTCCCTCGCGTCCTCCTCGTTGCCCGTCAGCCGATAGGCCAAGGTGTAGGCCTCGGCGTACGTGGCCCGCACCAGCTCGTCGAAGGCCGATCGGTCACCGGTCCTTGCGGCGGCGAGCAGCTCGGCCTGCTCGGCTGTCATCGAGGGCTCAGACCCTCACGGGGGGACGGAGGTTACGGAGCGTGGCCGTGGCTACCGGGTCTCCTTGTGGAGGGTGTGGGTGCGGTCCCACCGGCAGTACTTCCGCATCTCGATGCGCTCGCGGTCGTTCTGCTTGTTCTTGGTGGTGATGTAGTTGCGCCGCTTGCACTGCTCGCAGGCGAGCGTGACCTTGACCCTCTTCTCGTTCTTGGCCATGCGATTTCCCTTCGCTCGCACGCAGCGCGTGCGACGCGAGTCTGGTCGAGCCCGGCTCGACCGGCAAAGCCGGATCGAGGCCAGGCGCTCCTGTTCGTCACTCCTCGCCGGTTCGGTAGCGGCGGTCGGACTCGAACCGACGACCACACGATTATGAGCCGTGTGCTCTGACCATCTGAGCTACGCCGCCCGGGAGCCCTCTGTGGGAATCGAACCCACGACACCAGCCTTACCATGGCTGTGCTCTGCCGACTGAGCTAAGAGGGCGATCGCGCGGGGTCGATGATAGCGGTCCCACTAGGGTCGCTGCGATGGAGGTGCGGCCGGCCCGGATGGAGGACGCCGAGGCCATCCGGACGATCTACAACCGGGAGGTCGTGGGCTCGACGGTCACGTTCGACCTCGTGCCCCGCACCCTCGAGGAGCAGCACGCCTGGCTGGCGGAGCACGCGGGCGCCCACCCGGCCGTGGTGGCGGTCGACGACGACGGGCAGGTCGTGGGCTTCGGATCGCTGTCGCCGTACCGCTCCCGCCCCGCGTACGCCACGTCCGTGGAGGACTCCGTGTATGTGGACGAGGCGGCGCGGGGGCGGGGCGTGGGCCGGCTGCTGCTGGGCGAGCTCGTCCGAGTGGCCGGGGTGCACGGGTTCCACGTGGTCATGGCCCGCATCGTGGGCGGCCACGACGCCTCGATCGCGCTGCACAAGGCCTGCGGCTTCGAGGTCGTCGGCGTGGAGAAGGAGATCGGCCGCAAGTTCGGGCGCTGGCTCGACGTGGTGCTGATGCAGCGCCTGCTCTGACGCCGTCCTCGGGTGGCGCCGTGGCGGCGACCTACGGGCCGGGACGTCGCCGTTCGAGGTCGAGCAGGATTCGCTTGCGGTCGAGGCCGCCGGCGTAGCCGGTGAGCGTGCCGCCGGAACCGATGACGCGGTGGCAGGGGACGATGATCGCCACCGGGTTGCGGCCGTTCGCCATCCCCACCGCCCGGCACGCCGTGGGCTGTCCGATGGCGGCGGCGACGTCGCCGTAGGAGGCCGTGGCCCCGTAGGGGATGTCGAGCAGCGCCGACCACACCCGCTTCTGGAACGGCGTGCCCAGCAGGTCGATCTCCACGTCGAAGTCGGTGAGCTCGCCCGCGAAGTAGGCGTCGAGCTGGTCCACCACCTTGGGGAAGATGCCGTCGTCGCGCACCCAGTCGGCCCGCCCACGGGGCGAGTGCGTCTGGTCCTCCATGCACAGGTTGGTGAGCACCTCGTCGCGTCCCGCCAGCGTGAGCGGTCCGACGGGGCTGGGGATCGTGCGACAACGGGTGACGGTCACGGTCGCTCCTTCGGTGGCCAGTGGTTGATCGGATGGTCGTGCAGCGACCACAGGTACTGCGTGGCGTAGGCCCGCCACGGGCGCCAGCGGTCGGCCACGGTCGTCACGTCGAGGCCCAGGTCGTGGGCCGCCCGACGGAGGCCGCCGTCGCCGAGCGGGAAGGCGTCGGGGTCGCCCAGCGCCCGCATGGCGATCGTCTCGACCGTCCAGGGCCCGATGCCGGGCACGGCGCCGAGGCGGCGGCGGGCCTCGTGCCAGTCGGCTCCGGGGTCGAGCTCGACGCTGCCGTCGGCCAGCGCGGCGGCGAGGGTGACGAGAGTGCGACGACGGGCTGCGGGCACGCGCAGCTCGGACGGGTCGAGCTCCGTCAGCTCCTCGGGCGTCGGGAACACGTGCGTGAGGCTGCCCGCGGGGTCGACGACCGGGGCGCCGTGCCGAGCGACGAGGCGGGCGGCGTGCACCCGGGCCGCCGCGATCGACACCTGCTGCCCCAGCACGGCGCGCACGGCGAACTCGGCCTCGTCCACCGTGCGCGGCACCCGCCGGCCCGGCGCCTTGTGCACGGCGGGCGCCAGCCAGGGGTCGGCGGCCAGCAGCTCGTCGACTGCCTCGGGGTCGGCGTCGAGGTCGAGCAGGCGGCGGCAGCGGGCGATCGCCGTCGGCACGTCGCGCAGGTCGTCGAGCGCCAGTCGGCATTCCACGTGGTCGGGGCGGGGGGCGAGG
Source organism: Acidimicrobiales bacterium (assembly GCA_036260075.1). Classification (GTDB taxonomy): domain Bacteria; phylum Actinomycetota; class Acidimicrobiia; order Acidimicrobiales; family JAHWLA01; genus DATAAM01. The sequence continues at coordinate 3,442 of DATAAM010000091.1, forward strand.
GCGACGACTCCGACGCCGTTGGGGAGGCGCAGCGTGCGCCGGTACCAGCCGTCGCGGTACTCCTCGCACCCGGGCACCGCAGTGGCGGCGAGATGCCCGAAGAGGTTGTCGGGGTAGAAGGGGCGACGGAACGGCAGACGCAGCGACAGCGTCCCCGGCGCGTGGGGATGGGCCCGGGCGCGCAGCTCGGTGGGGGTGAGCGCGAAGACCAGTCGGACGGTGTCGTTGAACTGGCGGATGCTGGCGAAGCCCGCGGCAAAGGCGACTTGGGCGAACGGCAACGCCGTCGTCTCGATCAGGATGCGGGCCGTCTGCGCTCGTTGCGCCCGGGCGAGCGCCAGTGGGCCGGCGCCGACCTCGGCCAGCAGGTGCCGTTCCACCTGGCGGGTGCTGTAGCCCAGTCGCCGCGCCAGCCCGGGGACGCCCTCGCGATCGACCACGCCGTCGGCGATGAGCCGCATGGCGCGGGCCACGACGTCGGCGCGCACGTTCCACTCCGGCGAGCCGGGGGTGGCGTCGGGCCGGCAGCGCTTGCAGGCGCGGAAGCCCGCGTGCTGGGCAGCCGCCGCCGTGGGATAGAAGCGCATGTTCTTGGCGTGCGGCGGTCGCACGGGGCAGCTCGGCCGGCAGTAGATCCCGGTGCTGAGGACGGCGGTGACGAACCACCCGTCGAAGCGGGCGTCCTTCGACTTCACCGCTCGGTAGCACCGCTCGAAGTCCTCGTGCACCCCGACAGCGTGACACCGCCGAGCCTGTTCGTCTGGCGGGAATGCGACATCGAGGCAGTCAGGCCGTGCGGGGTCTCCGCCACGGGCCCGACGAGCCGTAGGGTTGAGCCGCGAGAGCCGGGGCGTCGTGACGATCACGACGACCGACGAGGTCCGAGAGGCAGTGGAGCTCCTCGCGATCGACGGCTGACCCGTGGTGCAGCTCGTGGGCCGGGGTGGATTCGAACCACCGAAGGCGATGCCGGCAGATTTACAGTCTGCTCCCTTTGGCCACTCGGGCACCGACCCTTGGGGTTGGTCAGGATAGCGTCAAGGCATGCCCACCTTCGATGTCGTGTCCCAGGTGAACATGCAGGAAGTGCGCAACGCCGTCGACCAGGCGAGCCGCGAGGTGTCGACCCGGTTCGACTTCAAGGACACGGGCTCCTCGATCGAGCTGTCCGGCCAGGAGCTGAAGCTGGCATCGTCCACCGAGGACCGGCTGCGGGCGCTCGTGCAGGTGCTCGAGGAGAAGCTCGTGAAGCGCCAGGTCTCCCTGAAGGCGCTCGACCGCGGCAACGTCGAGGAGGCAGCGAAGGGAACCGTGCGCCAGACGATCACGCTGAAGGCGGGCATCGGCAGCGAAGAGGCCAAGAAGATCAACGTGTTCGTGAAGAACATGGGACTGAAGGGCGTGTCGACGCAGACGCAGGGCGATCAGGTGCGGGTGTCGGGCAAGAAGAAGGACGACCTGCAGGCCGTGATCGCGGCCCTCAAGGCCGAGGACTTCGGCCTGCCGTTGCAGTTCGAGAACTTCAGGGACTGAAGCGAGCGCCGTCCGGCTCCCGGGCGGCGAGCCCGAGCACCGGCTGCAACCCCTTCGGCGTCAGCGGGGCGAGCACCGCTCGCGCCCACGAGTCGCCTGCCTCCCACTCGCGGATGCGTTGCTGCTCCTCGCGCACGACCGCGTCGTAGTCGAGCTCGTCGGCGGCAGCCGTGGCCTCGGCCTCGACCAGCCGCAGCACCCCGCCTGCCGGCGAGGCCGACGACGCCCACATGAGGTGCGAGCGGGGCGGGCCCGAGGGAGCGGCGAACGGTCCGCTGCCGCCGTCGGCCAGGCGCCGGGTGAGGCCCGTGGTGATGACGGCGCGCGGGTGGCGCGACTCGTAGGCGGCGATGACGGCGGGCGCAGCGGCTATCGCCTCCTCGACCCACCGGTCGAGCTGGGCCTTGGGGTCGACGGCGGGCAGCTGCGTGCCCAGCGGGACGGGCACCTCCACCACTGTGTTGGTGCGGGCCTTGCCCTTCCCCGTTGTCACGACCTTTGTGGCAGCGGGGTGAAGCTCGAAGTGCACGTGCGGCGAAGTGCCCTGGGCGTTGCCGGTTGTGCCCACTCGGCCGACGATGTCGCCGACCTTGACCTCCTGGCCGCTCACTTGGCCCGGTTCGTAGGCGCTCAGGTGCGACATGTACACGTAACCGCCGTTCGGCTGCCTGATGTAGACGGACAGGCCGCCGATGCTGCCGTTGGCCTGTTCGAGGACGCCCGCCACCGGCGCCCGCACGGGCGTGCCCTCGGCAGCGAAGATGTCGGTGCCCTCGTGCAGGTGGAACGTGGGCACGTGGCGCGGGAACCACCAGTCGTGGCTCCAGTTCGCCTCGCCCCCGACGGGGAAGCTGCCGAAGCCGAGCTGCACGGCTTCGCTCTCCGACAGCCCCATGTCGACGAGCGGCCGCAACGCCGCCAGCAGCCGCCGCGTGTCGTTGGCGGGCGAACGGGCGATCGAGTCGATCAGCGACTTGGCCTCCGGCGGCACCACGCCCGGGCCGGGAGGACCGTCGCCCGAGCCGAGGGGCAGGGTGGTCGGAGGCAGCTCCAGGGTGGGTGGTGTGGTCGAAGGCAGCGTGGTCGTCGTCGTGGGGCGGGGCTCCGGCGGCGCAGTGGACGACGGCGGCGGCGCAGTGGTCGTCGTGGTGGTCGACGACGGTGGAGCGGTCGTCGTCGTGGTCGTGGTGGTCGGCAGCGTGGGCAGGGGGTCGTTGCCCACCTGCGCTCGCGCCGCGGTGCCGGCGAGGACGGCGGCCAAGCAGGCCGCGACGACGAGCGTCAGCGCGCGAGGAGGGAGTCGACCCATCTCAGGAGGGTGTTTCGGCTGAAAAGCGGCCCCATCCTGCCCGGTGGGACTGGCAGGGAGCAATCAGACGATCACCGCCATTCGCCCGCCCGCAGGCGGGCGACCCGGTCGTCGGTCGACGGGTGCGTGGTGAACAGGTTGGCGAACTGCACCCGGCGCCCGGTGAGCGGGTTGACGATGTACTTCTGCGCCTGCGCGGGCGTGACCGGCATCGGGATCTGCCGAGCCGCGCTCTCCAGCTTGAGCAACGCCCGGGCCAGCGCCTCGCCGTCGCCGATCAGGCGGGCACCGCTGCGGTCGGCTTCGTACTCCCGGCTCCGGCTCAGCGCCATCTGAAGCAGGGCTGCCGCCATGGGCGCCAGGATCGCCAGAGCCAACAGGGCGATGGGGTTCGCGCCGCCCTCGTCGTCGTCGCGGCCGCCGCCCCACATGGCGCCCCACATCGCCATGTTGGCGATGAAGCTGATGCCGGTGGCCACGGCGGCGGCCACCGAGCCGATGAGGATGTCGCGGTTGCCGATGTGGCTGATCTCGTGGGCGAGCACGCCGCGCAGCTCGTCCCAGTCGCAGATCTGGAGCATGCCCTGCGTGACGGCGACGGCCGCGTGGTTCGGGTTGCGGCCGGTGGCGAAGGCGTTGGGCTGCATGTCGGGGCTGACGTACAGCGCAGGCATGGGCATGCCCGCCCGCTCGGTGAGCTCCCGCACGATGCGGTGGTACTCGGGCATCTCCGCCTCGCTGACGGGCACGGCGCGGGCGGCGCGGATGGCGAGCTTGTCGGAGAACCAGTACGAGCTGCCGACGATGACGAGCCCGAGCACCAGCCCGATCACAGCCCCACCCCGGCCGAAGAACGAGCCGATCAGGACCATGAGCCCGCCGAGGCCGGCGAGGAGGACGAACGTCTTGAAGGTGTTCTTGCTCATCGTGCTCCAAGGTACGCCCTGACGACCCTCTCCACACGGCGCCCTCCCTCCTCGTTCTGGTGGGGGATCAGCGCGCTATGACG
>DATAAM010000092.1:0-2498 GCA_036260075.1 Acidimicrobiales bacterium
TGGCTGGTCGTGGTCGTCGGCGGGCTGCCGTCGCCCCAGTCGACGACGTAGCGGGACGTGGCGTTGATGGCGATATCGGCACCGATGGGGTTGGGCACGTCGAAGGTTGTGCGGGCTGGGCCTCGGATCTGGAGGTACACGCGCTTGCCGACGATCGCGTACTCGGGGACGACGTGCAGCGCCGGGCTCGGCAGGTGGCGCACGTCCCAGAAGTCCCGAGCAAGCTCGCCCGGCGTCGGCGGGGCGACGACTGGTCGCTCGTCGGGACAGCTTTCGAGACGGGTCAGCTCGTTGGCTTCCGCCACTCGCAGCTCGTAGACGTAGTTGTAGGCGTCGGCTTCGGCTTCGTCAGTGGTGAAACGACGCTCCCGGCAGAAGCCCTCAGGCGTGTAGACCACGGCCCAGTAGGCGTAGACGGGACGATCGGCAGGAGTGGCGGTCGAGGTGCCGGGGCTACCGGGCGAGCCTTCTGCACTGTCCGTGATGAGAATCCCGCCGGTGTCAAATCCTCTCACCTGCTGGCTTGCGAAGGCGCTCGCTTGCAGTAGCGCTAGGCAGAGCATCCCGACGGTTAGGCGACGCATGGCGCCTCCGGTACTGCTCCAGCGGGTTCGGCAACGAACCCGTCAAACGAAATGCTCCATGGCGTCGGATTGAGATTTCGCGGATCGCGAGCCGGCTGCTTTGGTGTTAGCCCGATGAATTTCTGGGGAGTACTCGGTGGCGACGATCGGCTGCCGCTGAAGTCGCGATCAACAGCGACAAGAATGCACGCCTCCGTCAGGAGGAGCGCATGGCGAATCCCGGTACGGGGGTTTTCCGGGGCGCCTACAAGGCCAGGTAGCCCTTTCGCCACATCTTCGACCCAGGCACGTTGTGCAACTTCGAATTCTCGCTCGGTATAGATCGCTACTAGATGCTCCAGGAACTCCTTGGTGATCTGTCGCTCCCGGGCCAGGATCCTGATGGCGTCGCCGTAGACGTGATCGAGTGCGGCCATGACCTTCTCCACGTAGGCAACGTCGATGACGGCAGGCACGGCGTAGTCGACCGTGGTGGAGGTAGAGGCGGGCGGGGGCAACGTGTCCTCCCCCCGTCCCCCGCTGCAACCCCCCAGCAGGACGACGGCCAGCAACAGCCGCGCCCAATGCACGGGGGAAACTCCAGCAGTCCATGTCATCTCATGTCAAGCGCGATTCCACCGCGCCCGCCGAGCTCGACTACGCCGCGCCCAACTGGACGAGGCCGGGTGGTCGCGTCGTGCGGGTCCGGCCCCCTGGATCTGTGGTCACGAGCGTCCCGTCGCGGTGCAACTGCTCCTGCCACCCGGGGAGATGCCCCAGGTGGTGGTGCCGCGTGCACTTGAGCACCAGGTTGTCGAGGCAGGTCGGCCCGCCTTCCAGCACCGGGACGACGTGGTGCGCCTCGCACCACTCGGACGGCCGATCGCACCCGTGGTGGCGACAGTGCCGGTCGCGCAACACGAGCGCAGCCCAGAGGTGGGGCGGCACGGTGCGCGTGGACGTGCCGTAGTCGAGGACGGTCGACGACCCGTCGGTCACGACCCGATGGACGGACGCGTCGCACAGCAGGCGCCTGAGCGTGGCGCCGTCGACAAATCCGCCGTCGACGAGCTCCCCGCCACCACCGGCAGCCAGCTCGCGGTAGTCGACGACCACATTGAGATGAGGACGATGCCGGCCGGACGGCTGGGTGCCGCGGTGATCGAGGTAGAAGCGGCAGACATCGACCAACGCGTCGGCCCGCCGATGCGCGGGCGTGCGAGGGGGCTCGTCGGCGGCATCTGAGGTCGCTGCCAGCCGCAACGCGAGGTCGAGCACGGTTCCGCCTTCGGGATCGAGCTCGCCGTCGAGCACCCACCGAGCGCCGAGCGTGCGCGACAGATGGACGCTGCGCTGCGGCAGCCGGCCGTCGTGCTCGTCGAGCAACGCCTCGGCACGCGCCCGCCACAGCCGCATGGTCCTCGTGGTGTCGAGGACCGACAGCGGCACGAGCGTCGGCACCATTTCGGCCTCTCCCTCGGCAAACAGCGGCGCCGTGCGATCGTCGACGTTGGCCACGATCGCCTGCACCTGGCCGCCGGTCAGGTGCCCGCTTCGCCAGGCCTCGGCCGTCACCGGCAGCTCGCGCAACCGGCGGGCCGTGCCGGCGAGAGCGCCCGCCGCCGACCCGGACAGCCCCGCGTGGATGCGAAGCCACGACACGGCGGACACCGCGCCATCGAGCCCCCAGTCGCCGCTTGCATCGAAGGTGCCGACGGCCTCCGAGATCTTGGCCGCCAAGCGGTCGGCGACGCGGAGCGCTTCAACCAGGCCCTCGCGGTCGGCGGGGATCTCCGTCGCCGCCACCACCGCTGCCAAGTGCTCCAACTTCATGGTTGCATCGTACACATGTTCGATGTAGGATGCAATGAAAATCAGCCAATCAACAAGATATTCACACCCTGTGGGGTGATGTGTGACTTGACAAACCCAAAC
>DATAAM010000093.1:0-2776 GCA_036260075.1 Acidimicrobiales bacterium
GTGGGGCAAGAGCGTGCACGCCATCGTGCAGCCGTGCGACCCCGAGAACCCGCCCACCGTCGAGGAGCTCACGCGCCACTGCCGGGAGCGGCTGGCGCCCTACAAGGTCCCCAAGTCGTGGGAGCTGGTCGAGCAACTGCCCCGGGACGAGGCGGGCAAGGTGCGACGCTCGGCACTGGCCGCCGAGGGGGCCACGTCGTCGGGCAACGGACACGCCGCCGCCCCGGCGGGCACGACATCGCCGACGGCCACGACAGCGCCGACGCCGACGGCCCCGGCGGCGGCCTCGCAGGCCGCCCCGTCCGAGGAGGCCGCCCCGCCCGACGAGAAGCGCTCGCGGCGCCGTCGACAGCAGGTGCTCGGCGTCGTGGCCCTCGTCGCCTTGGTGGGCGTCGTGCTCGGCGGCCTGGCGCTGCTCGGCCGCGACGACGGCGACTCCGGCCCGCGCCTGCCCGGCCTCGCCTCCGACGGGGGAGGCCCCTCCGCCGACCCTCGTACGGCGGGCATGGATCTGTCGGGCGAGCCCGCCCGCGGTCCGAGGGGCGCCGAGATCGTCATCGTCGAGTTCACCGACTACCAGTGCGAGTTCTGCCTCCGGTTCCACAAGGAGACATTCCGGGAGCTGCTGCAGGCCTATCCCGGTCGCCTCCGGTACGTGGTGCGCCACTTCCCGCTCACAGACGTGCACCCGTTCGCCCGGACGGCGGCGGAGGCAGCCGAGTGCGCCCACCAGCAGGGCCGGTTCTGGGAGTACCACGACCGCCTCTTCGCCTCCGAGGGAAGGCTGGCCCTCGAAGACCTCCGACAGGCGGCGCGGGACGCGGACCTCGACGCCAAGAAGTTCGATTCCTGCCTCGAGTCCGGGGCGGCCGCCGACGAGGTCAACGCCGACACACTGGCGGGGCAGAGCCTCGGCGTGCGGGGAACGCCCACGTTCTTCGTGAACGGCCGCATGACCGAGGGGGCCAAGCCCCTCGACCACTTCCGTACGGAGATCGAGCAGGCGACAGCCGCCGCTCAATAGCGACTGCAGCGGCCCCGGGTGCGGACGCCCACCCGCCCGTGCCCGGGTATGCTGGCATACATGCGCCGCACCACGGTCAAGCTTCCCGATGACCTCGACGCCCGCCTCCGGCACGAGGCCGAGCGTCGTGGCACCACCGTGTCGGAGCTGACGCGGGAGGCGATCCAGGCCCATCTGAGCGGCGGCCGCAAGCGCCGCCGCCTCCTTGCCGCGGGCGCCGGAGCGAGCGGCCATTCGGAGATCTCCGAGAGGATCGAGGAGATCCTCGCGGAGGGGGTTGCACGATCCCACTGATCCTCGACGCAGGCCCGCTGTACGCCTACGTCGATCGCGACGATCGGCACCACGCCGAGAGCCTCGAGCTGCTGGAGACACACGACGGGCCGCTCGTCGTCCCGACGCTCGTGATCACGGAGGTTGCGTACCTGCTCTCCTCACGGCTCGGTGTGGAGCCTGAGGTGCGGTTCCTGGGCGACCTCGCCGGAGGCAACCTCATTCCCGAGCCGGTCGCGGCGGGAGACTGGCTCCGGATCGCGGAGCTCGTCTCCCGTTACCGCGACTTGCCGCTCGGCACCGTGGACGCATCAGTCGTCGCGTTGGCGGAGAGGCTCGGTGCCACGCAGATCGCGACCTTCGACCGTCGCCACTTCACGGTGGTGAGCCCGAGTGGCGCACCCTTCGAGCTGCTCCCCTGAACCGAGCGACCGTCGCTCGGCGGCTGGGCCGCGGGCACGGACCTCCGGTCACGTCGCCCATGTGACCGTGACCTTCACCGGCGCGCCGTTGTTGTAGTAGTCGTGCCAGATGTAGTACGTGGCGGGAATCAGCTCCTGGGCGAACGCGCTCTTGTAGTTGGCGGTGATCTTGATGCGAATCTTGTGGTTGGCCGCGAACGTCCAGGCGTTCCCGCCGGGCCTGAACTTGTAGCGCACGCCGGTGAGGGGCGACACGTTCCGGGCCGTCGGCACCACCTGGGCGGTGCCCTGCCACACCCGCGTCTCCCCGCCCGTTGCGTTGTCGACGTCCCAGACGTCGACGTACACCTGCGACCTGGTCGAGCTCGACAGGAGCCAGAAGTCCATCTCCAGCCCCACCATCTTCCCCGGCAGCACGGGGGAGGTGTACTCGGCCTTCTCGGTCGCCCCGTAGGTGCTCCCGACGCAGAAGCCGGTCTGCGGCGTGGCCGTGACGGAGTTCGAGATCTCCCGCGTGCCCGTCTGCTCGGCGCATGTGGCGGCGTCGTGCCAGGTGCCGTCGACCCCGATGCAGTATGTCGAGCTCGACCCGTCCGGCGGCCACGTGCTCCCTGTCTGCACCGACCAGTTGTCGCTCGACAGTGGGTTCGTGGCGGGAGGAATGGCGTAGTGCACCGACCCGCCCACGCTCACGGTTGTGTCGCCTCGGACGTGACGGTCCAGGAAGGCGTGCACCTTGTTGCGCAGGTTGGGGGCGTTTGTGCTGCTCAGGCAAGGGCCGGTCCCGCTCGGGAGGTGCGAGTACGACGATCCGCACGGCCCGAGGTAGAGGTACTTGTCGGGCGTGGCGAGCTTGTTCCAGGCGAGTGTGGCGGTGGCGATGCCCGCGTCGCCGTCGAGGAAGGCGTTGGCCATGAAGACCGGCATGGTGATCAGGCCTGCCTTGTCGACCCGGGGATCCTGGTCGGCCGGCGTGTCCAGCACGTCGTCGTCGACGATCGCCCGGTCGTCGAACCATGTCTTCGTCGAGTCCGCCACGGTGTCGTTGAGGTACTCG
>DATAAM010000094.1:0-4737 GCA_036260075.1 Acidimicrobiales bacterium
GGCGCTGGGCCACGAGCGCGCCGTCATGGTGGGCCACGACTGGGGCGGGCTGCTGGTGTGGCCGTTCGCCCGTCGCTTCCCCGAGCGCACGGCCGCCGTCGTCGGCGTGAACACGCCCGACCTGCCGCGGCCTCCGCGGCCCCCGGTGGAGCTGATGCGGGAGGTGTTCGGGGAGCGGCTCTACATCGTGCAGTTCCAGGACCGTGGGCCGGCCGAGTGGTTCCTGGGCACCGACGTGCGCGGCTGGTTGGAGGGCATGTTCCGGGGCCCGACCACCCGCTGGCCGGAGGCCTTCCCCGACGAGGTGGTCGACGTCTACGTGGAGGCGTTCTCCACGCTGGGCGCGGTGGGGCCGCCGCTGGAGTACTACCGCAACATGGACCGCAACTGGGCGCTGGCGGCCGACCTGCCCGAGGAGGTGACGGCTCCCGCGCTCATGGTCACGGCCGAGCACGACCCCGTGCTGCACCCAGGGCTGGCCACTGGCATGGAGGCGCGGGTCCCCCACCTGCGCACGGTGCTGATCGAGGAGTGCGGCCACTGGACCCAGCAGGAGCAGCCGGACCGGTTCAACGAGGTGCTGCTCGACTTCCTGGCCGAGGCACGGGGCGCCTGACGGTCAGTCGACCACGACCGGCACCGAGGCCCACTCCGAGAGCTTCGACACGTTCCCCGAGGTGTCCACCGCCTGGACCGCGTAGCGGAAGGCGTAGCGTTCCCCACGCCCGATCTCGTCGCTGAACGGCGGCCCTAGCGTGGTGCCCACGTGCTCGCGGTCCACCCAGGTGGTGCTGCCGTCGGCCGACTGCGCCCGGCGCTCCCGGTACACGCGGTACTCCTTCACCGCCACGTTGTCGGTCGACTCCGACCACGTGAGCTCGATGCGCATCGGCGTGTACCGAGCCTCCACGTCGGCGGGCGTGCTGGGCGCCTGGGTGTCGCGCTCGGGGACCTCCACCGAGCGCGACACGGGACGCGAGCGGTGGCCGTGGGCGTCGACCGCCTGCACGGAGTACGTGTAGGTCTGCCCGGGCTGCGCCGTGCGGTCCTCGAACGACGCGCCGCGCTCGATCGCCGGCGCCATCCCGCCGCTGCGCGAGACCCGGTAGCCCGTCACCGCTTGGTCCGTCGACCGTTCCCACGTGAGCGTCACGCCCGTGTCGGTCACCGCGGCACGGAGGTCGGAAGGCGGACGGATCGGCGGCGTGCGCACCTCCGCGGGCTCGGAGCGCCCCGAGCGGGTGCCGTCGGCCGCCACCGCCTCCACCGCGTACTCGTAGGACCGGCCCGGCTCCAGGCCGGTGTCGTCGAAGCCCGGCGCCGTCGTGGTGGCGAGCTGCTGGTCCCCTCGGTAGACCACGTAGTGGGTCGGACTGCCCGAGGAGGTGGGCCACGACAGCCGGACGCGGTGGCTGTCGACCGCCTCGGCCGCGACCGCGGGGGCGCCGGGCGGGGCGACGGTGACCGGCGGGCCGTCGTCGTGCACGGCTCGGCGGGCGACCTCCCCGCTCGCACCGAGGACGGCCGCCACCCCGACGGCGCCCAGCAGCGTGGCGGCGACGCGACGCGCCGCCCGCCGGTGGGCCAGGCGGGCCACCGCGACCGGATCGATCCTCTCGGCCCCCGACCAATCGCGGGCGACCATGCGCGCCACCCACGTGCTCATACGAGGGCTGCCTCGGCCTCGGCCAGGTCGCGCCGCACCGCGTCCGGCGGACGTCCGACGATGGCGGCGATGTGCTTGATGTCGAAGTCCTGGTCGTGGCGCAGGAGCAGCAACGTGCGGTGGTAGAGGTCCTCCTGGCTGTCGCCCTCTCCCGTGGGCAGGAGGCCGATGCGACGTCCCCCGGTCGCCAGCCGCACGAGGAGGCAGACGAGGTGCAGGCGGTGGGCAACCCCGTCCCCCGACCAGTCGGGGAAGCTCCTGGCCAACGCCTCGTTCACCAGCCCGACGGCCGAGGCCTCGCCGCACAGGTGGGTGGCCAGGCGGTAGAGGCTCGTGCGCTGCGTCTCCACGAAGGCATCGAACTCGGCCCGGAGGTCGGGATCGCGCAGCGTCACCTCCAACCCGTTGCCCGCCAGCTTGAAGTCGGCAGCCACCGAGACGAAGGCGGCCAGCACGAGGATCAGCACCCCCAGCACGATCAGCGCCACTTGGTCGAGCGCCACGCCGAGGACGCCGACGGCCACGCCGACGACGACGAGGAACGCCGTCTGCGGCCTCCGCAGCACCCTGGCCAGCTCGTGCCGCCAGGTGGCTGCCCTCCCTGCACATGCCATGCGACCCCCCAGCACGCGGTCGCCGCACTGTAGGTCGCCACTCGGCCCCCTGCTACTGCCGCATCGCACTGTGTGAGTGACTGCTCCTACAATGCGAGCGTGGACTACCGCGTGGACCAGTTGGCGGAGGCGGCCGACGTGTCCGTCGACACCGTGCGGTTCTACCAGGCCAAGGGGCTGTTGCCCCCGCCCCGGCGGGAGGGCCGGGTGGCGTGGTACTCCGACGAGCACGTCGAGCGCCTCGATCGCATCCGTCGCCTCCAGGGCCGGGGGCTGACGCTGGCCACCATCGGGCGCCTCCTGGCAGGCGAGCTCGACGGGGCCGACGAGGCCCTGGTGACGGCCTTGGCCGAACCCGCGGCCGGGGGCGAGTCGCTCACCATCGCCGAGCTGGCCGAGCGCTCCGGCATCCCGCTCGCGCTGCTCCAGTCGCTGGAGCGGGAGGGCCTCCTCGTGCCCGGGCGCAACGGGTGCTACACGGTCGACGACGTGGCCGTGGCCAAGGCCGGGCTCCGGTTGCTCGAGCACGGCCTGCCCCTTCCGGAGCTGCTGGAGCTGGCCCGCCGCCACCACGCCGCCATGCGGGAGGTGGCCGAGCGGGCGGTCGAGCTGTTCGACGCCCACGTGCGCCGGCCGCTGCGCACGCTCGGGCTGCCGGAGGAGGAGGCGGCCGCCCGGCTGGTCGCCGCCTTCGAGGAGCTGTTGCCTGCCACCACCCGGCTGGTCGCCCACCACTTCACCCGCACGCTGCTGGCCGTGGCCCAGGAGCACATCGAGCGCGTGGGCGTTCCCGCCGAGCTGGCCGCCGTGGAGCAGGCGGCCCGATGAGCGGCCCCGAGGTGTTGCCGCAGGGCGAGGCCAAGGTGCGGGCCGTGCGGGCCATGTTCGACGCCATCGCCCCCCGCTACGACCTGGTCAACCGCATCATGACGTTCCGAATGGACGTGGGGTGGCGGCGGCGGTCCGTGCGGGCGTTGGGCCTGCCCGCCGGGTCCCGCGTGCTCGACCTGGCGTGCGGCACGGGCGACCTGTGCCGCGAGCTGGCCGCGGTGGGGATGCGGCCGGTCGGCGTCGACCTCTCGTTCGGGATGCTGCGACATGCCCGCACGTCGGCCCCGCTCGTGCAGGCCGACGCCCTGCGCCTGCCCGCCACCGACGGTGCCGTCGACGGCGTCACGTGCGGGTTCGCGCTGCGCAACGTGGTCGACCTTGCAGAATTTTTTGCGGAGACGGCGCGCGTCGTCCGCGCCGGCGGGCGGGTGGCGTTCCTGGAGGTGGCCGAGCCCCGCAACCGGGTGCTGCGCCGAGGCCATGCCGTCTACTTCGGGAAGGTCGTTCCGCTGATCGGCGGGTGGCTGTCCGACCCGGCCGCCTACCGGTACCTGCCGCAGTCGGTCGCCTACCTGCCCGACGGCGACGGGCTGGTGCGGATGCTGCGCGCCGCCGGGTTCGACGGCGTCGAGCGCCGGCTGCTCAGCGGCGGCATCGCCCAGCTGCTCACGGGGACCCGTCGATGACCGCCGACCTCGTCGAGTTCGCGGGCGACGACGGCGTGCTGTTCGCCCGGGGCGGCGTGGGCCTGGCGGGCCGGGGCGAGGCCCTGCGCATCCACGGGACGATCGACGAGCTGCCCGACCGCGTGGCCGCCGCGTTGGCAGGCCTCGACCGCGGCACGGTCGCCGTGGGCGCGCTGCCGTTCGACCGGTCCGCCGTGGGCTCCATGGTCGTCCCCGAGGAGCTCCTGACCGTTCCCCCCGTTCTGGGGGGCGGGGGGGCGCCGGCGCCGGACGGCTTCGAGCTGGTGGCGGTGCGCTCGCACGCCGAGTGGTGCGAGACGGTGGCGGCCACCGTGGACGCGGTGCGGGCGGGCCCGCTGCGAAAGGTGGTGCTGGCCCGTGAGGTCGCAGTCACGGCGAACGCGCCCATCCCCGTCCTCACCGTGCTGCGCCGGCTCCAGGCGCTGTACCCGGCGTGCCGGGTCTTCTCGGTCGACGGCTTCGTGGGCGCCTCCCCCGAGCTGCTGGTGTCCCGCCGGGGCGACGAGGTCGTGGCGCACCCCATGGCGGGCACGGTCGCCCGCAGCGGCGACCCCGACGCGGACGCCCGCCTGGCCGCCGGGATGCTGGCCTCGCACAAGCAGCGGGAGGAGCACGCCCTCGCGGTCGAGGCGGTGGCCGAGCTGCTGCGCCCCTTCTGCACGAGCCTCGACGTCCCCGACGCGCCGTCGGTCGTCTCGTTCCGCAATGTCTCCCACCTCGGCACCCGCATCGCGGGCCGCCTGCGGGCCCCCGCCCCCGGCGCCCTCCACCTGGCCGCCGCCCTCCACCCCACCCCGGCGGTGGCGGGCACGCCCACCGACGAGGCGCTGGCCTACATCGCCGAGGTGGAGAAGCTCGACCGCGGCCGCTACGCCGGGCCGGTCGGGTGGGTGGACGCCGCGGGCGACGGCGAGTGGGC
>DATAAM010000095.1:0-24484 GCA_036260075.1 Acidimicrobiales bacterium
ATGCCCGGCAGCGAGCCCTTGAAGCTCGCATCGCCGAAGCTGAAGACGCCCCCGTCGTCGGCCAGCAGCCAGTAGCCCTTGCCCGACGTCGTCGACGACATCGACACGACGGTGCCGCGGATCCCGATGCCGGGCAGCGAGCCGTGGAAGGAGGCGTCGCCGAATGCGAACATCCCGCCGTCCGACGCGATCAGCCAGTAGCCGTTGCCGCTGGGCGTCACCGCCATGCCGTTGATCGGCCGGTTGAGGGTGATGGCGCCGGTCGAGCCGTGGAAGACGGCGTCGCCGAAGGCGAAGATGCCGCCGTCGGAGGCGACCAGCCAGTAGCCGCGGCCGGTCGGCGTGGCCGCCATGCCCACGATCGGCTTGTTCAGCTTGATGGCGCCCGTCGAACCGAAGAACGCGGCGTCGCCGAAGGCGAAGATGCCGCCGTCGGAGGCGACCAGCCAGTAGCCGCGGCCGGTCGGGGTGGCCGCCATGCCCACGATCGGCTTGTTCAGCTTGATGCCACCGGTGGAGCCGTGGAACTTGGCGGCGCCGAAGCTGAACACCCCGCCGTCGGCGCCGAGCACCCAGTAGCCCGCCGCGCTCTTGGCGCTGGGAGAGCCCTTCGGGTTCGTGCCGTAGCTGCACCGCGTACCCGCGGGCAGGCCTTGGGCCAGCCGCAGGCTCGTCCACGGGTTGAGGGCGGTGCCGTCCGGACGGCGGATCTCGAAGTGGAGGTGAGGCGCGGTGCCCTCGGCGTTGCCGCTGTCGCCGAGGTAGGCCACGTGCTGGCCTGCCTTCACCCGCGCGCCCAGCCCGATGCCCGGAGCGAAGATGGCGTCCGCCGGGTTGGCGTTGTCGTCCGTGCCGGGCGTGTCGTTGTTGACGTGGATGTAGCGGTAGGACCACCCGTCCTCGTCCACGATCGTGAGCATGTTGCCGGACAGGCCGCCGGCGTCCACGCGGGTGTACGTCACCTTCCCGTCGACGGCCGCCAGCAGCTTCTGCATCTTGCTGCCCATGAGGTCGTTGCCCTCGTGGCTGCGCCCGCCGCTGCGGGGATCGCCGAAGTCGTCGCCGAACGAGACGGCGCCCTCGGTCGGGAAGTGGATCTGCCGGTACTCGGGGAGCACCATCGAGACGGCTTGCTCCACGGGCGCACCGAACAGCGCCAACGCTGCAATGCAGGCTGCAACGATCGATTTGCGCACTTCGGGCCCCACCTTGGTTGTGCCGCCGTCTTTTCACCCCGACCCGAAAGGGATGATCGACAGGACGCGCGGACAGCTTGAGGTCAGGCGGAGGCCGTGACCTGCTGTGCCTCGGCGGAGACGGCGGCGGGGCGGGCGTCAGCCTTGGGCTCCCGGAGGAACAGGTAGGTGACCGGGACGAAGTACCCGACCCAGGCGACGACCTGCTCGATCGAGGGGCGCGGGTCCCACCCGAAGAGGGCGGCCAGCATCTTGCCGAACTCGGTGCGCTGGGTGAGCCAGTCGACGCTTGTGACGTCGTAGACACTGTCGGCCAGCGTGCCGAGGTCGCCCGCCGCTTGGAGGAAGAGCGCCGTGCGCGCCATCAACCCGGCGGCGAAGACCACGATGATCATGCCGGTCACCCGGAAGAAGGCCCGCATCGGCAGCTTGCGGCCGCCGACGTAGACCATGAGGCCGAGCACGATGGCGATGCTGAGGCCGATGAGCCCGCCGAGCAGGACCTGGCCGCCGCCGCTGGCCGTGCTGGCCGCCAACAGGAACAGCGCAGCCTCGATGCCCTCCCGGATCACGGCCATGAACGTGACGAGCATCACGGCTCGCTGCGGGTTGTCGGTCTGGAGGGCGTCGTCGACCTTGTGCTCCAGCTCGTTCTTGATGGCACGGGCCTGCCGGCGCATCCAGAAGACCATCCAGGTGAGCACCACCACGGCGGCGAACGAGACGGCGGCGAAGGCGCGCATGCGAGGGGCACCCGTGAGGTTGCCGAGCGTGAGGCGCACCACCACGCCGACGACGAGCGAGATGCCCACGGCGGCAGCCACGCCCGTCCACGCCGAGCGGCCCAGGTCGAGGCGGTCGATGCGACGGAGGTAGGCGAAGACGATGGCGACGACGAGCGCCGCCTCGAAGCCTTCGCGGACCATGATGAGGAGAGCGGGAACCATCGTTAGGTCAGCCTAACAACGGTCCACAGGGAGGCACAAGATCGTGACGGGTGACATGGCAGGCGTGTTCGGCCGGGCAGCGGCGACGTACGACACGGTGATCCGGGCGTTCTGGTGGCGGATTCACGCGCTACACCGCGTGAATCCCCCACCAGAACGGGAAGGGCGACGGACTGGTCAGCGGAGGCCGGGGCGGCGGGCGAGAGCCCTCGGACTCCGCCGCATCGACGGCTGAGATCCTCGACCGCCTCGGTGGTCGCTGGGCACTGATCGGTGCTGCCGCCCTGAAGTGCCGGGCCACCGAGCACTGGGCCCGCGAGTGGGACGTGCTCGACCGATGGCGGCAGGCGACCGAATCCCGTCAGACCCGCTGCCAGTCCTTCCACACCGGGTCGTAGCCCGCGGCGCGCAGCATCGCCACGACCTCGTCGGGCGAGCGGGTGTCGGAGATCTCGAACTGCGGCTCTGCATCACTGGGCGCCGCGTAGCCGCCCGGCTCGGTGTGCGAGCCCGCCGACATGGCGGTGACGCCCAGCTTCAGCAGGGCGTCGCGCAGCTCGGGTCGCTCCCGGGTCGACAGCGTGATGCCGACGTCGGGGAGGAACAGCCGCAAGGCGCACACGAGTTGCACGAACGAGCGGTCGTCCACCGGGTCGGCAGGCTCGTAACCGCCCGCCGCGGGCCGCAGCCGCGGCAGCGACACCGACACGTCGCACCGCCAGTGCCGTCGGATGAGCGACTGGGCGTGCTCGGCCAGCGCCACCGCGTCGGCCCGCCAGTCGGCGTGAAGCCCGAGCAGCACGCCGATCCCGAGCCGGCGCACGCCCGCGGCGGCCGCCCGGTCGGGCGCCTCCAAGCGCCACTCGTAGTTGCGCTTCTTGCCCTTGAGGTGCACGTCGGCGTACGTGGAGCGGTCGTACGTCTCCTGGTACACGACCACGCCGTCGCAGCCCGCCTCCACCAGCCTGCGGTACGTGTCGGTGTCCCACACCTGCACCTCGACCGACAGCGACGGGACCTCGGGAGCCAGCACCCGCACGCACTCGACGAGGTAGTCCTTGCTCACGACGCGGGCGTGCTCGCCCGACACGAGCAGCAGGTCGCGGAACCCACGTGCCTTCAGCGCGAGCGCCTCCGCCAGCACCTCCACCGGCGACAGCGTGCGGCGGGCGATGTCGTTGCCCGCCGAGAACCCGCAGTACCTGCACACCGACACGCACTCGTTCGACAGGTAGAGAGGCGCGAACAGCCGCACTGTGCGGCCGAACCGGCGCACGGTCGTCTCGTGCGCCCGCTGCGCCATCTCCTCCAGGTGCGGCTCCGCCGCCGGCGAGATCAGCGCGGCGAAGTCGTCGAGCGAGAGCCGGGGCTTCGTCGGCAGCTCCCTCACGACAGGAAGCCCGTCAGCGGCGACGAGGCGTCGGCCTCGCGCCGCGCCGTCGCCAACCCCGCCAGGTAGCCCTCTCGCCCCGCCTCCACGGCCTTGCGGAAGGCCGCCCCCATGGCAGGCGGGTCGCCCGCAGTGCCGATGGCGGTGTTGACGAGCACGGCGTCGGCGCCCAGCTCCATGGCCTCGGCGGCCTGGCTGGGCGCCCCGATCCCGGCATCGACCACCACCGGCACGAGCGACTGCCCCACGATGATCTCCAGGGCCGCCCGCGTGCGCAGCCCTTGGTTCGAGCCGATCCACGACCCCAAGGGCATGACGGTGGCGCACCCGACCTCTTCGAGCCGCTTGCACAGCACCGGGTCGGCCCCGCAGTACGGCAGCACGACGAAGCCCTCCCGACAGAGGACCTCGGCCGCCTTCAGCGTCTCCACCGGGTCGGGCAACAGGTAGCGGGGGTCGGGCGTGACCTCGAGCTTCACCCACTCGCTCAGCCCGGCGGCCCGGGCCAGCCGGGCCAGTCGCACGGCCTCGTCGGCGTCGACGGCGCCGCTGGTGTTGGGCAGCAGCTGGATGCTTCCGTCGGTGGGCACGGCGTCGAGGATGTCCTCTTCGGCGGTGGGGTCGACCCGCCGCAGGGCGACGGTGACCATCTCGGTGCCCGTGGCCTCGATCGTCGCCCGCAGCGACTGGGAGGACGGGAACTTGCCGGTGCCGAGGAACAGCCGCGAGCCGAACTCCCTCCCGGCGACGACCAGACGATCCTGCATGCCACGCTCCCTCGCGCCCGCATTACCGGGCCGGTCTCCGAGGGTCGCGGGCCGCGTGCCCGCCTCTCAGCCCGGCGCGCCGAGCTCCCCTGCGTCCTCACTAGCCTACCGGGCAGTGCGCTACTGGACCGTCGAGGAAGCCCGGGCCGCGCTCCCCCGCGTCCGCGAGCTGGTGCAGGTGGTGCGTCGCGCCGCGCTGGTGGGCGCCCGGGTCAACGGCAACGGCCACGGCCCCCGCCCCACCGAGGACGTGCGCGCCGCCTTGGCCGAG
Source organism: Acidimicrobiales bacterium (assembly GCA_036260075.1). Lineage (GTDB taxonomy): Bacteria > Actinomycetota > Acidimicrobiia > Acidimicrobiales > JAHWLA01 > DATAAM01. The sequence continues at coordinate 4,572 of DATAAM010000095.1, forward strand.
CTGGCGGCCGACGACATCGTGGTGCGCGACCCCGCAACCGGCCTCGTCGACTTCCCCGCGCTGGGCGACGACGGCGTCGTGTACTTCCTCTGCTACCGCCTCGACGAGGACGACCTGGCCTGGTGGCACCTGCCCGAGGAGGGCTTCGCCGGCCGCAAGCCGCTCCCCCGCGACCCCCGATGAGCACGCGGAAGCTGATCGTCGCCGCGTTGTTGACGGGTATGGCGATCCTGGTCGCTTTCACCGTCCAGGTACTCATCGCCCGCTGAGTAGGCTCGCCACCGACAGACGAGGAGGTGGTTCCCACGGCCGAGCAATTCGACATCGTCGTGATCGGCGGCGGCCCCGGCGGGTACGCAGCGGCGCTGTACGCGGGCGCAGCCGGTCTCAGTGTGGCGGTGGTCGAGAAGGACAAGGTCGGGGGAACCTGCCTTCACCGGGGGTGCATCCCCGCCAAGGAGTTCCTGGAGACGGCGAGCGTCTTCCGGGCCGTGGCGGGCGCCAAGGAGTTCGGCATCCAGGCCGACCAGCCCACGGTCGAGTTCGCCACCAGCCAGGCGCGCAAGCAGAAGGTCGTCGACCAGCTGTGGAAGGGCCTCCAGGGGCTCATGAAGCGGCGGAAGACAACCGTGGTGTCGGGCACCGGCACCCTGGGGCCCAACAAGGCCGTGAAGGTGAGCGACGGCACGGAGCTCAAGGGCCGCCACGTCGTCCTGGCCGCGGGCTCCGTGCCCCGCACCATCCCGGGCTTCGAGGTCGACGGACGCTACGTGCTGACCTCCGACGAGGTGCTGGCGCTCGACAAGCTGCCGTCGTCCGCGGTCGTGATCGGCGGCGGCGCCATCGGCTGCGAGTTCGCCTCCATGCTGAGCGACCTCGGGGTGCAGGTCACCGTGCTGGAAGCGCTGCCCAAGCTGCTGCCGGGCTGCGACGCCGACGTGGTCGACGTGGTGGCCAAGTCGTTCAAGAAGCGCGGCATCGACGTGCGCACGGGCGTGACCGTGCACGGGCACGAGCCCGGCGATTCGGGCACCACCGTGAAGTTCGGGGAGGGCGAGCAGGTCACGGTCGACGCGGTGATCGTCTCGGTCGGGCGGCGACCGTCGTCCGACGGGCTGCTGGCGCCCGGCACCTCCGTCGAGCTCGACGAGCGCGGGTTCGTGAAGGTCGACGAGCTGATGCGCACGGCCGAGCCCGGCGTGTACGCGGTCGGCGACCTGGTGGCCACGCCCGCGCTGGCCCACGTGGGCTTCGCCGAGGCGATCGTGGCGGTGAAGCACATCCTCGGCGAGCCGGTCGTGCCGGTCGACTACGGCAAGGTGCCGTGGTGCATCTACTGCCACCCGGAAGTGGCGTTCGCCGGGCTGTCCGAGGAGGCGGCGCGGCAGGCGGGCTACGAGGTCGTCACCAAGAAGGACCCGTTCGTGGGCAACGGCCGGGCGCTGATCGTGGGCGAGCCCGAAGGCCTGGTGAAGGTCATCGCCGAGAAGGGGCCCGACGGGCGGGCGGGCCGCATCCTCGGCGTCCACATGGTGGGGCCCTGGGTCACGGAGCAGCTCGGACAGGGATACCTCGCCGTCAACTGGGAGGCGACCGTCGACGAGGTCGCCGCGTTCGTCCAGCCGCACCCCACGCTCTCCGAGGTCTTCGGCGAGACGGTGCTGGCGCTGACCGGAAGAGGACTGCACGCCTGATGGCCGACATCACCATGCCGCAGCTCGGCGAGACCGTGACCGAAGGCACGATCACGCGCTGGGCCAAACAGGTGGGCGACCGCATCGAGGAGGACGAGGTCCTCTTCGAGGTCTCCACCGACAAGGTCGACTCCGAGGTCCCCGCGCCCACGTCGGGGTACGTGGCCGAGATCCTCGTTCCCGAAGGCGAGACCGTCGCAGTGGGCACGCGGCTGGCCGTCATCAGCGACCAGCCGGTCGAAGGCGGCGGCGCGGCGGCGGAGCCCACCGAGGCGCAGCCCGCCCCCGAGCCGGTGGAGGCGCCGTCGGGCTCCGGCTCCGAAGGCGGGGCCACGCCCGCGCCCGAGCCGCAGCCGGGCGACACGCCGGCCGAGGTGGCGGCCAAGGCGGAACAGGCCGGCGCGTCCGAGCCCGCCGCCACCGCGATCGCCACCCAGGCACAGCAGTCGGAGGACAACGGCGCCCGAGGCAATGGCGGTGGCGGCGCCGTGCTGTCGCCGGTGGTGCGCCGGCTGATCGCCGAGCACAACCTCGACCCCGCCCGCATCGAGGGCACAGGGGCAGGCGGGCGCATCACGCGGGCCGACGTGCTGGCCGTCATCGAACGCGGGGAGGCCGGCGGCACCGCCGCTCCGCCCGCACCCGCACCCGCACCGACGACGAAGCCCGCGCCCGCCCCGGCGGCCCGAGCGGGCGAGCGCGACGAGGTGGTGCCGTTCTCGAACATCCGTCGCCTCACGGCCGAGCACATGCGCCGGTCGCTCGACACGTCGGCGCACACCCTGGTCGTGATCGAGGTCGACTACGAGAACGTCGACAAGGTGCGCCGGGCGGCCAAGGACCGCTTCAAGGCGGAGGAGGGCGTGAGCCTCACCTACATGCCGTTCGTGGCCCGAGCCGTGGTCGACGCCATCCGCGAGTACCCCCACGTCAACGCGTCGGTGGGCGACAACGAGCTGGTGGTGCACCGCTACGTCAACCTCGGCGTCGCCGTCGACCTCGACTTCCAGGGCCTGATCGTCCCGGTCGTGCACGACGCCGACACCAAGCGCCTGCGCGCCCTTGCCCGCGAGATCGCCGACCTGGCCGTGCGGGCCCGCAGCAAGAAGCTGGGCGCCGACGAGATCTCGGGCGGCACGTTCACGATCACCAATGCAGGGGGCTACGGCACGCTCGTCACCGCCCCGATCATCAACCAGCCGCAGGTGGCCATCCTCTCCACCGACGGGGTGAAGCCGCGACCGGTGGCCGTCACGCTGCCCGACGGCACGTACGGCATCGCCGTGCACCCGGTGGGCAACCTGGCCGTCTCGTTCGACCACCGGGCCTACGACGGTGCCTACGCCTCGGCGTTCCTGGCCATGGTCAAGGAGATCCTCGAGACCCGCGACTGGTCGCAGGAACTGGCGTGAGGCCCTCCCTCCCCGGTTCTGGGATGCAAAATGCGCGCTACAGCGCGCATTTTGCATCCCAGAACCCGTAGAACAGTGCGCCGGGCGCGGTGGCTGGGCCGGGTCCGCTATCGCGACGCCCACGCCCTCCAGCGGGCGCTGTGGCAATCGGGCACCGACGACTGGCTGCTGCTGCTGGAGCACCCGCACGTCTACACCCTCGGCGTGCGGGCCGACCTGCGGCACGTGCTGGTGCCGCCTGCCGACGTGGGCGCCGAGCTGGTGCGCGCCGACCGCGGCGGCGACGTCACCTACCACGGGCCGGGGCAGCTGGTCGGCTACCCCGTCGTGGGCGTGCCCCCCGGCCCGGGCTCCACCCCCAACCACGTCCGCGCCGTCGAGCAGCTCGTCATCGACGCCCTCGCCGACCTCGGCCTGCCCGGCGCCCGGCGATCCGAGGGCTATCCCGGCGTCTGGGTGAACGGGCGCAAGGTGTGCGCCGTCGGGGTGCGCATCAGCCGGGGTCGGTCGATGCACGGGTTCGCCCTCAACGTGCACCCCGACATGGCCATGTTCGGCCACATCGTGCCGTGCGGCATCGCCGACCGCGAGGCCACCTCGCTCCACGCCGAGGGCCTCGACGTCACCATGCAGCAGGTGGTCGACGCCGTCGTGCGCTGCTGGGGCGCCGACGATCGGCAGGAGGTGGCCTGGCACCGCGAGGACGCCCTCGTCGTCGACCCGCTGCCCGTGGCCGCCCGCAAGCCGGAGTGGGCGCGCGTGCACGCAACCATGGGCCCGGAGTACCGCGACCTGAAGAAGCGGATGCGCCGGCTCGACCTCGTCACCGTCTGCGAGGAGGCGGGCTGTCCCAACATCTTCGAGTGCTGGGCCGACGGCACGGCCACGTTCATGATCAACGGCGAGCGCTGCACCCGTGCGTGCGGCTTCTGCCTGGTCGACACGCGCAAGCCCGGGCCGCTCGACGCGGGCGAGCCGGATCGGGTGGCGCAGGCGGTGGCCGACATGCACCTGTCGCACGCAGTGGTGACTGCCGTGGCCCGCGACGACCTGCCCGACGGCGGCGCTGCCGCCTTCGCCGCCACCATCGAGGCGATCCGCCGTCGCTGCCCGGGCACCGCGGTGGAGGTGCTGATCCCCGACTGCAAGGGCGACCCCGAGGCACTGGCCACGATCTTCGATGCCCGTCCCGACGTGCTGAACCACAACCTCGAGACGGTGGCCCGGCTGCAACGGGTCGTGCGGCCCTCGGCGTCCTACGCCCGCAGCCTCGCCGTGCTGGCCCGGTCGAAGCAGGCGGGCCTCGTCACCAAGTCGGGCATCATCCTCGGCATGGGAGAGACGGAGGACGAAGTGCTCGGCGCGCTGGCCGACCTCCGCGGCGTGGGCGTCGACATCGTCACGCTGGGCCAGTACCTGCGCCCCACGGCGGACCACCTGCCGGTGGCCCGCTGGTGGACGCCGGAGGAGTTCGACCGGCTGCGCGACGCGGGCGTGCGCATGGGCTTCGCGCATGTGGAGGCGTCGCCCCTCACCCGGTCGAGCTACCACGCCAAGCAGGCGGCGGCCCTGGCGATCTCATGAGGCTGCAACGCGTGCGCGAGCGCATGGCCGCGCTCGATGTCGACGCCCTGCTGCTGTCGCTGGGCGCCGACCTTCCCTGGCTCACCGGCTACGAGGCCATGCCGCTGGAGCGCCTCACCATGCTGGTGCTCCCTCGCGACGACGACGCCACCCTCGTCGTTCCCGCCTTGGAGGCGCCCCGAGTCCGGGAGGACCCCGCCCGGTTCCGCGTGCGGCCCTGGCAGGAGACCGAGGACCCGGTGGCGATCGTGGCCCGGCTCGTCGGCGGCCGACGTTCACTGGCGGTGTCCGACCGCACGTGGGCCCGCTTCGTGCTGGCGCTTCAGGCCTCGTTGCCGCAGGCCACCTGGCAGCCCGCTTCGCTCGTCACCGGGCCGCTGCGGGCCGTCAAGGACGCCGAGGAGGTGGCGGCCCTGCGCCGGGCGGCGCAGGCGGCCGACCGCGTCGCCCGCCGGCTCCAGGCAGGCGACATCCCGCTGATCGGCCGCACCGAAGCCGAGGTGTCGGCCGACATCTCCGACCGACTGCGGGCCGAGGGCCACGACCGCGTCAACTTCGCCATCGTGGCGTCCGGCCCCAACGCGGCCAGCCCCCACCACGAACCCGGCCCGCGACGGATCGGCGCGGGCGAGTCGGTGGTGTGCGACTTCGGCGGCAGCCTCGACGGCTACTGCTCCGACGTCACCCGCACGGTCTTCACCGGGCCCGCCCCTTCGGAGTTCCGCGACCTGTACGCCGTGTTGCACGCCGCGCAGGCGGCGGCGGTCGAGGCCGCCGTGGTGGGCACGCCCTGCGAGGACGTCGACGCCGTGGCCCGTCGCATCATCGAGGACGGCGGCTACGGTCCCTACTTCGTGCACCGCACCGACCACGGCATCGGCGTCGAGGAGCACGAGGACCCGTACCTCGTGGCGGGCAACTGCGAGCCACTGGTGGCGGGGCACGTCTTCTCGGTGGAGCCGGGCATCTACCTGCCGGGGCGCTGGGGCGCCCGCATCGAGGACATCGTGGTGGCGACCGAGCCGGGGCCCGAGCCGCTGAACACGGTGCCCCACGAGCTGATCGAGGTGGAGTCGTAGGTGGACCTCGGCATCACCGGCCGGGTGGCCCTCGTCACCGCTGCGTCAAAGGGGCTGGGGCGGGCCTCGGCGGTGGCGCTGGCGCGGGAAGGCGTGAAGGTGGCGCTGTGCGCCCGCGGGCGCGACGCGCTGGCCGACGCCGCTTCCGAGATCGCCGACCTCGGCGGCGAGGCGCTCGCCATCCCCGCCGACGTGACCGAGCCCGAGGCCCCGGCCCGGGTGGTGGCCACAACCGTCGAGCACTTCGGTCGCCTCGACATCCTCGTCGCCAACGCGGGCGGCCCTCCCCCTGCGACCGCGCTCGACGTGACCGACCAGCAGTTGGCGGATGCGGTCAATGCCAACTTCGTCACTTCCGTGCGGCTCGTGCGGGAGGCGGTCCCCCACATGCGACCGGGTGGGTGGGGCCGCATCTGCTGCATCGCCTCGTCGTCGGTGAAGCAGCCGATCCCCGGCCTCGCCCTCTCGAACGCCGCCCGCACCGCGCTGTGGGCGTGGGCCAAGACGGCGGCCGCCGACCTGTTCCCTGCGGGCATCACGCTCAACCTGGCCTGTCCCGGCCTCCACGCCACCGACCGCATGAAGGAGCTGGGATTCGACGGCGAGGGGGTGGCGCTCGGCGACCCCGGCGACTTCGGCCGCATCGTGGCGTTCCTGTGCTCCGAGCCAGCCGCCTTCCTGAGCGGCGTGGCCCTGCAGGTGGACGGGGCGGCCACCGTCGGGCTGTTGTAGAGGTGTGATCCGCCTCGACGCCGCCACCGTCCTCCTGCAGTGGGCGACGGGCGGTCTGCTGTTCCTGTGGGTCACCACCCGTCGACGCGAGGTCGGCATCGGCTTCGGCTGGCTGCTGCGAGCGACCTACGGGCTCATGGCGGTGGGCGCGGCGGTGGCGGGCGAGCTGTCGGGGGCGGCGGTGGCAGTGGCGACGGGCGTCGCCTTGGCCGTGTCGGTCGCCCGCCGCCGGGCGGGCGTGGCGGGCGAGCGGGCCCGGGAGCAGCGTCGCTCGGGCCGGGTGGCGGCCATGACCGGCATCGACCGCGACGTACGGGTGCGCGACAGCGAGGCACCCGAGTTCCCGCCGGCTCTCGACTTGGTGGCCCCCGCCGTGGGCGCCGTGGGGCTCGTGGCCGCGGGCTTCCACGCAGGCGGCCCCGAGGCGTTGGCGGTGGCGCGCACGCTGGTGGGGGCGGCGTTCCTCGGTGTGGTGAGCGACGCCATGCTGTTGGGCCACTGGTACCTGGTGCAGCCGGGCCTCGGGCGCGGAGCGCTGCACGAGCTGAACACCTGGCTGGCCCGCGTCTGGCCCGTCGAGGTGGGCCTGCTCCTGTGGCCCACCGGCATGCTGTCGGTGCTGTCCGGCTCGATCGACGACGGCTGGAACGGGATGCTGGGCTGGTTCTGGGTGGCTTGTGCGGTGGCCACCCTCGTCCTGGCGCTCGTCACCCGGGCGGCGCTCAAGGAGCGGGCGTACGCCGCCGTCATGGCGGCCACCGGCTTGCTCTACCTCGCCATCCTCACCGCCTTCGGCACCGACCTCGTGGCCCGGGCGCTCCTCGCGGGGTAGCCCCGGCCGAGCGCACCCCTACACTTCCGGGGGAGACCGACGGAGGGGGGTCCGACATGGACAGCAGCGTCGTCGAGGTTGCACTGCCCAACGGGGTCGTGGCCTTGGTCCGCACAGCGGAAGGCGGCGACGACGGCGTGGCCGAGAAGGTGGGCTGGTCCGACCGGTTCGACTTCGACGGCGTGGCGGGCGCACTGGAGGGGATCGCCACGGCGATCCGATCCGGCCTGGAACGGGCGCGGCCGTCGAAGGTCACCGTCGAGCTGGGCCTCGACGTCGTCGTCAAGGCAGGAAAGCTGACCGGGCTCCTCGTCGACGGCGAAGGCACGGGTTCGTTGCTCGTCACGCTGGAATGGGCCGGTGACGCCCAGCCCGGGTAAGGCCCCAATCGACGGCGATCCCAACCCGCTCGTCACGCTCTTCCGGCAGTGCATCGTGCGTGTCGAGAACCCGGGGGGCCGCTTTCGCGGGACCGGTGCATTCGTGGCGCCGCGCACGGTGCTCACCTGCGCCCACGTCGTGCACGACGGCGAGGTGCGCGTGGCCTGGCAGGGCATCACTGCCGGTGCCGACGTGAGCTTCGCCGCCCCACCCCTGTCGACCGTCGCCGACCCCGCCCACTACCCGCTTCCCGACCTCGCCCTGCTCTCGATCGAGGAGCACCCCCAGCTCGAGGGCCACCCCTGTGTCCTGCTCGGGGTCGAAGTGCCCGCTCTCGACGTGGACGACCCGCTCTACCTCGCGGGGTACACGGTGGAGCACAGCGAAGGACGGGCGACACCCACCGGGGCGACCGTCGACTTCGAGTCACCGATCACCGAGGACGGCGTCACCTTTCACAAGCTCAAGAACGGGCAGGTGGCGGCCGGGTTCAGTGGGGCGCCGTTGCTGCGACGTCGCACCAAGGCCGTCTGCGCAGTCGTGGAGAGCACCCGCGACCGACGTGCCGACCTCGGTGGGTTCGCCGTGCCCGTCGCCGCCTTGGGCGAGACAGCGTCGACCGTCATGGCAGCCAACGAGGCCTTCCACGCCGCTGATCGCCGTTGGCGCGAGGCGGCGCGGCAGGAAGACGAGCAGGCGGCCCGACGACGGGGCTTGCGCGCCCGTCTTCCGCTGCAGCCGCCGGTGGTCGAGCTCGACTGGGACGAAGATCGCTCGCCTGCGGAGGCCATGCGCGCTCGCCACGTCGTCGTGCCGTACGTGGGCCGGGAGCGCCTCCTCGGAGACCTGGCCATGTGGTGCGAAGACGACGACCCAGATCGTTCGGTGGCGCTCTGGTTCGTCACCGGCGGCGGGGGCTTCGGCAAGACCCGGCTGGCCGTGGAGGCCTGCGTGGACGCGGAACGACGGGGGTGGACCGCGGGGCTGCTCCCCCACGATGTCGACGACGACGACCTCGACGCGCTCGCCGACTGGCCGGGGCGCCTCCTGGTCGCCATCGACTACGCCGAGACTCGTGCGGCGATCGTGGGCCGCCTGGTGGCAAAGGCCCTCGCGCGCTCGCCGCGGGCGCCGGTGCGCATCCTCTTGCTCGTGCGTCAGCGAGCCAGTCGTCCGCAGTTGGTGGCACAGTTCAACGAGCACCGCGAGGAGCAGCTCACCCGCCTGCTGCGGGCGGCCACGATCTCCGTCCTCGACGACGACACCGACGAAGTCGATCGCCTCGAGCTCTTCGACCGCGCTGTCGAGGCGTTCGCCCGCGTGCTCGGTCGGCCACCGGGCCCGTCGTCCCGTCGGCCTCGCCTCCGAGCCGCCCACTTCGCCCGCCCCCTGTACGTGCTGGTTGCCGCCTTCCTCGTGGCGACCGATCACGACGTCGACGTCGAGGCGCTCGACGAGCGCGACCTCCTGCGCCATCTGATCGACGAGCACGAGGCCAACTACTGGGCCCGGTGGGCCGACCGCTCCGGGCTGGAGCTCGAACGCGAAGACCAGCGAGTGGCCGTCGCCCTGGCCACCATGTTGACGGCCGCCGACGAAGCGGAGGCGCTGACCGTCGTCGACCTGCTCCCCCATTTCGAGGACGAGTCCGCCTCCCGCCGCTTGGCGATCGCCCGTTGGTTGGCCCGGCTCTATCGAAGCGAGCTGGAGCGGGGGACGCTGCGGATCGGAGCGCTCGAACCCGACCGCCTGGGGGAGGTGCTGGTGGCCGACGTCCTCCGCGAACGCCCCGAGCTCCTCGAACGGGCTGTCGATCGTGCCTCCGACGCGCAACTCGCCCGCCTGCTGACCGTGATCGCGCGCGCCGCCCGCGACGACGACCACGCCGCGGAGCGGCTGCGCGACGTGCTCGACGAACAGCTCAGCGAGCTGCTGCGAAAGGGGCTCCACGGCGGTCCCACCCTGCTTGTGGCCGTCCTCACCGCCATGCACGTCAGCGGCCCGATGCGAGGGGCGCTGGACGCCGCGTACCGCTTCCCGCACGCCGTGCCGGTGTGGTTCCGCCCCATCGTCGCCGCCATCACCGGGCTGGCGGCCCACGGGGTGCGCGAACAGGTCGAACTGGGCGAGGCGACTGTTCAGGAGCTGGCGGTGATCCTCGAGCAGCTTGGCGGTCGATTGGCAGATACAGGCGACCTCGACGGCGCCCTCGCGGTCGCCGAGGAGGTCGTCGACCTCTACCGAGAATTGGCCGCCTCCGAGCCCACGTTCACGCCCGACCTGGCGCGCTCGCTGAGCAACTGGTCGATGTTGCTCGATGCCGCAGGCCGACGGTCCGACGCGCTCGCCATGGCGCAGGAAGCCGTCGCCCTGTTCGGGGATCCGGCCGAGATCGAGCCGGACATCCTTCCCAGCTTTGCCGCCGCCCTCGGCAATCTCGCCACCAGCTTCACGCACCTCGGGCGCCACGACGAGGCGCTGCAAGCCATGGAGGCGAGCGTCGAACGCTATCGCGCAGTGGTGGCGGTCGACGAGGACGAGCCGCGGCACGTGCTCGCGGGGGCGCTCAACAACCTGGCCGCCATGCGCAACTCGGTCGGCCGCGGGGACGCCGTTGCCGCTGCCGAAGAGGCGGTCCGGCTCTACACCGAGTTCGTGGAAGAAGGAGACGACGCCTTCGCTCCGGAGTTGGCGGGCGCCCTCAACAACCTCGCAAACGCGCTGAGCCACGCTGGACGGCGAGACGAAGCGGTGGCGGCGGCGGAGGGCGCCGTCGTCCGCTACGCCACGCTGGCCGAGCAGAACGAACAGCTCTTCAGACCCGACTTGGCCATGGCGCTCGTCACGCTCACCGCCTGCCTTCGCCAGGTTGGCCGCCTGCACGAAGCCGCGGCGACGGCCGAAGCTGCGGTCAGACACTACGCCGACCTGGCCGTGATCAAGCCCGACACCGTCCTCTCCGAGCTGGCCCGGTCGCTCCTCAACCTGGCGGCCGTGTGGGGCGACTTGGGCAGGCACGAAGAGGCACTGTCCGCAGCACAGGAGGCGGTCGCACGGTTCGCCGAGCTGGCCGAGGCCAACCCGCAGGCCTTCCGCCCCGCCCTGGGCATGGCCATCAACAACCTCTCGACGCACCTGCGCGAGAGCGGTCGTCCAGACGAGGCACTCGACGCCGCGCAAGACGCCGTCGAACTGTGGCGGCGGCTCACCGGTTCGGACGTCGATCGCTTCGCCCCGGAGTTGGCCAGTGCGCTCGTAAACCTCGCCGTGGTGCTGACCGAACTGGATCGCAACGAGGAGGCGTTGCACGCCGCCCAAGAGGCGGTGGCACACACCCGTGCGCTGCACAGCCGCAACAGCCTCGCCTTTCAACCCATGCTCGCGGCAGCCGTGGACACGATGGGGATGTGCCTGAGCCACCTCGAGCGGCACGAGGAAGCACTCCGAGCGGTGCAGGAAGCCGTCGGCCACTACCAAGCGCTCGTCGAGCGCAATCCGGAGGCCTTTCTTGGAGAGCTGGCCGCCTCGCAGAACAACCTGGCGAACGCCCTCAGCGAGATCGGCCGCCACGAGGAGGCGCTCATCGCCGCCGAACGTGCCCTCGACCAGTACCGGCTGCTGGTCCGCGGCGCCCCGTCCGCCTATGCAGGCCATCTCGCCCGCGTCCTGACCAACCTGCTGCACTGTCTCGCCGAGGTCGGCCGGCACGACAGAGTCGAACCTCTGTTCGATGAGCTCTTGGCAGAGCTGTCCGATGTCCCGCACGCGCTCGCTCACATCGCGTTCGTACGTGCCGGAGCGCACCTCAACGAGGGCCGGGTCGAGGACGCGGTGGCCGACTTTGGGGTCGCGCTCGACGGATTCGAGCGGGCGCATGACATGCAGGAACGCTCGACCGTGCGGACGACGCTCCGGATGCTTCGGCGCCGAGACAGCACCGCCTTCGACGCGGCCTGGGAGGCGACCGGTCGTCCGCTGCCGGTCTGGTTGCAATACGACCACACCGACCAGGCGCTCGTCGCGAGCGTCCTCGACTGGATCAACACGCCCGACTGGGTGGCGTCGCGCGAGTTCCTGCGGGAGCATGCGGACGTCCTGCTCGGTGAGAAGGTCGAGGCGACCGTCGAACAACTCGTCGACCTTCTACCGCAGCACGAGGACACCCTTCGCGAACACCTCGCCCTGCTGCACCTGGCACGGTCGAGCAGCATCGATTCGGCATACGACCACCGCGAGACGAACCAACAGCTCGAGCGAGCCGCCGATGTCCTGAGCGCCTGGCTGCGCAGCCCCACGCCCGAGCTCTCGCGTGCCTTCGTCTCCGAATGGCAGGACGAGCTGCTCGACGGTCCCGCCCAGGCCGTCATCGAGCGCCTCTACGCACAGGACCCGCGCGATCACGACCTGCGCGTGCACTGCGGACTGCTTGCCCTCTTCGCAAGCGATGGCATCGACACTGCCTACGATCTCCACGGCGACGGGCGGTCCCGACGAGAGGCGTTGGAGCGATCGGACGAGGACTCCTCGGATGTGCGCCGGTTGGCACTGGCCCGACTGGACAGCGGTCTCGAGGCCGACGACGCTGAGGCACACTTCCGACTGGCCGTCGCCGCCGCACGCCTCGGCGATCCCTTCCGGGAGGCGGCGGTCGCGATCGACGAGTGTGTCGACCACGCGGCGCCCTACGAACGAGCCGACTTCTCCCGGCGCCTCCGTCGACTGGCGGCGGAGGAACCGGAGCTCGCACCTGCCCTCCACGAGCTCGACGCACGTTTGCACGGGGTCGACGGCGGCCACGACAGCTAGCGTGCGGCTGTACACCGTCGGCCACGGCACCCGTACGACGGAGGAGCTGGTGGCCGTGCTCCGCCACGCGGGCGTGGACCGGCTGGTCGACGTGCGCCGCTTCCCGGGTTCCCGCCGCAACCCGCACCTCTCGCGGGAGATGCTGTCCCGCGACCTGCCGCTGACGTACGAGTGGTGGGGAGAAGAGCTGGGCGGGCGACGCCGACCGGCGCCGCAGTCACGCCATCCGGCTTGGCGCAACGACGCCTTCCGGGCCTACGCCGAGTGGATGGACACACCGGTGTTCACCAGGGCGCTCGACCGGCTGCTCTCCGAGCCCACGCCGACCGCTGTCATGTGCGCGGAGACGCTGTGGTGGCGCTGCCACCGTCGGCTGATCGCCGACGCGGCAACGCTGCGCGGTACCGAGGTCGTGCACCTGATCGACGTCCGCCAGTCGCAGCCCCACGTGCTCCACGAGGCGGTGCGCCTCGACGAGCGAGGGGGACTGGTCTACGACGCGGGCACGCAGGCAGAGCTGTGGTGAGGCCTCAGTTGGCCACGAAGTACTTGGCCTGCGGGTGGTGGCAGACGAGCGCCGACGTGGTCTGCTCGGGCTGGTACTGGAAGGCGGTGTCCTCGCCGACCCGCACGCCGATGCGATCGGCGTCCAGGAGCTCGGCCACCTTCACGTTGTCCTCCAGGTCGGGACAGGCGGGGTAGCCCCACGAGTACCGTCCGCCCCGGTACTGCTGGCGGAACAGGCCGGTGAGCGTGGGGCCGTCCTCGTCGGCGAAGCCCCACTCCTCGCGGATGCGGCGGTGCCAGTACTCGGCCAGCGCCTCTGCCATCTCGACGCCCAGGCCGTGCAGGAAGAGGTAGTCCTGGTAGCGGTTCTCCCGGAACAGCCGGGCCGTCTCCTCCGACACCACCGCTCCCATGGTGACGATGGAGAAGGCCGCGTAGTCGAGCTCGCCCGACGACACGGGGCGGAAGAAGTCGGCGATGCAGAGGTACGGCTCGTGCGTCTGGCGCGGGTAGGCGAAGCGCAGCCACTCCTGCGTGCGCGTCTCGTCCTTCCAGATCACCAGGTCGTTGCCCTCTCCGTTGGCGGTGAAGTAGCCGTAGACGACCTGGGGCACGAGCACGCCTGCGGCCTTGGCTTCAGCCAGCTTGTCGCGGAGCACCGGCCGGACCCGGGCCTTGAACTCCTCGTCGGGCTCCCCGCCCTCGGGCCGGAAGCCCCACTGGTTGCGGAACAGCGCCGTCTCGTTGAGGTACTCGGCGATGTCGTCGAGGGGGATGCCCTTCACGACCTTGGTGCCGAGGAACGGCGGCACGAACACGCGGTTGTCGTCGGCGACCTCCGGCGAGCGCGACGGCAGCGTCGAGGGGTCGACCTCGGGCTTGGGCTGACGGCGCGGCAGGTCGCGGCCGCCGGGCGCCCGGCCGAAGTCGGGGTCCTCGGCGCCCGTCTTCTTCAGTTCGACCAAGCGGTCCATGGTGCGGAGCCCTTCGAAGGCATCCTTGCCGTAGAACAGGCGGCCCTCGTAGACCTCGCGCAGGTCGCGCTCGACGTAGGTGCGCGTCAAGGCGGCCCCCCCGAGCAGGACGGGGATGCCCGACAGCCCGCGCTGGTTCAGCTCCTCCAGGTTCTCGCGCATGATCAACGTGCTCTTCACGAGCAGCCCGCTCATGCCGATGGCGTCGGCGTCGATCTCCAACGCCTTCTCGATCATCTCGGTGACGGCCACCTTGATGCCGAGGTTGTGAACGTCGTAGCCGTTGTTGGTGAAGATGATGTCGACCAGGTTCTTTCCGATGTCGTGCACGTCGCCCTTGACCGTGGCGAGGACGACCCGGCCCTTGCCGCCCTGGTCGCTCTTCTCCATGTGCGGCTCCAGGTAGGCGACCGCCGTCTTCATCGTCTCGGCCGACTGGAGCACGAACGGCAGTTGCATCTGCCCGGAGCCGAACAGGTCGCCCACCGTCTTCATGCCTGCGAGCAGCACGTCGTTGACGACGGTGAGCGCGGACAGGCCCGATGCCAGCGCTTCGTCGAGGTCGGCTTCGATGCCGTCCTTGTCGCCGTCGACGATGCGCTGCTCCAGGCGCCGCTCCACCGGCCAGCCGCTGCGATCCTCCTTCGCCACCGCGGCGGCCGACACGCCCTCGAACATGGCGAGCAGCTCTTGCAGCGGGTCGTAGTCGTCGCGACGGCGGTCGTAGACGAGGTCGAGGCACACCTCGACGGCGCGCGGGTCGATCTTGTTGAGCGGCATGATGCGGGCGGCGTGCACGATGGCGGCGTCGAGGCCCGCCTGCTGGCACTCGTGCAGGAAGACCGAGTTGAGCACGTGGCGAGCGGCGGGCGTGAGGCCGAACGACACGTTGGAGAGCCCGACGACGGTGTGCACCCCGGGGAGCTCGGCCTTGATACGGCGGATGCCTTCGATGGTCTCGATGCCGTCGCGCCGGCTCTCCTCCATGCCGGTGGAGATGGGCAGCACCAGCGGGTCGAACAGCAGGTCGCTCGGCTCCAACCCGTAGCGGTGGACGGCGATGTCGTGGATGGCCTTCGCGGCCCGCAGCTTCCACTCCGCCGTGCGGGCCTGGCCCTCCTCGTCGATGCACGTGCACACCACGGCCGCGCCGTACTCGCGGGCCAACGACAGGAACCGGTCGAGGCGGGTGCCGGGCGCGTCGCCGTCCTCCAGGTTCACCGAGTTGAGGATGGGCTTGCCGCCGATCCACTGGAGCCCGGCCTCGATCACGGCGGGCTCGGTGGAGTCGAGGACGAGCGGCGCGGTGACCTGGGTGGCAAAGCGCGAGGCGATCTCGTCCATGTCGGCCACGCCGTCCTCGCCGGTGTAGTCGACGCACACGTCGACCACGTGGGCGCCCTCCTTCACCTGCTCGCGGCCCATGGCCACGCACGTCTCCCAGTCGTCGGCCAGCATCGCCTCACGGAACTTCCGGGAGCCGTTGGCGTTGGTGCGCTCGCCCACCACCAGGAACGACGGCGACTGGTCGTAGGGCACGTGGCTGTAGATCGAGGCGACGCCCGGCTCCGGCTGCGGTGTGCGCGCCGCGGGCGTGAGGTCGCGGCAGCGCTCCAAGACCGCCCGCAGATGCTCCGGCGTGGTGCCGCAGCAGCCGCCGATCACCGACACGCCGAGCTCGGTGACGAAACGGGCGTGGAAGTCGGCCAGCTCGCCGGGGGTGAGGTCGTAGTGCATGCGGCCCTCGACCACCGAAGGCAGGCCCGCGTTGGGGAGGCAGGAGATCGGCGTGCGGGCGCGCTGGGAGAGGTAGCGCAGGTGCTCGCTCATCTCCTGCGGCCCGGTGGCGCAGTTGAGGCCGACGACGTCGGCCCGCAAAGCGTCGATCGACGTGAGCGCGGCACCGATCTCGGTGCCCGGCAGCATGCGCCCGGTGAGCTCGATCGTGACCTGCACCTGCAACGGCACCGTGCGGCCGGCAGCAGCCATCGCCCGTCGGCAGGCGATCACCGCCGCCTTCACCTGGAGGAGGTCGTAGGAGGTCTCGACGATGAACAGGTCGACACCGCCTTCGAGCAGGGCGCGGGCCTGCACCTCGTAGGCGTCGCGCAGCTCGGCGAAGCGGATCTGTCCGAGCGACGGGAGCTTGGTGCCCGGTCCCATGGAGCCCGCCACGAAGCCGCCGTAGCCGTCGGCCACCTCACGGGCGATGCGGGCGGCGGCCACGTTGAGCTCGTGCGTGCGCTCCGGGATGCCGTACTCGGCCAGCACCACGGGGAAGGCGCCGAAGGTGTCGGTCTCCACCACGTCGACGCCCACGTCGAAGAACGACCGGTGGAGGTCGGCGATCACGTCGGGGCGGGTGACGACGAGCAGCTCGTTGCACCCTTCGAAGGCGGGGCCGCCGAAGTCGTCGGCCGTGAGGTCGCGCAGCTGGAGGTTGGTGCCGGTGGCGCCGTCGAACACGACGACGCGCTCGCGCACCAGGTCGAGGTAGCTGCGGGACATGCCCCAAGGCTACCGGCCGTCCTGGCACCAGGATCGACCGATATGCCGCCCGATCGTGGTGCCGGAACCAGGGTCTAGAGTCCAACGCCGGTGAGGATCTACACGCGCAAGGGCGACGACGGCACCACCGGCCTGTACTTCGGAGGCCGGGTGGCGAAGCGATCGCCCACAGTCGACGCCTACGGCACCGTCGACGAGGCCCAGGCCTTCCTGGGCCTCGTCCGGGCCGAGGCGCCCAAGGGGTCGGAGCTCGACGAGCTGCTCGTCGGGTTGGAGCGCGACCTGTGGGTCCTCATGGCCGACCTGGCCACGGCGACGGAGAACCGGCACAAGCTCGAGCCCGGCACCACCGCGGTGACGGCCGAGATGGTGACCGCGCTCGAAGCCCGCATCGACGAGCTGCACACGCAGTTCGAGATGCCGAGCGAGTTCGTGGTGCCCGGACAGAACCGCCTCGCCGCCCTGCTCGACGTGGCCCGCACCGTCGTACGGCGGGCCGAGCGCCTGGCCGTCGACGTGACGGCCGAGGGTTCGCACGTCGTGCCCTACCTCAATCGCCTCTCCGACCTGCTCTGGACGATGGCCCGCCGTCACGAAGGCGAGTCGTTGCCCACTCGGTCCCTCTCCAAGGAGACCTGATGCCTCCGATCACCTTCGTCGCCGCCCGCGACGTGCCCACCGAGGCCCCCGTGCTTGCGGTGCCCGTGTTCGGCGGGCTGTCGATGGCCGACGGCGCCCCCGTCGAGCTCGACCTCGGCTACCTCGAACGCATCGGCTTCGAGGCCAAGGCGGGCCAGTCGCAGGTGCTGCCCGCCGACGACGGATCGGTCGTCGTTGCCGTGGGCATGGGCGAGCGCGAACAGGTCGACGACGAGGCCTGGCGAAAGGCGGGCGCTGCCGTCGCCGACGCCGCGGGCCGTTTCGCCGACGTGGCCGTCGCCCTCCCCCGGGCCGAGGGCGTGGGGGCGGCCGGGGCGCTGGCCGAGGGTCTGGGGCTGGCCGCCTACCGGTACTCCACCTACAAGTCCGACCCCCCGGCGTGCCGCATCGAGCGGGTCAGCATCGTGGGGGGCGGCGCCACCCGGTTGCAGGCGGCGCTCGACCGCGCCGCGTCGGTGGTGAGCGCGGTGGCCATGGCCCGCGACCTCGTCAACGAACCTGCGGGATCGCTGTCGCCCTCGCGGCTGGCCGAGGTGGCCGTCGAGGTGGGCAAGGCGGCGGGGTTGCAGGTTCGGGTGCTCGACGAGAACCAGCTGGCCCGCGAGCGGATGGGCGCCCTGTTGGGGGTGGGCATGGGGTCGTCGCAGCCGCCGCGCCTGATCGAGATGCGCTACGAGCCGGAGGGTCGGGCGCGGGGCCACGTGGCGCTGGTCGGGAAGGGCATCACGTTCGACTCGGGCGGCTTGTCGATCAAGACGGCCGACGGCATGATGACGATGAAGACCGACATGAGCGGCGGCGCCGCCGTGGTGGCCACCATGTCCGTGCTGCGGGCGCTCGGCGTGCGCACCCGCGTGACCGGCATCGTCCCCGCCGCCGAGAACATGCCGAGCGGCTCGGCCATCCGGCCCGGCGACGTGCTGCGAGCCCGCAACGGCAGGACGATCGAAGTGCTGAACACCGACGCCGAAGGTCGCCTGGTGCTGGCCGACGGGTTGTCGCTGGCCGTCGAGGCGGGCCCCGACGCCATCATCGACATCGCCACGCTCACCGGCGCGCAGGTGGTGGCCTTGGGCAAGAAGATCGCCGCCGTCATAGGCAACGACGACGCGCTGGTCGAACAGGTGCGCGACGCCGCCGAGCGGGCAGGCGAGCCCGCGTGGCCGCTGCCGCTCGCCGACGACTACCGCTCGCACATCGAGTCCGAGGTGGCCGACGTGAAGAACATGGGCAACCCCGGGCAGGCGGGCACGATCATCGGCGGGCTGTTCCTCAAGGAGTTCGTGGGCGACGTGCCCTGGGCCCACCTCGACATCGCGGGCCCCGCCCGGGCCGACAAGGACGAGGGCTACCTCCGCCAAGGTGGCACCGGCTTCGGCGTGCGCACCCTCGTGGAGCTCGTCTCCTCGTGGCGTTCTCCGAGACGGGGCTGATCCCGCCGGATCACCCCGAGGTCAAGGGGTGGCGCGTTCGAGGGCTCGGCGGACGAGCACGCGGGCGAGGTGGCGGCGGTACTCCGTCGAGGCGTTGAGGTCGGCGGGCGGCTCGGTGCCCTGGTCGGCAACCGTGGCGGCGTCGGCCGGCGAGGCCCCGCTCGCCAGCGCCTCCTCCACCGCGGTGGCCCGCACGGGCACCGGTCCCATGTTCACCAAGGCCACGCCGGTGATGCCGTTGCGCACGGCCGCCACCCCCACGATGGCCCAGTCCTGCGCCCGGCGGGTGAACTTCTCGAACGCCCACCCCGCCCCGCCCAGCTTCGGCAGGCGCACCTCGATGAGCACCTCGTCGGGCCGCAGCGCGGTCTCCAGGAACCCCTCGAAGAACCGGTCGGCGGGGATCACGCGCTCCCCCTGGGGTCCCTGAACCACCAACGACCCGCCACACGCCAGCACCACCGCGGGCAGGTCGGAGGCGGGGTCGCCGTGGGCCAGCGACCCGCCCAGCGTGCCCCGGTGGCGCACCTGCGGATCGCCGATGGTGGCGGCGGCCGCCGCCAGGATGGGCACCTCCGCTTGCAGGAGCGACGACGTCTCCATGTCGCGATGCCGGGTGAGCGCGCCCACCACCACGTGGTCGCCTCGGTCCTTCACGTAGGACAGCTCGCGCAGGCGGCCGACGTCGACCAGCACGGAGGGCGTGGCGAGCCGCAGCTTCATGAGCGGGAGCAGCGAGTGCCCGCCTGCCAGCAGCTTGGCGTCCTCCCCGTGCTCCACCAGCGCGGCGACCGCCTCGTCGACGGACGCCACTCGCACGTAGTCGAACGCGGCCGGGATCACGACCGCACCCCGGCGGCGGCCAGCACGGCCTCGACGATGTTGTGGTAGCCGGTGCAGCGGCAGAGGTTGCCCTCCAGCCCTTCGCGCACCTGGGCTTCGGTGGGCGACGGGTGGTCCTTCAAGAGCGACACGGCGGCCAGCACCATGCCGGGCGTGCAGAAGCCGCACTGGAGCGCGTGGTGCTCGTGGAACGCCCGCTGCATCGGATGGAGCTCGTCGGGGCCGGGCGCCAGGCCCTCGATCGTGGTGACGTGGGCGCCGTCGGCCTGCACGGCGAGGACCGTGCACGACTTCACCGACTCTCCATCGAGCAGGACGGTGCATGCACCGCAGGACGACGTGTCGCAGCCGACGTTCGTGCCCGTCAGCCCCAGCACCTCTCGGATGTAGTGCACGAGCAGCAGCCGCGGCTCCACGTCGTGACTGCGAACGGTGCCGTTGACCGTCATCGTGACCTGCATGGCGGAT
>DATAAM010000096.1:0-10224 GCA_036260075.1 Acidimicrobiales bacterium
TCGGGCCCGCCCGGCGCCTTCAGGTCGATGCAGACGTTGCGCTTGCCCGCGTTCTGCTGGGTGTAGAAGCCCGACAGGCCGTGGCGCACCTCGCCCCACACTCGGGTGACGTCGCCCTCGGGCGGTTCCACCTTCACGACGTCGGCCCCCAGGTCGCTCAGCATCCGGCCCGCGAACGGGCCCGCGACCACCCGGGCCAGGTCGAGGACGCGGATGCCGTCGAGCGGGTGGCTCAGCTCACTCGCCACACGCGCACGGTACGCCGTCCGAACTGCGCGCACTGCGACGACGTGGGCTTCCACACGTCGATGCGGCGGCCGTCGATGTTGCCGCCGGTGTCGGCAGCCACCCGCTCGCCTTCGCCCTCGACGTACAGGCGGGTGCCCAGGGGGACGACCCGGCGGTCGACGGCCACTACGTCCTCGCCCACGGGGCGGCCGGAGGCGGTGGTGCCCCGCAGCGAGTAGCAGGTGGCCTCGAACAGGCCGAGGTCGACGCGGCGGGGCTGCTCGGTGCCGGTGGCGAGCCAGTAGCCGCTGCCCCGGCGGCGGGACTCGATGTCGACCACGGGGGCGAGGGGCCGGTCGGCGCCCGCCGAGCCGTGGTAGGGCGCGTCGCCGAAGGCGAACACGCCGCCGTCGGCCGACGCCAGCCAGTAGCCGTGGCCCGTTGGGGTGGGGGCGAGGTCGACGACGGGCGCGGTGGCCGGCTGGTTGCCGAGCGAGCCGTGGTAGCCCGCATCGCCGAAGCCGAACACCCCGCCGTCGGCGCCGACGAGCCAGTACCCCTCGCCGGTGGTGGTGGCGGCCACGCCGGTGATCGGCGCCCGCAGCGCCTGGTTGCCCAGCGACCCGTGGTAGGGCGCGTCCCCGAAGGCGAACACGCCCCCGTCGGAGGCGACGAGCCAGTAGCCGTCGCCCGTGGGCGTGGCGGCCATGCCCACGATGGGGCTGTTGAGGGGGGTGCCGCCGGTGGAGCCGTGGAAGGCGGCGTCACCGAAGGCGAAGATGCCCCCGTCGGAGGCGACAAGCCAATAGCCCTGGCCGGTCGGCGTGGCCGCGGTGTCCACGACGGGCCGGTTGAGGGTGATGGCGCCGGTGGAGCCGTGGAAGGCGGCATCGCCGAAGGCGAACACGCCGCCGTCGGCGGCCACCACCCAGTAGCCCTCGCCCGACGGGGCGCTGTCGAGCCCGACGACGGGCGAGCCCGCGGCGTCGCCGGGGTGCCCGAGGTGGGCGGCGTCGCCGAAGGGCACGATGGTGCCTTCGCCGGCGGCCGCTTCGGCGGCGGCCGGCAGCAGAGCGGGCACGACGGCGCCCGCGAGAACGACGGAGAGTGCAGCACGCTGCATGGGTGAAGCCCCTTTCGGGTCGAGCGCCCTCCCGCGCTCCGGTGCCGTTCACGGAGGGGAAGGGGCGGCGATGCGCACCACCCGACGGTCTCTGGGACGGTCGCCGGGGGCGCTGTTCGTCGGGACCACCCTAGGCAGGGGTGCTAGCCGGAGTTCAAATCCTGGGAACTCCCATCGCGTTCGGGTAGAAGATGCCGCCCGCCTCGACGATGCGGTCGACCAGGGGACGGACGAGCGCTTCCAGGCGGTCGGCGTCGTCCCCCGAGAGGGTGCGCCAGGGGGCGGCGGCCAACTCGTCGGTGCGGTCCTCGACAACCCGGCGGTCGTGGTCGGTCCAGCCCCGACGGCGAAGGCGCTCGGCGGCGGCGTCCCACTCCTCGTCGGTCCAGCCGCGGAACGGGCGGATCGCCTCGGCGGGCACGGCGCCCGAGGCGACCTGGCTGACATGGGCTTCGCAGCCGTCGAGGTCGGCCGCCACCAGGGCGGCCACGTGGCCGTCGCCCCGGTGCTCGCGCAGGAGGGTGGCGCCGTGCCACAGGGCGAGGTGGGGCTCGTCGGGCCACGGGAGCGACAGGTAGGCGGCGAACAGCGGGCGGCCCGCCAGGTCGCAGGCGGCGACCGCTTGGCGCAGGAGGTCGACGGCCTCCGGCACGGCCGGGTCGTCGACGGCGTCTCCGAGCAGGCGGCGCAGGACGCGGTCGACCACGCGGAGCCGGGCGGCGATCACGTCGGCGGGGTCGGCGAAGCGCCAGGCGTCGGGAATGGCGCGGTGCACCATGCGGGGAGCGAAGTTGAAGACGGCGGCGTTGACGACCTCGGCCGGGACCGGGCCCATGGGGGCCGCTCGGGAGGCGAAGTAGGCCATCCAGCCGCCCTTCAGCCCCACCGCGGCGCACTCCTCGGCCGTCTCCGGGGCGAAGTAGACGACGGCGTGCACCGGCTCGAGCAGCTGCCACATGCGGCGGGCGCGGGTGGTCGGCACGGGCGGATCTTCCCACGTCCGGTTTGACGGGGGCCAAGGCGCCCCATCTACGCTTTTCGTGCACTTCCCCATGTCTCCGTTGGTTCTCTGTTCGCGCGCGCGTGCGCTGCGAGCGACCACCGTCACCCTCGTCGCCTTCTTGGTCGCTCTGCTCTCGGGGGCCGTGGCCGTTGCCGCGGGCACCGGCCCGCGCGCGCGGGCGGCGGCGCCCGCCGAGGGCCATCGAGTCCCCGACGGGCTGGCCGCCGAGCAGCTCTGGGCCCTGGCCCGGGAGGAGCGCCTGGCCGCCGCCCGGCGGGCCGAGGCCGAGGCGTCACGGGCGGCCGAGGCGGCCCGCCCCTCGGTGGTGTGGCCCGCGCCGGGCGCGATCACCGGGTGGTACGGCGAGCGGCGGGGCCGGTCGGCGCACCCGGGCACCGACATCGACGGCGAGACCGGCGACCCCGTGGTGGCCGCCGCCGCCGGCACCGTGGCGTGGGCGGGCTCGGCGCCCGCGGGCTACAGCGGCTACGGGATCGTGGTGATCGTCGACCACGGCGACGGCGTGCAGACGCTGTACGCCCACCTGTCGGCCGTGGCCGTGGCGGTCGGGCAGCCGGTGCGGGCGGGCGACCGGATCGGCAGCATCGGCTCGACGGGGCACTCCACCGGCTCGCACCTCCACTTCGAGGTGCGCCGGGGCGGCACCATCGGCAACCCCGCCGAGTTCCTCCCTCCCCGCTGACCCCCCGATTCTTCTCCGCAAATACGGGCCTCCACGCCCGTATTTGCGGAGAAAAATGGGGGGGTCAGAGGAGGCGGAGCTGCTCGGTGCGGGCGGCTCGCTCGACCAGGGGCTCCCACGTGTGGGCGCCCCTGGGGCCGGTGGTGCGGACCTCGATCAGCGCCACGGGGATGGCCCGGGCGGCGCCTAAGTCGTCCCGCACGCCGATGCTGCCGTCCTTCTCGACGCGAACGGCGGTGCCGAGCGACCAGCGCCCGCCCGCCTTGCGCCGGAACCGCACCGGGTGGCCGGGAGCGAGGCCGAGCTGCTCCAGGGCCGTCACGAACCGCCGAGGAGCGCGGCCTGGAGCCGCCGCATGCCCGCCAGCCAGCGGTCGGGGTCGTCGCCCTTGCGCCGGTACATCTCCGCCACCTCGGGGTGGGGCAGGATCAGGAACCGCTCCTCCCGCAGGCCCTGCACCACGGCCTCGGCCGCCTCGGCGGGCTCGAGCACGCGACCGGCGGCGGCCACCGACCGGGCCGCCGAGTCGCCCACGTCGAGGCCGCCCGTCAGCATCGGGGTGCGCACGCCCATCGGGCACAGGCACGACACCCGCACGCCCCGGTCGCCGTAGGTGACGGCCAGCCACTCGGCGAACGCCACCGCCGCGTGCTTGGTGACGGTGTAGGGGGCGTTGCCGAGGTTCAGCAGCAGCCCGGCCGCCGACGCCGTGCTCAGGAAGTACCCCTCGCCCCGGTCCGCCATCGCCGGGACCACGGCCCGGGCGGCGTAGACGTGCGACAGCACGTTCGCCCGCCACACCAGATCCCACGCCTCGTCGGGTTGGTCGATGCCGCCGCCTCCGCCCACGCCCGCGTTGGCGCAGAACAGGTCGACGGGGCCGTAGGCCTCCTCGGTCCGCTCCACGAGCCGCCGGACGTCGGCCTCCACTGTCACGTCGGTCGCGACCGCCAGGCCGCCGATCTCGTCGGCCACCGCCACCGCCTTGTCGCCGTCGAGGTCGGCCACCACCACGGCCTTGGCCCCCTCGGCGGCGAAGCGACGGCACAGGGCCTCGCCGATCCCGCTGCCGCCGCCCGTCACCACGATGACCTTCCCGGCCGGCTCCATGGCTGCGGACTCTACCGGCGACCCGCCTCCACGACGTCGGCCAGCGAGGCGGCGATGCAGTCGCGGAGCAGGACGGGATCGTCGACCGCCGCGGTGTCGATGTTGAGCCCGATGTCCATGTTGGAGCGGTACGACAGCAGCGTGGCGTTGAACGCGGTGCCGGCCGTGGGCCCCATGGGGTGGTTGGCCAACACCCGGGCGCCCGCGATCCACAGGTCGAAGGGCGCCCCCCGCACGTTGGAGGCGGCGAAGTCGACGGTCTCGATCTGGCGCCGGGCCAGCCGCACCACCAGCGGCGTGGGCAGCGACGTGAGCACCCCGGCCACGCTGTCGGCCAAGGCGAAGGCCCGCTCGCCCTTGGTGACGGCCAAGCGCTCGTGCACGACCTCGAAGCGGGCCTTGGGGTCCTCCACCCCTGCGGGCACCAGCACCCGCGCTGGGGCGAAGGCGTTGCCGCCCGCCGACTTGTCGGTGCGGGTGCTGACCGGCATCGACATCCGCAGGTCGTCGACCTCGACGCCCTTGGCGCGGTGGTAGGCGCCCGCGCCGCCCGCGATGCCGGCGACGTACAGGTCGTTGAGCGTGCCGCCCAGCGCCTTGGCCGCGGCCTTGGCCTCGTCCAGGTCGATCGACAGCACTTCGAAGCGGCGCCCCAGCGAGCGGCGCCCGGCCCACAGCGACGAGCGGGCGCCCTCGGTCACCAGCACCTGCCGGGCCACCGAGCGAGCCGTCTCCACCGCGTCGGCGGGGGTGGCGATCTGCCGGGCGGCGCCCAGCACCTGGCGGGCGGCGCCACCCGCCACCCGCGTGACCGTGCCCAGCAGGCCGTCGGACTCGGCGGCAGGCGCATCGGCGTCGGCTTGCGGCACCTCGTCCACCAACGGCTCGGTGGCGTCGGGCTCCAGGTCGAGGAACATGGCCGACAGCCGCACGCCGCCCACGCCGTCGGTGATCGTGTGGTGCATCTTGGCCAGCAGGGCGGCCCGTCCGTCGGCCAGGCCGTCGACCACGGTGAACTGCCACAGGGGCCGGGCCGGGTCGAACGCCTCCGTCGACAGCACGGCGGCGAAGTCGAGGAGCTGCCGGTCGGTGCCGGGCGGGGGGAGCGCGATGTGGCGCACGTGGAAGTCGAGGTCGAAGTCGGGGTCGTCCACCAGCTCGGGCGCCCCCGGGCCGCCGTCGACCACTCGGCGGCGCAGGCGCGGCACCACCTCGGCGGCCCGGGCCAGGCGCGCCCGGAAGCGGCCGATGTCGAGGGGGTGGTCGAGGAAGGTGAGGTTGAGGAAGGACGACCGCAGCAGCGGGTCGCGCTCGGCGGCCCACATGAGAGCCTCGACGGCGGACATGCGGGTCGCCATCAGGTCACCGCGGGATCGTGGTGTGCTTGAACTCGTTGAGGTCGGGCCACCCGGCCACGAGGTGCAGCACCCGGTCGATCGTCTGGCACGCCAGGTCGGCGTCGCCCTGCGGCCTGCTCATCAGGCGCACGAACACGGCCCGCCCATCGGCCACGAACGTGGGCACGCCGAACACCGAGTGCTCGGCCACCAGCTGCTCGTGCTCCCGCCGAAACGCCTCCAGCGGGCCGCCCCCGTCGATCTCGGCGAACACGGCGTCGGGATCGACCTCCTGCTCTTGCAGGACGGCTCGCACGACCGCGGCGTCGCGCAGATCGCGGCCTTCGTCGTGGCGGGCGGCGAACAGCGCACCGTGCACGCGGGGGAAGGCGTCGGGGATCGAGTCGCGCACGGCGATGCCCGCCTGCATGGCGAGCAGCGTGTCCCGCATGGTGGGGTCGTCCCACACGTCGGCCTCGCTCTCGCGCACGTGGACTTGGCTGAGGGAGAAGGGGGCGAAGCGCACGTCCCAGGGGGCGCCTGCCTCGAGCCCGGTGAGGATGTGCTCCACCGCGTTGCGGGCGAACGGGCACCGGTAGTCCCAGGTGACGGTGAAGGAGACCTTCATGGGTGCCGGGGCGGCAGCGGCGCCAGGCGGCGGCCGATGCGGCCGAGGACGATGCCGATGGGGACGCCGCCCAGCACGTCGGACGCGTGGTGGGCGCGCACGTACACGCGGCTGGTGGCCACCAGCGCTGCCGCCGCGTAGTAGAGCGGCCACAGCGGGTCGTCGTCGGCCAGGAGGCCCGCGGCGGTGAACGCCGAGGTGGCGTGACCGCTCGGGAAGCTGCTCGTGCGCGGGCGGCGGAGGCGGAAGGGACGGTCGACGTCCCAGGGGGGACGGGTGCGGCGGAACAGCGACTTGATGCCGACGTTCACCAAGGCCGATTCGATACCCAAGCCCGCGCCGACGCGAACGGCAGCCTTCCAGTCGTGCTCGGAGCGCAGGCCGCGGAGCGCGCCGAAGATCAACCACACGAGGCTGTGGTCGCCGAGCGCCGACGCCGCGTACATCACCCGGTCGGCCACCGGGTTGCCGCGCACGCGGTCGAGGGTGGTGTCGACCCGGGCGTCGAACGCCGCGATGCGCTTGCGTGTGTGCGCGGACAGCAGCTCCATGGCGGCCGCCACGCTAGCGGGGTGGCGCGATCAGACCGCCAGGGGCACGGGCGCCTCCACCTCGGCGGCGGCCGCCTGGGCGCGAGCGAAGGCGGGGTCGCCGCCGAAGGCCGGGCAGTACGCCTTGAACGCGCAGAAGGAGCACAGCGGCCCCGGCTTGGGGCGGAAGTCGTCGCTGATGCAGGCGCGCTCGATGGCCGACCACACCGCCGCCGCCCGGGTGCGGAGGCCGCGGAGCGACTGCTCGGTGGGCATGCTCACGATCGCCACCGGCTCGCGCAGGTGGAGGAGCTGCACGCGGGCAGGCCGACGGCCCAGTACCTGCTCGCACAGGAAGGCGTAGAACTGCACGCCACCCAGCCGGCCGTGCTCGTGCCGCTCGCCGGGCGCCCGGCCCGTCTTGTAGTCGGTCACGACCAGCTCGCCGTCGTCGTCGAGCTCGAGCCGGTCGATGATGCCCCGCAGGCGCAGGCCACCCACCTCGGCCTCCAGGCGCAGCTCGGTGCCGATCACCCGCACCCGGTCGGGGTCCTCCAGCTCGAAGTAGGCCCGCACGAGCGCCTCGGCGTCGGCCCGGAACGCCTCGGCCTCCTCGTCGCCCAAGGCCAGCTCCGTGTACTCGGGGTCGACCCGGCACTCGCCCCAGGCCCGCTCGAAGGCGGCCAGCCCGGCCTCGAGCGTGCGGGCACCCGCGGGCACCTCCCAGAAGAGCAGCTCGAGCGCCCGGTGCACGAGCGTGCCCTTGGCCGCCCACGGCGAGGGCGGCTCCGGGAGGCGGTCGATGGCGGAGAAGCGGAAGGCCAACGCGCAGTCTTTGAACGACGCCACCTTCGAGGGCGACAGCGCGGTGGGAAGCGGCAGGCTCATCACCGTCAACCATACGCAGGGGGTGTGACAGTCAGGCGGATGGGCCGGGGGGCGGCGGCAACCTGTTAGCGTTTCGATAACGCGGCTGCACGGGCGTGCAGTCGACCGTGGCGAGGGGACGCCGACGTGACCTACGAGGACATTCTGTACCAGGTGGACGACGGCGTGGCGACGATCACGCTGCACCGCCCCGAGGCGCTGAACGCGTTCACCTTCCGCATGGCGACCGAGCTGGTCGACGCCTTCGACCGCATCGACGCCGACGACGACGTGCGCGCGGTGGTCGTGACCGGGGCGGGTCGCGGCTTCTGCGCGGGCGCCGACCTGTCGTCGGGCGGCGACACCTTCGACATCGCCGCCCACGGCGGTCCCGCCGCGGCCGAGGAGCACCGCGACTCCGGCGGTGCGGTCGTGCTGCGGATCGTCGAGAGCCGAAAGCCCGTCATCGCCGCGATCAACGGGCCTGCCGTGGGCGTGGGCGTCACCATGACGCTGCCCATGGACGTGCGGCTGGCCTCCGAGGCGGCCAAGTTCGGCTTCGTGTTCGCCCGGCGGGGCATCGTGCCCGACGCCTGCTCGAGCTGGTTCCTCCCGCGGGTCGTGGGCATCTCCCAGGCCCAGGAGTGGATGCTGACCGGCCGGGTGTTCGGCCCGTCGGAAGCGCTCGAAGGCGGCCTGGTGCGGGCCGTGCACCCGCCGGAGGAGCTGCTGCCCGCGGCGTACGCGCTGGCCCACGAGATGAGCGACCTGACGTCGCCTGTGTCCGTGGCGCTGATCCGACGCCTGCTCTGGCGGGGGCTGGGCTTCGCCGACCCGAACGATGCCCACGTGGTCGAGTCGCGCCTGTTGTACGAACGGGGACGGTCGGCCGACGTGCGCGAGGGCGTCGAGGCCTTCCTGGCCAAGCGTCCGCCCCGATTCCCGATGCGAGTGAGCACCGACCTGCCCGACCTGGAGGTGTCCCCGTGAGCTCCACCCGATCCGTTGCCGCCCGCCGCCCGGACCGGGCCGCCACCGAGGCCGCGCTCATGGACGCCGCCTTCCGGCTGCTCGAGCGCGACGGCGTGCTCGCGGGCTTGAACCTCCAGGAGGTGGCCGACGAGGCGCGGGTGAACCGCGGCCTCATCCACCACTACTTCGGCAGCAGGCGGGCGCTGCTGCGCGCTGCCCTCGACGCCCGCAAGCGCGCCTTCGCCCCGCTGGTGGCCCAGCTCCACCGCGTCAACCCGTGGAAGCGGGGCAACGCCGCGTTCCGCGAGTACGGACGCGATCCCCGCTACGCGCAGATCGTCATGCTGCTGGCGCTCGACGGCGACGAGCAGTTCGAGCCACTGGCGTTCCTCGAAGAGCGACTGGCCGACTGGAAGCGCGACCAAGAGGCAGGCGTGTGGACCGAGGACGCCGACCACCTGGCGCTCCTCGTCGTCTTCGACGTGCTGCTCTACGGCTGGTTCGTGCTGCGTCCTTCGGTGGCCCGCCAGCTGGGCATGTCGCCGCGCACGCTCGACCGCCGCATCCTCAACGCGCTGGGCCGCATGTACCAGGCGTTCGCCGCCGAAGGCGCCCCCTCGCCGGCCTCGCCTTGACAGACGGGCGTCAGGTCTTTAGCGTTTCGCTAATGACGGCCACGGACGCCACTCGGGTGAACGCCCTCGTCGACCGGCTCCTCGCAGAGCTGGATCCCTCCACCACCGCGCCGGAGGTGTTCCTCGGCCGCCAGTTCGACCTGGGGCTGGCATGGGTCCACTTCCCCGAGGGCTGCGGCGGGCTCGGACTGTCGCCCGCCCTGCAGAACCTCGTCGACGAGCGCCTGGCCGCCGCAGGTGCGCCCAGCCCGGTGGACCGCAACGTGATCGGCCACGGGATGGGCGGCCCCACCATCGTCACCCACGGCACCGACGAGCAGCGGCGCCGGTTCCTGCGCCCGCTGTTCACCGGCGAGGAGGTGTGGTGCCAGCTCTTCAGCGAGCCCGGAGCGGGCTCCGACCTGGCAGCGCTGGGCACCAAGGCGGCGCGTGACGGGGACGAGTGGGTGGTGTCGGGCCAGAAGGTGTGGACGACCCTGGCCCACCTGGCCCGGTGGGGGATGCTCGTGGCCCGCACCGACCCGCAGCAGCCCAAGCACCGCGGCCTCACGTACTTCGTGGTCGACATGCACGCGCCCGGCGTGGAGGTGCGGCCGCTCTACCAGATGACCGGTGAGGCGGAGTTCAACGAGGTCTACCTGACCGACGTGCGCATCCCCGACAGCCGCCGCGTCGGCGAGGTCGGCGACGGCTGGCGCGTCGCCCTGACCACGCTCATGAACGAGCGGGTCGCCATCGGGGGGCGCATCCCGCCGCGCGGCAGCGGCCTCATCGCGTCGCTGGTCGACCTGTGGCGCGAGCGACGGTCCGACGGCGACGGGGCCGTCCGCGACCGGCTCATGTCGCTGTGGGTCCGGGCCGAGGTGCTGCGCCTCACCAACATCCGCGCCGCCCAGTTGCGGGCGGCAGGCACGCCGGGGCCGGAGGGCTCGATCGCCAAGCTGGCGATGGCCGAGTTCAACAAGGACGGCACCGAGTTCGGCGTCGACGTGCTGGGGGCCGAGGGCATGCTGAAGCCGGGCGGCTACCCGATGGCCCGCCCCAACGAGCTGCCCGCCGACCAGCCCACGCAGTGGCAGTTCCTCCGG
>DATAAM010000097.1:0-9252 GCA_036260075.1 Acidimicrobiales bacterium
GGGCACGGTTTCCCGCGCTATGCACGGGAAACCGTGCCCAAAACGGGGTCAGAGGCGGGCGATGTGCTGGAGGGGGAGGCGGGGGCCGTAGCGGGGGGCGTGGGGGCCGGCCGCTTCGAGCAGCCGCTGCACGCGGCCGCGGTGGCCGGCGTAGGGGGCCAGCAGCTCGAGCATGCGGGCGTCGTCGCCCCGGGGCTCGCCCGCCAGCGCCCACGACACCAGGTTGGGCAGGTGGTAGTCGCCCACGCTCACGGCGTCGGCGTCGCCGAGGGCCAGGCGGCGGACCTCGGCGGCCGTCCACGGCCCGATGCCGGGCACCCGCTGGAGCCGGTCGGGTGCCGCTTCCAACCGGTCGGCCACCGCGCAGGCCCGGCGCACGGTGTCGGCCCGCTTGCGCTCCACGCCCCAGCGGTGGAACGTCCACGACGGCGTGCCCGCCACCCGCTCCGGCACCGGCGGCAGCCGCAGCGGCACTGGCCCGGGGGCGGGCTCTCCCAGCGCCCGCACCAGCGCGGCGTAGGAGCGGCGGGCCTGCTTCCCGATCACCTTCTGCTCGAGGACGGTGGGCACGAGCACCTCCACCACCCGTCCACTCCGGCACAGGCGCAGCCCTGGGAACCGGTGGACGGCGTCGGCCACGGCCGGGTGACGGGGCTCGAACCCGGCGGGCTCGTCGTGCTCGCCCACGAGCGCAGGGGCCGTCTCCAGCGCCCAGCCCGCACCCGGCCCCCAGGCCTCGGCGTGCACCACGTCGTCACGCAGCGACAGGTGCAGCGTCGCCGGTCCGTCGGGCGTGCGGGAGGCACGCCACACGCCGTCGGCGGCCAGGCGCATGGTGGGGTCGCCGCGCCCCCGGCACAGGGGCGCCAGCGTGAGCCGCAGGTTCAGGGGCGAGCGAGGGCGGAAGAGGCGGGTGGGCATCCCGTCCGGATCGTAGAGTGCTCGTTCCGTATGGCCGGGCTCTTCGAGGAACTCCAGTGGCGGGGGCTGGTCCACCAGGTCACCGACCCCGAGCTGCCCAAGCTGCTCGACCACGACTCGCTGGCGGGCTACATCGGTTTCGACCCCACGGCCGACAGCCTGCACGTGGGCAACCTGCTCCAGCTGTGCAACCTGCGGCGCTTCCAGGAGGCGGGCCACCGGCCCATCGCCTTGGCAGGCGGCGGCACGGGGATGATCGGCGACCCCAGCGGCAAGTCCGAAGAGCGCAGCCTCCTCACGCCCGAGCGTCTGGAGGCGAACCTGGCGGCCATCCGGGGCCAGCTCGCCCGCTTTCTCGACTTCGACCGCGGCGCGCTCCTCGTCGACAACGGCGAGTGGCTGTGGTCGGTGGGCCTGCTCGAGTTCCTCCGCGACGTCGGCAAGCACTTCACCGTCAACCAGATGGTGGCCAAGGAGTCGGTGCGGGCCCGGCTGGAGGAGCGCGAGCACGGCATCTCCTACACCGAGTTCAGCTACATGCTCCTCCAGGCCTACGACTTCCTCCACCTCTTCGACGCCCACGGCTGCCGGCTCCAGATGGGGGCGTCCGACCAATGGGGCAACATCACGATGGGCGTGGACCTCATCCGCAGGCTGCGGGGAGAGACGGCCTACGGGCTGACGACGCCGCTGGTGGTCAAGGCCGACGGCACCAAGTTCGGCAAGACGGAATCGGGCACGGTGTGGCTCGACGCCGCCAAGACGAGCCCGTACGCCTTCCACCAGTTCTTCGTGCGCTCCGAGGACGCCGTGGTGGGCCGGTACCTGCGCTACTTCACCTGGCTCTCGCACGAGGAGATCGAGGCGCTCGACCTCGCCACCGCCGAGCGGCCCGAGCGGCGGGAGGCGCAGCGGGCGCTGGCCCGCGAGGTCACCGCGCTGGTGCACGGGGCGGACGAGGCGGCGAAGGCCGAACGGGCGGCCGCCGTGCTGTTCACCGAGGAGATCGCCTCCCTCGACGAGCGCACGCTCCTCGACGTGCTGGCCGAGATCCCCTCGTCGTCGGTGCCCACGGGCACTGCACTGGTCGACGCACTGGTCGCCACCGGCCTGGTGGGGTCGAAGGGCGAGGCCCGGCGGGCGCTCCAGCAGAAGGGCGTCTACGTCAACAACCGGCAGCAGGGCGACGACCGGCCGCTGGGCCGCGACGACACGCTGCACGGGCGGTTCGTGGTGCTGCGACGGGGCAAGCGCGAGCAGGCGCTGGTGGAGCTCACGGGGTGACGACCACCGCGGTGCCCACCGGGGCCCAGCCCCACAGGTAGGCGGCGTCGGCCAGGCTCTGGCGGACGCAGCCGCTGCTGCGGAAGCTGCCCAGCTCGGCCTCCGACTGGATGGGCCGCCCGCTCGCCGTGACCGGGATCGAGTGGAAGCCCACCGACCACCGCGGCCCGCGGGCGAAGCGGACCATGTACTCCATCCGCAACGAGCCGTTGCGCGTGTGCCGCGACGTCGAGAACACGCGGTAGGTGCCCGGACGCGGGTACGTGCGGCGGCCCGACACCGCGTAGTTGCGGTCGACTCGGCCGCCGTCGACCAGCCACACGCGCTGCTGCGAGATCGAGTACACGACGCGCCGGCCGCTTCCCGACTCGGCAGGGACCGGCGGGCCGGGCGGCGTGGTGCGCCACTCCCCGTCGAAGCCCGACGGCGCCGACGACGGCTGACGAGTGCGATGGGCCTCTGCCGTGGCCGTGGGGAACAGGAGGAGGAACACGACCGCGAGCGCCGTCCGCCGAAGAGCCATGAGTTTCAGGCTACCGACCGAGCGCTGCCCGGATGCGCGCCGCCACGGTGGCGGCCTCGTCTTCGGAGGCGTACCTCTGCCGCGGCCAGAAGAAGCCGCGCAGGCCGTCGCCCCTGGTGCGCGGCACCACGTGCACGTGCAGGTGGGGAACGCTCTGGCTCACCACGTTGTTCACGCCGTTGAAGACGCCCTGGCTGCCGGTTGCCTCCTGCACAGCCCGGTTGAGCCGCTGCACGGTGGCGAAGAACGGCTCCAGCAGTGACGCGGGCAGGTCGGGCAGCGTCTCGTGGTGCTCCCGGGGGACCGCGAGCACATGTCCGGGGAACAGCGGCACGGCGTCGAGGAACGCCACCGCGTGCGGCTCGTCGAGCACCACGTGGGCGTCGGTGGCGCCCGCCACGATCGAGCAGAACACGCACGTCGAAGTGCCCATCCTGCGAGCGTACGGTGCGTACGCTGGGCTCCATGGCCGACGCCCCCGTCCACCTCTCCGGTGGCCTGCCCGAGACGGTGCTGCCGCCCCCGCCGCCCGAGGCGGCCGAGCGCCTGGCCGCCGCCCTGGCCGAGCCCCCCGAGCGCAGGCGCGACGCGGTGT
This sequence comes from Acidimicrobiales bacterium, assembly GCA_036260075.1. Classification (GTDB taxonomy): domain Bacteria; phylum Actinomycetota; class Acidimicrobiia; order Acidimicrobiales; family JAHWLA01; genus DATAAM01. The sequence continues at coordinate 3,324 of DATAAM010000097.1, forward strand.
CGGCCGTGGTCGCCACCTTCCCCCGCTACCTCGACGCCTGGGCCTGTCTGGGCGAGCTGGGCCGCGACGACGTCGAGGCCTACGCCGCCTTCCGGGTCGGCTACCACCGCGGCCTCGACGCTCTGCGGGCCGCCGGGTGGCGGGGCTCGGGCTACGTCCGCTGGGCGCACGAGGCCAACCGCGGGTTCCTGCGAGCGCTCGACGGCCTGCGACAGGCGGCCGGCGCCATCGGCGAGGCCGACGAGGAGGAGCGCTGCGCGCAGTTCCTGCGCCAGCTCGACCCCGACTGGGAGAGGCGCGGCTAGCAGGTGGCCTCTCCGCCCGACGCCGACGTCGCCGCACTGGCGAGGCGCATCGCGGAGCTGGGAAAGGGCGAGCAGGCGAGGGCCTTCAAGCTGTCGTGGTGGAGCGACCGGATGCTCGGGTGGGCCATGTCGCACCCGTCGTTCAAGACCCAGCTCTTCCGCTTCGTCGACGTGTTCCCCGCCACCAGTGGCGACGAAGACGTGCTCCGGCACATCGACGAGTACTTCCAAGGGAGCGTCGACCTGGCCGAGCACGTGCCCTTCGGCGACCACCTCTCGGCTGGTTCGTGGGCCCCACGATCGTGGCCGACGTGGCCACCGACGCCCCGCTCGCCCGCGAGGAGACACCGAGTACGCGCTCACCGCCGGGCTTTTCTCGCGCTCGCCCGTCCACATCCGGCGCGCAGCCGACGAGCTGCGGGCGGGCAACGTCTACGTGAACCGGGCCATCACCGGGGCCGTGGTGGGGCGCCAGCCGTTCGGTGACTACGGCATGTCGGGAGTGGGCTCGAAGGCAGGCGGCCCCGACTACCTGTTGCAGTTCCTCGACCCGCGGGTCGTCACCGAGAACACGATGAGGCAGGGGTTCGCGCCGCTCGACGGCTAGCGTGCCCGACCATGCGCAGACGACGTGTCCCCATCCTCCTGGTCGCGGTGGCGTTCCTGGTTGGAGCCTGCGGCGACGGAGACGACAGCACGGCGATCACCGAGGCCACGCTCCAGGGGTATCTCCTCACGCAGGACGACGTGCCCACCGGCTTCACGCAGCAGGAGGTCGAGGAGGAGGAAGACGACGAGGAGGCGGCCGACGACACCGGTTCCGGTTGCCTCGAGGGCGACGACGACACCGTTCCCAGCACGGCGGACGCGTCGGCCGAGTTCGCCACCGCCGACGGCACCAACCAGATCTCGCACGAGGTGGAGGCCTACGAGCCGGGCAAGGCCGAGGAGGCCATGGCCGAGGCGCGGCGGATGCTCGAGAAGTGCAAGACATTCTCCGAGCCTGTCGAGGGCACCACGATGACCGGCTCGCTCGGCTCCACCGAGTTCGCCTCGTTCGGCGACGACACCGCGGCCTTCACGCTCCAGGCGAGCATCCAGGGCATCAGCGTGAACGGCATGTTCGTGGTGGTGCGCAAGGGCGACGTCATCAGCGGCGTGGGGACAGTGGTGACAAACGCGCCGATCGACCGCGGCGCCTTGGAGGGGCTCGTCCGCAAGGCGGTCGAGAAGCTCCCCTAGGTCGACTCAGCCCTCCACCGGTGTGATGCCGCGCAGGTGGCGCTGGGCCAGCTCGGCGTACGCAGGCGGGTTCATGCGCACCCACATCTCGGCAGGCGACCCCTCCACCGGCCGCTTCACCTCGGCGGGAGCCCCCGCCACCAGGAAGCCCTCCGGCACGAACTGCCCGGCGGGCACCAGCGAGTGCGCGGCCACCAGCGCCCGGGCGCCTACGCGCGCTCCGTCGAGGACGGTGGAGCCGTTGGCCACCAGGCACTCCTCGCCCAGCATGGCCCCGTGCACGACACAGAGGTGGGCGACGGTGGCCCCCGGTCCGATCTCGGTGGTGTGGCCGGGTGGGCCGTGGACCACCGAGCCGTCCTGCACGTTGGCGCCGGTGCGCACGATCACCGGCGCGTAGTCGGCCCGGAGCACGGCGCCGTACCAGATCGACGCCCCCGCCTCGATCTCCACGTCGCCGATCAGCGTGGCCGTGGGCGCCACGAAGGCGTCGGGGTGCACCCGGGGCGACTTGCCCTCGAAGGAGAAGAGCGGCATGGAGCGGACAGTACTCTTCCGTGTCATGGGGCCCGGGGGCCGAGCCTGGATCCGCGCCGTCCTCACTGGCGTGGCGCTGGTCGCCACCGCCGCCTGCTCGGGCGGCGGCGACGGGGCCGACGGCGCGGGCGACGACTTCATGCTCCGCGACGAGGCCGACGACAGCACCACCACCACGGCGCCGTCGGGCGAGCAGCGAACAGGCTCGGGCGCCACCACCACGTCGGCGACCAGGCAGACCACCACGACCACGCGTCGGGGCAGCGGGACGACCACCACGACGACGTCGGGCGGCACGACGTCGACCACCCGGGCGGGCGTGCCCGGGGACAGCGGCGCACGGGGCGTGCCCGGGGCCTACGCCCGCACGCTGCTCCAGGCGGCGCGGGCCCAGCGGGTGGTGATCGAGCCGCTGGTGCAGCAGGGGGCCGAGCCGAGGCAGGCCACCGTGGACCACCTGGTCGCCCTCGTCCGCGACGTCAGCGGCAAGCCCGTGACGGTGGCGGGCACGGTGGCCCTGCCTGCCGGAGACGGCACCACCACCGACGCCGACATCAGGTCGCTCTCCGACCAGCACGGCCGCAGCGGGCAGACGGCGGAGCAGGCGGTGGTGCGGGTGCTGTTCCTCACCGGGCGCTACAGCCCCACATCGTCGGTCCTGGGCGTGGCCGTGCGGGGCGACACCGCCGCCGTGTTCACCCAGCAGGTGCGCCAGGCGGCCACGCCGCTGGTGACGGCGGCGGGCCTCGAGCGAGCGGTCGCCGCCCACGAGCTGGGCCACCTCCTCGGGCTGGTCGACCTGGTGATCGACACCGGTCGCGACGACCCCGAGCACGAGGGCCACTCCCGCAATCCCGAGTCGGTGATGTACTGGGCCATCGAGTCGTCGCTCGTCGGGCAGGTGCTCAACGGCCCGCCGCCCAGCGACTTCGACGCCGACGACCGTGCCGACCTGGCCGCGATCCGCAACGGCGCCTAGCCCGGGGCCAGCTCTTCCGCCGTGGCGACGGCCAGGGTCACCAGCAGGAGCATGACCAGCGCCCCGCCGATGCCGTAGAGCTCGAGGCCCACCACGCCCGCGCCCACGGTGAGGAAGGGGCCCACGCGCACCGACCGCCGCTCGACCCAGCGTTGCAGCACGAACGTCTCGAACGCCTCGTAGGCGAGGAACAGCACGGCCAAGAGCAGGGCCTGTTCGGGCGAGCTCGCCGCCGCCAGCAGCACGATCGGCAGCGCGCCGATCACCGCCCCCACCACCGGGACGAGGTCCCACATGGCGACCCACAGCCCGAGGGGCGCCGGGCCGGGGACGTCGGCCATCGAGGCGACGGCGTAGCCCAGGAGCCCGGCCAGGGCGCTCATGGCGATCGCCCCGCGGGCGTAGCCGAAGCCCCGGTGGAACACCCGCACGGCCACCTGCTCGACCCTCGCCCGGCGCCGCCGGTCGTGGATCTGGTGGAGGCCCGCCTTCGCGATGCGAGGCCCGTGCAGAAGGAGGAACAGGGTCAGCACGCCCGTGGCCAGGAAGGCCACCGCCCGCGTGGCCGCCGCCCGCACGGCCTCGCCCGGCGTCCCGCCCCGCAGGCGTTCGGGGATGTCCTCGACCAGGTGCTCCACCCGATCGGCCAGGTGGGCGTCGTGGGCCGCCTCCCGCAGCGGGCCTTCGCGCTCGAGGCGGGCCGCCTCCCGGGGCGCGACCTCCTGGAGGTGGCGCATCTCGCGCACGACGCCGTCGACGGTCCCGTAGGCGATCACGCCCAGGCACACGACGGCGCCCACGAACACCACGGCCACCGCCAGCCCGTGGGGCAGCCGACGTTCGACCCGTGTGACGAGCGGGTGCAGCAGCCCGGCCGCCGCCGCCGCCACCAGCATCCAGCCGAGCACCCGCTGGGAGGCGGCGATCACCCGCAGCAGGGCCAGCGTGGTGCCGAACATGGCGACAGCGAGCACGGCCGACCGGGGGGTGAGCCGCAGGCGCTCGGTCGGCAGCGGCTCGGCCATGGGCACGTACAGTATCGAGCGCATGGCCCTGTCCGACCCAGCACGCGCGCCGGGGGCCGAGCACGTCGTGGAGCCGGCGCCCCGCGTGCGCGAAGTCGACCTCGACTGGCGTTCGGTGCTGGTGCTGCTGGCCGCGCTCGTCGGCCTGATCGCGCTCACGGGGCTCTTCCGGTCGGTGCCCCGCACGACCACTGCGCTGGGCGTGGCCGTGGTGGTGGCGTTGGGACTCGACCCCGTGGTCGAGCTGGCGCGGCGGCGGCTGCGGCTCCAACGGGCGCCCGCCATCGCCGTGGTGCTGGCGGCCATGGCGGCCCTGTTCGCCGTCGTCGGGTGGCTCCTCGTGCCCCCGGCCGTCGACCAGGCCCGCGACCTGGGCGACGAGGTGCCCCGAGTGGTCGAGGACCTGGGCGACCTGCCGATCATCGGCGACGACCTGCGCGAGGCGGACGTGCCCGACCGGCTGGAGCGCTCGATCGAAGAGCTGCCCGACCGGCTGGCGGGCGACACCACGCCGATCGAACGGGCGGCCCGCCGGGTCGTCGACGGGGTGCTGGCAGTCGGGCTCATGCTGCTGCTGGCGATCGCCTTGCTGCTCGACGGCCCTCGCCTCGTCGACCGCGTGCGGGCGCTGGTGCCCGAGCGACGCCGCGAGCGGGCCGTGGTGGTCGCCCGCCTCACGCACCGCGTCGTCGGCCACTACGTGGCGGGCTCGCTGGCGGTGGCGGGGATCGCCGGGGTGGTGGTGCTGGTGGTCGGCCTCGTCCTCGGCGTGCCGCTCACGCCGCTGGCGGCCGTCTGGGTGGCCCTGTGGGACCTGGTGCCGCAGATCGGCGGGGCCGCGGGCGGCATCCCCTTCGTCTTGCTCGGCTTCAGCCAGGGCGTGGCCACAGGCGTGGCTTGCGCGGTGATCTTCGTCGTCTACCTCCAGATCGAGAACCACGTCCTGGGGCCGTTGCTGGTGGGCCAGGCGGTGAAGCTGTCGCCCCCCGCCACCATGGCGGCGGCGCTCATCGGGGTCTCGGCGGGCGGCGTGGTCGGTGCCCTGCTGGCCGTGCCCCTCACCGGCGCGGCCAAGGCGGCGTACATCGAGCTGCGGCGCCCGCCGTCGTGACATGGATCGACGAGCAGGCGGCGCTCGACGACGCCGTCGAGGACGCGCTCGGCGCCGCCGAGTACGCGCTCGACACCGAGTTCCACCGCGAGCGCACCTACTACCCGAACCTGGCCTTGGTGCAGCTGGCGTGGGCGGACCGGCTGGTGCTGGTCGACCCGTACGCCGTCGACCCGGCGCCCCTGCGCAGGCTCCTGGAGGGGCCGGGCCTGGCCGTCGTGCACGCGGCCGACCAGGACCTCGAGGTGCTCGACGTGGCCGTGGGCGCCACGCCCAGCCGATTGTTCGACACGCAGGTGGCCGCCGGCTTCCTCGGGATGTCGACCCCTTCGCTCACCACGCTGGTGGAGCGGGTGCTGGGGCGGCGGCTGCCCAAGGGCGACCGGCTGACCGACTGGACGCGCCGGCCGCTCACCGCCGAGCAGCAGTCGTACGCCGCCTCCGACGTCGAGCACCTGCTCGCCGTGCGGGCGCACCTGGTGTCCGAGCTGGAGGCGCGGGGCCGGCTGGCATGGGCCGAGCAGGAGTGCGAGACACTGCTGCGCCGCCCCCGGGGCGCGCCGGAGCCGGAGACGGCGTGGTGGAAGCTCAAGGAGACGCGCCAGCTCCGGGGGCGGGCTCGGGGCATCGCCCAGGAGCTGGCCGCCTGGCGGGAGCGGCGGGCGGCCGAGCTCGACACGCCGCCCCGCTTCGTCCTGTCCGACATGGCGCTGGCGTCGATCGCCCATCG